>JACKEJ010000013.1 GCA_020633055.1 Sandaracinaceae bacterium | reverse complement strand
GCTCGTGCGCGCGATGCTCGCAGCGGGGCTGGCCGAGAAGCTGTAGGCAGTTCGCACATCCAATCGTGCCGAAGTTGCAGCCGGCCGTGGTGGCGATATCTCGCCGCATATGGCAAGATGCTGCCGATAGCCCGGTCGACTGGGACGGGTGACCGTCCGTATTTCAAGCACTTCGCGGGTGGCGCGAGACCGGCACGGTCTCTGCTCTCTCTAGGTCGTGAGATTCACGCGAAGGAGCACAGATGGCCCGTCTCTTCTACATGTCGCTGCCCGGTGTTGGGCGGTGGGACGTCACGATGAAGCAGGTCGGAGCCCAGCTCCGACCCTACAGCGACTTCCTGTGGACCGCGAAGACCGCCGCCCAGGCGCGCAAGCCCGTGCTGACCTGGCGAGCGGCAACCAAGGCAGAAGCCCGAGAGTTCCAGACCCGACTCGACGAGAGGTGGGATCAGCAGGCGCGGAAGGCTCGCCGGTCCTCGAAGCGGCGCGATCGGCACGTCCGCCAGAAGCCTGCGGGCGTTTGGGTCGTGCTCGAGCCGCCGCCGTGGCAGCCCGAGGAGCCCGACGACACCTTCGACGCCTTTCTCGACGCAAAGAGCGTTCACGAGGACCCGCGCTGCGGCCGGAATGCTGAGGTGGTGCGGCTGGACTACGACCGAGAAGGACGAGCGCTCCTCCTCGACCGGCTGCCCGAATCGTACCGACCGGCCGACCTCGAGGACGAGCCCCCACCGCCCACGGCCGCGAAGCCCCATGGGGACCTCATCTGGTTGCGGCCCAACACCTACACCCTGGAGCGGCAGATCTATGCACTCCGCGACCTGGACAACGCCCCGAGCCCGCGGCTGGCACCGCTCATCCGGTTGGTCTCGACGCATGCACAGTGGCCGGATGTCGAGCCGGCCCCGCTCGATGAAGATGCCTGGCACTTCCTGAAGCGGGGACAAGATGGCGGCCTGCGCGATGGAACCGACGAACAACGCCGCTTCGTGGCCATCGCCCTCGGCACCCAGGACTTCGCGGTCCTGGAAGGTCCACCCGGTTCTGGGAAAACCACCGCCATCTGTGAACTCATCGTCCAGCTGCTCCAGCAGGAGAAGCGGGTCCTGCTCGTCGCATCGACGCACGTCGCGGTGGACAACGTGCTGGAGCGGCTGATCGCCTGGCAGGACGGGCTGACTGACGAGCAGAAGCTGGTGTTGCCCGTGCGGGTCGGCGAGGAAGACCGCGTTACGTCGGACGCGATCGTGCCCTTCACGCTGAAGCGGATTCGTCAGACCTGGCGGGACGAGCTCGGCGACTTCTTCGACTCGCCCGGCGACGTGTCCCCCGAAGGCGCGGCGGCTCGGCGGATGCTGAAGGAAGCACTCGGGAAGGCTGGCAAGGAGATGGAGTCGCCGCTCATGCGGCTCATCCTCGACTCGTCGAACCTCATCTGCGGTACGACGATCGGGATCCTGCAGCACCCGGCGATCAAGCAGGCGAACCGAGGTGGCGACGGCTTCGAGCCGTTCGACGTGATGATCCTCGACGAAGCCAGCAAGACGACCTTCAGCGAGTTCCTCGTCCCGGCCCTGCACGCTCGCCGATGGGTTGTCGTGGGCGACATCAAGCAGCTGTCCCCCTACGTCGAGGAGGTGGACCTCTCCGAGAACATCCGGGGGCTAGTTCCGCCGACCAACGCGCGGGCTGCGGCACACGCGTTCACCGCGTCCCTCAATGGTCCGCGCCAGGTGCGCAGTCTACTGGCGCTTGGGGAGGGCGAGGCCGAGATCGCCAGCGCCGAAGCCTCAGCCCGGGATGCTCGCTTCGTCGTCCTCGATGGCGTGCAGGCGGCGACGCTCCGGGGCGTGTCGCGCGCAGTCCCCGAGCTTCTTTACGCGGACCTCGTCATGGGGTCGGCCTCGGCGATCCAGAGCTTCGAGCACCGCTTGCCTGCGGACCTCCTTGTCGAGGGCGGTGATGTGCCTGCGCTGCTCGATTGGCGGGCTGCGCGCCGAGCCGTCGTGGTGTCGGAGCGCAAGCAGAAGCGGTACGTCGACCTGTCCGAAGATGTGGACTGGGCGTCGGAGGTCGCTTGGCGCTTGGTGCGGTCCTACGAGCTTCGGCAGAACGCCGCCGAGAAGCGGCGGTACGTCGAGGAGGTCGGCGGACTGCTTCCCGTGACGCTCGACACGTCCTGGTTCGAGTGGCGGAAGTCGAGACCCCGGAAGAACCGGGAGAACGGAGACTTCGAGAGTCCGCGTGAGGCGCTGGAGCGCGAGCTCGGCACGATGCGACGCGTCGCAATGCCGTCGATTCTCGAGCTGCTTCAGACGGGCTTCGAGCGCCTGCCTGGGTGGGATCAAGGCGTGGCACTGACTGATGGCCTACCGCCCGACGCGCTGGCCCAGAGGCTGGTGTCGTTGACGTTCCAGCACCGGATGCACTCACACATCTCGGCGTTCCCACGGCAGCAGTTCTACACATCGACCACCGGCGCCGAGCTCGGAGAAGAACACCGCCGGTGGCTGGACATGTACGGGACCGAGTACCGCCACGACCAGGACTTCGTGCTGTCCCCAGTCATCCTCGGGCCCCTCGAGCGCGCACGGAAGGCGTTCAGGGAACAGCAGACTGCAGCGCTGCTGCGTGACGCGGCCGGTCTCGATGCGGCCCGCTCGTGGACCTACAACCGCTACGCCCGCCGTGCCCTCTGGCTCGAGGTCGACCCGGGGCGGCGACGGAGCGGGCGGAAGAACAGCAGCCTGGCCGAGGCACGCAAGGTGCTCGAGGAGCTCCGGGCGTTTGTGGACTGGGCGGCCGCCAATCCGCGTCGGGACGAGCACGGAGCGCCGAAGCCCTGGGAAGTCGCGGTGCTGACCTTCTACCGGGGACAGGAGGCGCTCCTGCGCGACGATCTCAAGCGCGAGAGCGGCCAGTTCGGAAACACCCGAAACTTCCGGCTCCCCAAGGGCGCAGCCACGCCGGCGGTCACTGTCACCCTGTGCACGGTGGACCGCTTCCAGGGCCACGAGGCGGATCTCGTTCTCTTGTCGTTCGTGAAAAGCGGTTCGGTGGGGTTCCTCAACAGCCCGAACCGTCTGAACGTGGCGCTGACCCGCGCCCGCTACCAGCTCGTGCTCGTCGGGCACCGGTCGTACTTCGCATCCGATCGGTGCCGATCGCCGCTGCTTCGCTCTCTCGCGGATTCCAAGTTCTACCACGGCGACATCGGTTGGGAGGTCGAGGCGTGATCAATCTTCAGCGCAGCATCCGTGTCCGGACCTTCAAGACCGAGGCCACCGTCGCTGTCGGTCGCGATCGCCCCGAGTTCCTCGCGGTCGCTCGGCTCGCCGCCGACCTGCGCCATCCCATCGGCGGCCGGGACATCGCCCGCGAGCTGCTTGGCAATCTCCCTGAACAGGTCGGGTGGCGCGTCCTCGAGCGCGCGCTCGCGCTCGGGCTGCTCGAGCGGGAAGGCCACCGAGGCCCCGCAACGCTCTCTGACTCCGGGCGCACCATGCTCGAGCACGGTGCGGTGCTTGTGCCCGAAGAGGGCGTGTGGCGGTTCTACCTCGTCGAGGACGCCCTGGTCTCGTCGCCGCTCGTTCATGTGCGGCGCCTGGACGCCGACCACGCGAAGGCGGAACGGGATCGACTCTACAAGCGGGGGCGGGGCGACCGGCCAGAGCCGGGCCGGCGCCCCCCTCGAGCCCTGACCGACATGGAGCGGATCCTCCTCCGATCTGTCACGGACGGGAGCGGGTTCGAGGTTCGCGACCTTGGCGAACGTGGAGAAGAGGGGCCGAGTGGCGAGCTCGTCGTGTCGCTGCAGTGGACACCGGGACAAGCGCCGAGAGTCTGGCTCCGCGGCCGGTTGCCCTCCGAGGAGGGTGGCAGAGCGGAGTCTGTGGACATGGCGCTGCCGATCCCGGCTGGGCTGGAGGTCCTCTCCTACGACGACGTCTGGTTTGCGCTGGTCTCGAGCGCCGCAGGTGTCCGACAGGAGCACTTGATGGACTGGCAGCAGCGAGCCGGCGCGCTGGTCCTGCCCACCAACATGGAGCGATGGCCTACCGCAGTCCGACGTTCGTTCATGACTGACCTGCAGGTCCCAGCCGTCTCTGTGGGCGAGATCGGGCAGTTCGACACCACCCGGCTCGAGGGTGTCCCGCTGGTCGCGGAGTCCGACGCTGCAGCTCAGCAATGGGCCGAGTGGCTGCTCTGGGACGGCATCTCGGCGTATGTCGTGCCGTCCGACATCGACCGAGCTCGGCACGCGGTCCGAGGGCAGTTCCCACTGCATCGGCCGAATCTCCCTGACGCCAACGAACTGCTCCGGCGCGCGCGGTCGGCACCCCAGGACCGAACCGCACGATTCATCCTGGCCCCCGCCGACCTTGGACTTTGGAGCTGAACGATGATCGACCCAATTCGTCTCTCCCGCGTAGTCGCCGTCGACGAGCCCCTGCCTCCGGTCTGGGTTCGGACCCGCCCCACGGAGCCCGACCGGACGGAGCAGGTCGGGGAGTCCATCATCCGCGTGGGCCCCGACGAAACGCTCCGACGAGCGCTCGCCGGATCCATCGATGCAGCGTCCGAGGTCGTCCTGGTGGCGTCGTTTCTGCTCTCGGACGAGATCCTGGCCAACGCCATGATCCGGGCCGCCCAACGCGGAGTTCGCGTCTACGTGCTCACCGCGTCGGAGACGCGCCTGGCCACCGTGGTGCGCGAGGACGACGGCTTCGAGGCTCGGATGGTCGAAGAGCACAAGCAGCTCCTCGACCGTCTCGCAGGCCATGTCCTCCTGCGCTCTGCCGAGCACTTCCATGCCAAGCTGCTCGTGACCGACCCTGCGTCGAGGCCGGCTGGGTGGATCTGCACTGCCAACTTCAACAAGGCGCTCCAAGAGTCGGTGGAGCTGGGCGTCAAGCTCTCGCCGAACGACGCGGAGGACCTCGCGGCATGGTTCTCCTGGGTGTTCTGGACGGAAGCCGAGCGAGAGCTCGCGGGGAAAGGGCGGCTCGCCAAGGTCGGTGCGCCGCCGGGTGAGCCGCGACGCCCGCAGGCTCGCCGCGTGGTGGCGACTGCACGCGGTGAGGCGAGCCTTCGGAACGCGGCACTCGAGCTCATCCGCTCGGCCCGACGCCAGCTGTTGGTCGCGAGCTACGGACTGGATGCCGACCACGACGCCGTCCTTGCGCTCGAAGCCCGCGTGAAGGCCGGCGTCCGGGTCACGGTCCTGACGCGGCCGCGCCCCGCCGTCTCGGAGGCGGTCCAACGGCTGGTGGCGGCCGGAGCTACCGTTCTGGCCCACGACAAGCTCCACGCGAAAGCCATCGTCGCGGACGGCCAGGCCTTGGTCATGACGGCCAACCTCCAGGCTCACGGGCTCGACGACGGCTTCGAGGTGGGGGTCCGCCTGGACGCCGAAGCCTCCGAAGCTCTGGCGTGGGCGCTGAGCGACTGGGAGCAGCGGTTCCCTTGGCGCTTCGAGGCCGCCCTCGAGCGGAGCCAGCATCTCGGAGAGGTTTGCCTCGCCAGCGAGGGGCTTCGGACTGGGCGGCGCACGGTGGAGGAGGAGCACGTCGTGGGCGTCGCCGAGGTCGTCGCCCCTTCCGCTCTGGATCTCGACGGCGCGGGCGAGCCCGCGTTGGTGCCGCCCCGTGAGAAGGAGCGGTTCTACCAGCGGATCCGCTACGAGTGGGAGGTTGTGCCGCCCCGGCTGCCGAAGAAGGCCACGGAGCTGCGGCGAGAGGTCATGCGGACGAAGCGAGGCAAGGACGGCAAGGAGAAGGAGGTCCAGGTCAAGGAGCCCTACGATCCGCCGGTCTACTCGCACGGTGGTCGCAAGCTGGTTCTGCTCGCGTCCCCCGACAAGCTCGCCGCCGCCCGACAACTCGCGAAGGAGCTGGACGCCGTGGTGGTGCTGCCATGACGGATACCGCGACTGCCGTGTTGGTGAGCTGGGTGAGCGTCGGCCACCAGGCTGCCCCGCTGCTCACCGCGATCGCGAGCCCCAAGAGCCCGCTTCGCGGTCGGGTCGGCCGCCTGTACCTATGCTGGCGAGACGCTCCGTCGCCCGATGGGGACCTCGAGCGCGAGGCGCTTCGCGAGACGGCGAAATCCCTGCGAGCCGAGCTGGCGCCGATGTGCCCGGAGATCATCAAGGTCGCGTGGCAGACGGACGCGTCCCCGACTGACCATGCTGCGATTCGGCCGTTCGCAGAAGAGGTGCTCACCAAGGCCCGCGCCGAGAACCCCGACGCGCTGATCGCTATCCACCTCTCGCCTGGCACGCCCTCGATGCATGCGGTCTGGCTCGTACTCGGCACGACGGGCTTCGTCCCGGGCCCGATCGAGCTCCTGCAAACGGCGGACAAGCGCGGGCAGGCCGCCGGCCACCCACCAGTGAAGTTCCTGAAGTTCGACCTCGATACCTGGCTCCGGCGCTACCGTGCGTCGCGCCCGCGGAAGGTGGGGGACGACGACAGCGGGCACATGTGGGACCCCGCCAGGGTCAAGAGCCCCGCGCTGCGTGAGGCGCTCGCGAAGCTCCAGGAATGGGCGCCGCTACGTGTGCCTGTTCTCCTGGTCGGCGAACGCGGGACGGGGAAGACAACGCTGGCGAATCTCCTGCGTTCGATGAGCCCCTACCAGAAGGCCCAGAAAGGGGGCTGGCCTGCCGTGGTGTGCGGCCAGTTTCGCGTCAACCCGCAGCTCGCTCGGTCGGAGCTGTTCGGGCACGTCCGCGGCGCCTTCACCGGCGCGACGCGCGACCGCCAGGGTCTGCTGGAGCAGGCGGACGGCGAGACGCTCTTCCTGGATGAGATCGCCGACATCGATAGCGACACGCAGCGGTTGCTGATGGCAGCGGTCGAGGGGAGAGGATTCCAGCGGCTCGGTGACGAGAAGGTCCGGCAGTCTCGTTTCCGCCTCGTCTGCGCGACGAACCGCCCGATCGCCGACCTCCGCGGCGGCCTGCTCGACCGCGACTTCTACGATCGCATCGCCGTCTTTGTCCTGTCCGTACCGCCGCTGCGTCAGTGCACCGAGGACTTGCCGGACGCCTGGAGGGCGGTGCTCGTGGCGTCGACTGCGACGGGCGGGATCAAGCCGGATCAGTGGGAGAAGTTCTGCGACCACCCGCGTCTGCTCGCCGAGATCAGCCGGCACCCGCTACCAGGGAACTTCCGCGACCTTCAGCGTGCCGCCTACCACCTCCTCGCAGCCCTACACGCCGACCGCGATGAGGACCAGGTCATCGACGCCGCGGTGTCAGGCCTCGGCGTGCCCGAGTCCGATCGGCACGCCATCCCGTCCTCGACCGATCTGGCCGGGGAGCTGCCTCTGGACGACCTGCGCGCCCAGATGGAGGCGTACGAGACCGCGTGGCTGCAGGCCGCCATGCGCAAGGCGTCGGGCAACAAGTCCGAGGCCGCCAGGCTCCTGGGCCTCCCGCGCAAGACCTTCGAGCACAAGCTCGGCAAGGCAGGCGGCGACGGATAGCCGAACTCGGCGATATCTCGCCGGACGACGCCTACACGCCACCATCAAGACTCAATAGGGACAGGCAGTTGCGCGTGCCGCCAGGTCGGCACGATGGGTGCGCTGCATTGGGTTCGACATCCACCCCTGACGGAGGAGCCGATGCCCACGACAGCAACCCCCATCTCCATCAACTTCCACCTCTTCAAGCCGTGCGATGCGCGGTGCGACTTCTGCTTCGCGACGTTCCGCGACGTCCGCGGTCAGCTGACCACGGCGGACGCCCGCCGCGTGATCGATCAGCTCCGCGCGGCTGGCGGCCAGAAGATCACCTTCGCCGGTGGCGAGCCGACCCTGCACCCCGACATCGGCGAGATCGTCGAGCACGCCAAGAAGGTCGGCTTCGTCACCGGCGTGGTCACGAACGGCTCTCGGCTCGCCGACCTCATCGACAACCACGGCGACGCCCTCGACTGGGCGGCTCTCTCCGTGGACTCGGGCTGCGAGGAGACGCAGGCGGCTCTCGGCCGCGGGCGGGGAGGCCACGTCCAGCGGTCGGTGGACCTCGCCGATCGGTGCCGCGAGCGCGGCGTACGCGTGAAGCTCAACACGGTCGTCACGGCGCTGAACTGGCACGAGGACATGATCGGCCTCGTCCGGCGCATCGCGCCGGAGCGGTGGAAGGTCTTCCAGGTCCTGCGCGTCGTCGGTCAGAACGACGGGCGGGTCGAGCCGCTCCTCATCACCCCCGAGCAGTTCCGGGCCTTCGTCCTGCGCCACGCACACCTCGAAGCCGAGGGGTACGCGGCGATCGCCGAGGACAACGACGCCATGACGGACTCCTACGTCATGGTCGACCCGCTCGGCTGCTTCTTCGGCAACACCGGCGGCGTCCACCGCACCAGCCCGCCCATCCTGGACGTCGGCGTGCGCGCGGCGCTCGCGGCGGTCCGCTTCGACGAGGCCAAGTTCGAGGCGCGCGGGGGGAGGTACGCATGGTAGTCGCTGCGCACCGAGTCGCCGTCATCGGCGGCGACGGCCGCCTCCGTCCGGGGCTGGTCGAGGCACCTGAGGTGGTCGTCTTCAAGAGCCCGCGCGATGGCGGCAACGGAGACGCTCGTCGCCTCGAGGCCGCGCTCCGGGCGGGCTCCTTCGGCACGCTCATCGTCCTCACCCGATGGAACAGCCACTCGGAAGCTGAAAACCGCACTCTACCGCAAGCTCAGGGGTCGAAATCGGTATTCGTCCGATGAGAACACACCCGTCTCCAGGTACCGAGGTGCAGGCCGTAGTCACTGAAACTCCACTGCCAGTCCGCTCGCGTTCGCCACCGACGAAGCGCCCGAGCGCCCGCAGATTTCCGCCCGCCGCGTGTCCCACTCGCCAGAGTCAACCAGGTGCTCTTTGGTGTTAAGCGCCGCTGGCGTCTCCAGGTGTCTCGGCCCGCAGGCCCAGATCCACCGAGAGCACCTCGCGGGGTCTCGGACGAGACGCGCGTGCTCTGGGCGAGAGCGCTGTGCTCATGATCGCCGAGCGACCCGATGGCCCCGCAAGCGCGCGGAAAACAGGCCAGAAACACAGAGCCCCGCACTCGACGGACGCCGGCGAGGGGCCTGTAAATCGGAACGCCCAGACGGACTCGCTGGGCGTTCAAAAGCTCAAATAGGGCCTACCTTGCCGGACGCATGAGTGACCCGTTGGTTTACAGCTGCGGGCCGCAAGTGCCTGGAATCATGGGCGTCAAGGGACGCCGGATCGAGGCCGCCATCGGTCAGCGGCTCGTGTCCGCCGCCGTCGCCCCGGGAGGCTACGGCGAACCGGAGGACGTCACCCGCGCAGCGCACCGACCCACGCACGGATCGTGGCGCAGACGTCGTCGAGCGGGATGCGCGGCCCCCAGAACATCGGTGCGATCTTGGCGTACGCTCGCTCGACGCTCGCGCGCTTCTCCGGGTCGTCGAGCACCAGCGACGGGTCGTCGGCGCTCGGCAGCGCGGCGATCCCCTTCTCCGCGAGCATCTCCTCGGCCAGCGCGAGGGCGGAGGTCTCGATCGGGGGGAGCCGGTCGAGCGCCCGGATGACGCGGGCGGCGTCCTCGTAGTGGCGCACGAAGGCGTCGGCCTCTCTCACGTCGCGGTTGTAGCGACGTGAGAGCGCGTCGAGCTTCTCGAGCAGCGTGACGACGGGGTGAACGCAGCGCACCGCCCGCGGCCGGTTGTCGACGTAGTCGTCGCTCATCCCGAGGCGCGCGAGGTGGTCGTGCACGAAGGACGTCAGCGGCATCACGGCGAAGGGGACGACGCGCGCGCGGCCGACCTCGAAGCGGACGAAGGGGCTCATCGCGCTCGGCAAGCCCGTGGCGTGGGCGCCAGGGTAGTGGCCGATGTAGTCGGCGGCCCGGGCGTACTTGTCCTGCCGCTGCGCGTCGAGCTCCACCGACACGGCGGGGATCGCGAGCGCCGCGGGGAGCGCATCGTAGAACGCGCGGCGCTGGGCGGTCGGGCCTTTGTTGGTGCTCGCCCAGTTCGTGACCTCGGGCAGCGTCGCCACACCGCCGCGCTCGATCATCAGGTCGAGGTCCTCGGAGAAGCGCTCGATGATGCCGAAGCCCTTCGAGAGGCTGGTGCCGCCCTTGAACCAGATGGCGAGCTCGGTCTCGTGCAGGGCCCATAGGCTGTGGGTGATCCAGTAGTCCTTCTCGACGAGCGCGGCGGCGATGCCGGTCTCGGCCGAGACCTGGGTGAGCAACGCGACGAACTCGGGGTCGTCATGGACGAAGGTCATGCGGCGCTCGCTGCCGTCTCGTGGAGTGCGTCCTCGACCAGCGCAAGCGTCGCCTTGGTGCCGTAGGTCTCGGCCATCTCCCGCAGGCGCTCGCGATCCCAGCGGCCGAGCCGCAGCGTCGCCACGAGCCCCTCGCGCAGCTCGCTCAGGGCGACGCCTGCCATGTCGTGGTGCTGGAGCAGGTCGACCACGAACCACTCCGGGGTGGGGGCCTCGGGGAAGTACACGCGGCGCAGCAGGAAGCGCCGCCCGCCGAGGACGACCTCGCCGGTGCGCCGGGTGTTGTAGACCAGCGTCATCGCGAACATCGCCGTCGAGCCCAGGCCGAGGGCGTTCCAGCGCGGCGGGCCGGTGACGAGGAAGGGCTCGTCGCCCAGGAAGCCGCGGAGAAGCTCCTCGTCAGCGGCAGGTGCCGGCCCGAACTTCGTTGGGACAGGCGCGTAGTAGAGGCCGTGCGCCGCCTCGCGCAGCTTGCCCTCGTCCACGAGGCGCCGAGCGAGCCGCGTGGGGTTCGCGCTCCATCGGCGGAGGTCCCGGGTGCGGTACGCGCGGCCGGGCTCGAGCTGGGGTTGTGCGGCGGTGCTCATGACTACCTCTGGAAGAAATCCACCGTAGAAAACATACAGTTCCGGCCGCCGCACGGCAAGTGTGGGCGTCCCTTGCTGCTGAACCGCTTTCGGATTGCTACGCGAAGCGATACCTATTGCGCACGGTTCAGCGCCGACCGAGCTCCGTGAAGGGCGGGCCCACGAGGAGGCGCGCCAGGAGTAGGACGTTGAGCAGCCGGAGACCGCCACCGACGCGGGCACGCCCCGAGGCGGAGCCGACGAGCTTCGACGCCGCCGGCCGCCCCGTCCTCCGCTGCGCCATCTACACGCGTCAGTCGGTCGCGCGCGGCGAGCAGGACCTGACCTCGTGCGACGTGCAGCGCGAGCGCTGCGAGGACTACGTGCGGGCCATGCAGTACGAGGGCTGGGTCGCCCTCGACGAGCGTTTCGACGACCTCGGCGTGAGCGGCGGCAGCCTCAAGCGGCCCGCGCTGCGGCGCCTGCTCTCGTGGTGCGTGCAGGGGCGCGTCGACGTCGTGGTGGTCACGAGCCTCGACCGGCTCGCGCGCAAGATGTCGGACTGGGTGCGGCTGAGCGACTGGCTGAAGCAGGCGGGCGTCGAGCTGGTGATCTTGCAGGGCGCCGGCGGGGCGCGTGGGCCCCTGGCCGAGCTCGTCTACAACGTCACGGCGAGCCTCGCCGAGTTTGAGCGCGACCTCATCAGCGAGCGGCTGCGCGAGGCGAAGGGGCGTGCCCGTGCACGAGGACGTCGTGCTGCTGGACGCGTGCCGCTCGGCTACCAGGCGGACCCGAACACCCGGCAGCTTGTCGTCGACGAAGATGAGGCCGAGCTGGTGCGGACGTTCTTCGAGCGCTGCGCGGCGGGCGAGTCGGGTGCGGCCATCGCCACCTGGGCAAACCAGGCTGGTCACCACACGAAGGTTCACGGCGGCAAGGGCGGCGCGATGTGGACGGGGCGCTCGGTGCTGCAGGTGGTTCGCAACCCGATCTACCTCGGCCGTCGCGCTCACGGAGAGGGCACGGTCGACGGCGTGCACGAAGCGATCGTCGACGAGGACCTCGCCCGCCGCGCCTTCGCAGCGCTCGACGCTCGGCGCACGCGCGAGCCAACGGCGCGCTCGAAGGCGCCACAGTGGGACCAGGACCCATGGATGCTGCGAGGCCTGCTGCGCTGTACGGGCTGCGGGCGCGTGATGACGACGACGGCCTCGGCGGCGGTCACGATGGAGAACGCGGACGAGGTCCCCCGCTACTATCGCTGCCGAGGGGACGCCGCGCGCCCGGCTTGCACACCGCCGGTGCAGGTCGCCGCGCGCCACGTCGAGGCGCGCGTGCTTGCCGTGCTTCGGGAGGCCCACATCTCCTGGTTCCGCGACGACCGCTCGCGCGGGTTCCTCGATGCGCTCGCACCTGCATGGGCGGCGTGGCAGCGCGACGACGTCGGGGCCCGCAACGCGATGGTGCGCGGGCTCGTGTGGAGCGCCGAGTGGGATCGCGAGCTCGGGCTGACGAAGCTCGTGCTCGACGACATCACGGTGGACGCCTTCCTCGACGAGGACCCGGTGCTCGCCGAGCGTCTGCCGCCGCGCGCCGAGTGAAACGTCAGACGCTCGGTCTCCTCGCCGCCGCGTGCTCTTGGCAGAGCCGAACAGGGGAGGTGGATGCTATTCGCGCTCCGGGTGCTTGTGGCGAGTCGGCCGACGGAGACGCACACGACAACGCCGGAAAACGCAGGCGGGATGTCCCACTCGCCGCTGTAAACCGGGTGCTCTTTGGTGTTAAACGCCGGAAGGCGTCTCCAGGTGTCTGCGGGGCGACGGAGACCCGCTTTCGACCCCGAGAGAGAGTCTCATCGGCTTGGCGTGGCTCTGGCGCTCACGGATTGCGGGGCGTCGTCGCGCGCACGCGGAGACGGCAAACCCTCGGAAACAAGGGCACAAATGACAAGGCCCCCGCCGACGACGTCAGCGAGGGCCCTGTAAAGCGGAAGCCCCAGACGGACTCGTCTGGGGCTTCATGAGCTCCGGAAACTGGACTCGAACCAGTGACCAATCGATTAACAGTCGATCGCTCTACCTACTGAGCTATTCCGGAAAATGGGCCCGGAATGTGTCCCCATCGTCCCCGTGTGTCAAGCCATGTGGCCAACTTTTGCGGCACCTTTCTGACACCCCCGGCGAGCACCCCGGAACCACGTCGCGCCCAGCCGAATGCACAGTCCCCGCCCACACTTACAGGCGAGGCCCATTCGGCCTTCAGCCCTCCGCGCGCCTCCCGACACACCCGCGCCTAGGCCAGCTGGCGCAGCTCCTTGGGCACCCCGAACGCGCGCGCGGCGAGCCCGTGAAGGCCCTCGGCCAGCTCCACGGCTTGGGTCTTCTGGATGTTGTGGCCGCCCTCCGCGAAGCGCAGCTCTTCGGCGCCCAGTAGCTCGGTGAGCTGGGCGCCGACCTCGGGCTCCACCAGGGGGTCGTCGTCGGCGTAGGCCACGAGGGTGGGGAGGGGGCGCAGGCTGAGCTCTTGGGCGGCCTCGGCCAGGTGGGGGAAGCGCAGGGCGGCCACGCAGCGCAGGGACTGGACGCACTCGCTCACGGGGGTGCTCTTGGGGAAGCCGCTGCGCACGAAGCTGTCGTAGATGGGCTGGTGCAGGAGCTTCGAAAGCACGGGCACCTTCAGCAGCAGGCCGGCGGGGCGAGGGTCCGGCATGCGCTGATAGCCCTTGTGCGGGTGGGTGCCCACGCTGGCGAGCAGGCCCAGGCCCACCACGGCGCACTGCTCGCGCTCGCCGGTGCCGCTCTGCTCGCGGCTGCCGCGCGGGGCGTTGTTGTGACGGCGTTGCGCTTCGGCGGCCGCGGCCAGGGCCACGCCTCCACCCATGCTGTGCCCCACCAAGACCGCGCGGCCGATGCCCAGCGCGTCCAGCGTGTCCAGCACGAACGCGGCGCGGCTGCGCACGTCGTGCTTGCCCTCGGCCAGCTCGACCGCGGTGCCGCCCAGGCCCGGCATGTCCAGCCGCACCACGCGCAGCGGCGGCGCGCCCTCGTGCGCGCGCAGGGCGCTCTCCAGCCAGCGGTAGTCGCGCACGCTGCCGGGCAGCCCGTGAATCAGCACCAGCGCGTCGCCTGCGCGTGGGCTCTCGCCTTCATCCGTAAAACAAACGCTACCGCGCTCACGAGCGAGCGAGCGCGTCGCGGGATCATAGGGGGACTGGGGGGTCACTAAACGAGTGTTAGCAGAATCGGCCGCGTGCGCCCGCCCACATGCCCTCCATACTGGGTGCCCCATGGAGCTGTGCTTGCCTCACGCCGCGTTGCTGCCCCTCGGCAAGGCCCAAGCGTTCACGTGGGAGGGCGACGCGCGCGCGGGCGGCGGCTTCGTGCTGCACCACGCGTCGGGCTTCGTGGCCTTCCGCAACGCGTGCCCGCACTGGGGCGTGGACCTGGACATGGGCCTGGGCGGCTTCTACGACGCGGCCCTCGACCGCGTGTTCTGCCGCACGCACGGCGCGCTCTTCGTGCTGCCCAGCGGCCTGTGCGACCGCGGCCCGTGCGTGGGCGACGCGCTGGACGCGCTGCCCGTGCGTGTGGACGGGGAAGACCTGTGGGTGACCGTGCCCGACGCGCCTGTGTCAGCCCTCCGGTGAATGTCCTAGAATATAGGGGCACCCCGGATTGAACAGGCTGTCTCAGAACGGCCAGTTGTCCCGAATTAGGGGCACCCCGGACTAAAGTCCGGGGCAGCATCCTTCCGAGCGCCCGGCTACCGCCGGGCACTCGGAAAAGTCCTCCCCACAAGGGGGAGGACTGTCTTGCTCGGCGCCACCGCAAATCCAAGAACGCAGCCGTCCCGCCGAACACCCGACTGCAGTTCACGAGACGCAGTCCGCCTCCGCAGGGGGCGGACTTCGAGCTGGCGATCACCTGGATCGCTGCCCCGACTTTAGTCCGGGGTGCCCCTATTCACGGACACTCCAGACAGCCCTCATTAGCCCGGGTGCCCCAGTTCAGGGTATGTTCGAGACAGCTTCTTCAGTTCAGAGTGCCCCACTGCCGGACTGCAGCTGGCCTCGACACCCCCTGCATTCCCAGTGCTCCCATCAGCCAGCGCGCCATTCCGACGCCCCCGGTGTATCGTCCCGCGATGGCCACCCACAGCGCTCCTCCCGTCCGCCAGCTGGTGCTCTTCAAGCACGGCGTGGCCTACCTCGAACACGCCGGCCCCGTGGAGGGCGACTTCGAGCTGGCGTTCGACAAGGACGCCATGAACGACGTGCTCAAGTCGTTCGCGCTGTGGGTGCCCAAGGGGGACGCCACGGTGGGCGCCGTGGCCTTCGACTCGCCGGAGGACCCGCGCACGGCCCTCGCGGAGCGCGGGCTGGACTTCGACGCGGACAACATGCTGCGGGGGCTGCTCACGTTCATGCGCGGCCGCGCGGTGCGCCTGCACGGTAGCGCGTCGGGTGCGCCCCTGGCCGAGGGCGAGGTGCTGGGCCTGCAGGAGCCGCGTCGCGCCGCGCATGACGACAAGCGCACAGGCGAGGGCGACACGCTCACGCTGCGTGCCCCCGACGGCATGCTGCGCGTCATCCCGCTGGCCGACGTGCGCGGCGTGGAGCTGCTGGACGAAGCCGCGCGCGGTGAGCTGCAGGTGCTCATGGACAAGAGCCGCGCCGCCACCTCGCGCGCGCATCGCTCGGTGCGCGTGGACGTCAGCGGCCCCACCGAAGCCCTGCACGTGGCCTACACGGTGCCCGCGCCCATCTGGCGCGTGAGCTACCGCCTGGTGGCAGGACGCGCGGGGGAGCCCGGGCCCGACGGCGCGCCGGGTGAGACGGTCACGGTCATGGCCTGGGCCATCGTGCACAACCCGGTGGACCGCGACCTCGAGGGCGTGCAGCTGGTGCTCACCACGGGCCAGCCCGTGTCGTTCGTGATCGACCTCTACGTGCCGCGCCACGTCACGCGCGCCGTGGTGCAAGAAGAGGTGCGCGCCGGGGCCGCGCCGCGTCAGTTCGCGAAGGGCGCGCCCCCACCGCCTCCCCGCGCGGCCGCTCCAGCTGCGCCCGCCGCCATGGCCCCGCCCCAGGCGCAGTCGGCGTTCGGCGGCGCGGCGTTCCTGGCGGAGTCCCTGTCCGACAGCCCCGGCATCGGCGGCGGTGGCGCTCCTCCCGCGGCGGCCACCGGCGAGCAGCGCGGCGAGTTCTTCGAGTACCGCCTGAACACGCCCGTGAGCCTCACGCGCGGTGGCTCCGCCATGGTGCCCATCGCGCACGCCACGGTCCCCGCGCAGCGGCAGCGCATCTGGCGCTGGGGTGACCCACCCGCGCCGGACATCGTGCTGCACTTCAAGAACGACACGGGCGTGGTGCTCGAAGAGGGCGCGGCCGTCATCTACGACGAGAGCGGCTACGCGGGCGAGGCCATGGTGCCCTTCCGCGCGCGCGGCGGCGAGGTGCGCGTCAGCTTCGCCAAGGACCTGTCCATGCGCTGCACGGGGCAGCAGCAGCACCAGCTGCGCTTCCTGGACATCCGCACCAACGGCGACTTCGTGCTGGAGTCCCGCGAGCGCGTCATCGAGCACGCGCTGCACGTCGAGAACGACCACGCGCGCGAAGAGACGCTCTACGTGGAGCTGCCGCGCCAGCTGCACGACCGCCTGGACGTGCCCACAGGCGCCAAGGTGGAGGAGCTCCCCGGCGCCTTCCGCGTGGCGCTGCCCGTGCCCGCGAGCGGCGTGCGCCAGGCCAGCCTGTCGCTGCGGCGCACCGAGTACACCCACGTGGCCAGCAACAACATCGGCACCAACGAGCTGCAGCGTTGGATCGCAGAGCGCGCCCAGGGGGCCCGCGTGCCCGCCGAGCTGGAGGCCGTGCTGGCCCGCTTCCGCGCGGCCGACGAGCACGCGCGCGACGCCAAGGCCCGCGCCCTCTACGCGGACGAGCTGCGCCAGCGCCAAGAGGCGCAGACCAAGCAGCTGGCCGTGCTGCGCGACACCGGCGAGGAGGGCCAAGAGCGCCTGGCCGTGGTGCGCGAGCTGCGTCGCCTCGAGGCGCAGGCCACCGAGCTGGAGCAGGCCGGCGCCGAGCTCACCGCGCGCGCCAACCAAGAGCGCGCCCAGGCCCGCCGCGAGCTGCTGACGTTGCCAGGCATGGTCCCCGCCCAGCCGACGCCGCCGCGCTGGTGACCCCTCGAGTGGACCGCGACACGTCTGTCATGACCCCCACGGGTGATGTCGCGGTCCGTCGCATGTGCAGACCTCACCGTCCCGGAATGTGACAGTCGCGTGGCGCCCAACCCTCGTCATTTCACTTTTGAAATGCTGCCTCCAGTTGTGCAGTTTTGAAAGCCTGGCGGCGCCTCGGCGGTCCCACGCGACGAAATCCCCTGCGACTTCGTTTCACGAAGATTTCCTAATGATTTCGTGTCACCTGGTGCCGGAACCCGCGAGCCGAGCCCGTTTGGGGTCACCCGGACACCCCGGCAAGGACGTTGGATCGGTTTCTGCATTGTCTCAGAACCGTCACGCGGAGGTGAACATGGAAAACCAAAACACCTGGCATCCCCCCAAACCCCCCCAGCCCTGGTGGACTCATATATTTTTCCGGTGGCGTCTCTGACCCCCCAGAAACCCCCAAGGTAGAGCGTCTCGCTCCGCAGTGACCGTGCCCGACTGCTGGTACCCCCTCCAGCCCGCAGTCGGGCACAAGTGTTTTAAGCGCCTCGGCGCACTCACGGCCGGAGGTCGGTCGGGTCCAGCACCCCCGTCCGGGCCGTCCGCAGCAGGCGCTCGGTGATTCCGTCGCGCCCCATCACGAACAGCCACTCCGTGCCCAAGGCGGGCCCCTCGGTCACCTGCATCGCGGTCGGTGAGCCCACCCCCAGCGCGTCCACCTGGCCAGCGCGCGGGCCCAGCACCTCGCCCAGACGACGGAAGACGCGCAGCTCGTCGCTCACCAGCAGCTCCACCGCGCTGCGTGTCCCCGCGCGGCGCTCGTAGTGCACGCGATAGGTCCCGCCGCGCACGCTCAGGTGCGGGCCGCGGACGTCGTTCTGCGCAGCCGCGCCCGGCGCCACGCGCGTCAGGTCGCTCAGGTTGGTGGCGGGGCTACGGCTCATGTCGCGCAGGGTCGCGCCAGGCCCGCGCGCGCTCGTCCACAGCTCCAGCTGGCTGCCACCGTCCGGGCGCACGTGGCGCACCAACAACAGATAGCGTTCGTCGTGCAGGATGACGCTGGGGTCGTCCAACGCTTGCAGCTCGCCGGCGTCGGCCACGAGCAGCGTCTCCGGCAAGGACCCCAGCGCGCCCTCGGACCCGCGGCGCGCGCGGATCACGCTGCGCCCGTCGGGGAGGTGCGCGGTGTAGACCAGCGCGGTCTCGCCACCGTCGCGCAGCAACAAGGTGGGGGCCGAAAGCCGCGCCTCGCCCACCTCGGGGTTCACCACCACACGGTGCGCGCTGTCGAACAGCGCCGTGTCGCCGAACAGCTCGCCGCGGTACAGCGCGCCATCGTTCTCGACCACCACGAACGTGCGCCCCTCCTGCTGCACCACGGAGGCGCCGCGCGGTCGGAACGGGGACACGTCGCTCGGCGCCTGCAGCGTGACGAGCGTGCGCGCGCCGAACGTGCCGGGGGCCTCGCTCTGGTAGCGCTGTGTCTGGAGCGAGCGCACGCGGGCCCCCTGCAGCTCGCCGTTGTGGCCGTGCAGCACGACCTGGGCGTCGGCGGGGGGCGAGTAGCGCAGCGCGTCCGTCAGGAGCGTGTCGTCGCGCAGCACGCGCACCTCGCCGCTGGGCAGCAGCTCCAGCGTGAACGCGGCGTTCGCGTCCTCGAGCGGCCACGAAGCTCTCCGCTGGGTGCCGATCACGAGGGACACATCCGCGCGCGACGCGCTGTACAGCAGCCCCGCCACGGGGCGCACCACGCCGAGGGCCACCTCGTTGGGAGGCGCGACGGACACGGCCGCGCTCTCGACACAGGCACCGTCCGGGCAGCTGACCGGCGACGCGAACACCACGCGCAGCGAGAGGCGCTCGACGCGCAGATCGAGGGGCGTCCCCACGAGCACGCCGCCTTCGGTGACGCCGTCACCCCCTGGTCGCATGCCGCCAGCTTCCACGGTGGGCGTGGACGCGCCCAGCGGCACGAGGGGTTGCCCTGGTACACAGGAGAGCGCGCTGGCCCCCGAGGCGCAGGTCGAGAACGACAACGACGTGGGCAGCGCGCTGTCGCTGGCGGAAGAGGCGCAGTCACCGTTGGCCACGCAGCACGTGGCGAGCAGCGTGCATGGCGCGGTCGCGCAGCTGTGTCCGTCGTGCTCGTCGTAGCAGGCCGTCCAAGTGGGGGGGAACACGTCGTTCGCGGGGCCGAACACGCCGAGGGCCGCCTCCGCGAACGGCGCGAACCCGATTGGGTCGGCGGGGAAGAGCGTTGCGTGCTCCCCCGTCCCGATGTCGGGGGACGCCATGTCCGTGATGATGCCCATGTCCGTGGGCACGCCCATGTCCCCGGGTGGGCCCAGCTCGACGGACCCATCTGGATACTCCCCGCCGTCGGCGCCGCAGCCGAGCATCAGCGCCGTCCACAGGGCGCACGCGGCAGCACCGTGGGCCCGCGTCACGGCGCCCTCCACATCTGGGTCAGCGGCACCAGCTCGTCATGGGCCGACCCGTCCGGCGGGACCACCCGGCGCGCCACCAGGAAGCGCAGCTCATCAGAGTCGCCCGCGGTGGCGCTCACGGCCACGCCCGTGATGACGCACAGTCCCGCACAGCCGCCCAACACCGGCTCGTCCCCACGGAGGAGCGGGTTGGCCACGTAGGGGACCAGCGACGGCAGCGTGGTGAGGGGCGTAGGCGCAGGATCGCCCTCGTCGGCATCGGACGGGCTCGGCAGCTGACCCATGGCGAGCGCCAGCGTGGTGCGGCCCGTCAGGTCGCGCGCGATGAACCACAGCAGCAGCGACGTGCCTGCGGCCGTGTGGTGCACCATCGGCTCGGGGCCCGAGAGACCTCCTTCCGCGAGCGCCCCCACGTCGCTGGACGAGAGCACCACCAGCGCCTCCTCGGCGCGCGCCGAGTAGTCCGCGTTCAGCCGCGCGGCGCGCAGGTCGCTCAGCTGAGGGAAGCCGCGCACGCAGGTGAAGAACAGCCAGTAGCCGCTTCCGTCGCCGACGGGCACGAGCGCCGGGTCGCGCAGGTCCACACACTCGGTCGCGGTGAGGGCGGGCCGCACCTCGGTCCCGCCGAGGGGCGCGTTCGGGGACAGGGCCACGTCGTCCTGAATGCGAAGCTCGTGCCCACCGGTGGCGCTGCGCCTGGCGAAGGCCAACGTCATGCCACTCAATGCGTCGTCCGTGCCGAGCTTCACCAGCAGGAACGGCTCGCGCACGCTCGGACCTGCGCACGGACCCGGAGTGAGCAAGCACGAGGGAGGGTCGCTCCCCAGGCGCGGCGCGCTGCTCGTCGTCCAGTCGCCCAGCATCGACCCGAACGAGGCGGTATTCGCGTGCCCCACCGCGTAGCCGACGTCGGCCGCGGTCTCGAGCTCTGGGGGCTCGTTGGTTGCCTCGAAGAACAGGTCCCAACGCGGGCTCGTGTCTTGGGCGCTGTTGAACGAGCTTCCAAGCGTGGGTGCCCCCAGATAGGCGCCGCCGTAGCTGGCGGGCACACCCAGGCTCTCGGGCGTCAGTGTCGCGGTACCGTCGGGCTCGTCGTCGAACTGGCTCGGGTTGGCACAGCTGAGCATCCGCGTGGCGAGCGGGCCCAGGCGCCCGCCCTCGTCGCCCACCATCTCCACGCCCACGAACAGACCGCCCACCTCCTGGCAGCCCGTCGCCTGACGCTCGAGCGCGGACTGCAGGCCGATGTGCAGCTCGCGCAGTGTGTGCAGCGGCACGTGCTCGGGATCGCTCGCGAGGCTCACCTCGATGTCGCCGCGGAGCGAGGGCGCGCCCTGATACGTCGAGGGGGTCACGCTCAGCCGCACGCGGTAGCGCACGTCGGGTTCCAGCTCGACGCTCCCCAGCTCCTGCCCCGCCTGGGTGACGCGCAGCATGGCTTGGTTGAACACCGTCTCCCCACTTCCCGCCGAGACACGGGAGTCGCCATGCACGCGGATGGCCAGGTCTTCCAGCAAGGGCGACCCGAGCTCGGTGTCACCGACGGGCGAGAGCACGACGGCCGCATACTCGTTGCAGGGCTCGCCCCTGGGCCGACACACCCCTGTTTCTATGGTGCGCTTTACGGAGATGGCGTCGAACGTCACCTCCGCGCCCAGGGCGAGCGGCACGCAGCGGTGCCACAGCAGGGCATGGGGCACGTCGTCTGGCCAGCCCAGCAGGATGCCCTCGGACGTGTCCCGCGCGGGCGAGGCGGTGGGCATGGCGCTCGGCAGGTGCCGCCACCTGAAATCCAAGGCCCCCGGGCCCCAGCTCTCGCTGAACAGCGGCGCACCATCGGCGCAGCACGCTGGCTGGTCCGTGCAGTCCGAGTCGTCACAGTCGACTCGGCCGTCGCGGTCGTTGTCCATGCCGTCGGTGCATGCGCGCTTGCGCTCGCGCGAGGTCGTCCCCATGTCTGGCTCGCCCGCGTCGCAGGCGGCATCGCCACAGCAGAGCGGGGCACAGCAGCCACCGTCGCCGCAGCCCGGGGCGTCGGGGCCCGCGTCGTACCAGCCGCGTGGCGGCTCGGGCCAGCAGCCCGCTTGCAGCAGCGCGCACGTGAGCAGGGCCGCCCAGCGGCCGATGGATGGCCGACGCGCGCTCACCACAGCACCCCCGACACGCCCAGCGACAGCCCGCCGAGCTCGCCGCGTACGTCCAGCTGCAGCTGTGCGCGACGCACCCGGCGCGCCCGCAGGCTGAGCCCCAGCGCGAGGCCTCCGCCCAGCACGCCCAGCACGGTGAGCGTCTGGCTGGCGCGGTTGCTGCGCGCGATGCGCCGGTCCAGCACCATGGCTCGTTCCAAGCGCTGCTCGAACGGGCGCGGGTCGTTCTCGTCCCCGAGCACCTCGTGGGCCCGGACGAGCCGGCCGGCGCGCAGGCGCAGCGCGAGGGCGCCGAGCCCGACGAGCGAGGCCCCGCTCCACGCCGCGATGCGCAGGCCGCGGCTGGGGCCGGTGTGTGGCTCCTCGCCCGTCGTGTCCGTGGTCGATCGCTGGCGGGAGGCCCCCACGGCGGCGTCCGCGCCCGAGTGGGCCGGGTCCGCGTGTTCCGTGTCCCCGTGCTGCGGGTCCACGTGTTCCGCGTGCCCGTGCTCCGAGTCTGCGTCTGCCGGGTCCGCGCGGGGTGGGCCCGCGTCAGGCGCTCCGGTCTCGCGGGGCGCTCCAGTCGCATCAGGCGGTCCCCCCGGCGTGCCCTCCACCCGCGCGCCCTCCCCGTCCGCTGCCTGCCCCGGCCGAGGCACCAGCTGCGCTTCCACCGTGCGTTCGTCACCCGGGCTGACCGCCACCCCCACGATGCCGTCCTCGTACCCCTCGGCGCGCAACAGCAGCACGTGCTCTCCCGGCGCGAGCGGCAGCGTGAGGGGCGTGCGTCCAGCGGCACCGAGGTCGGGCCTGTCCACGCGCACCTCGGCGCCCGGCGGAGTGGACTGCACCGTCACCAACGCCAGCCGCTCCAGCAGGGTGCCGCGCTGAGCCGCTCCCGCAGCCCGCTCGTCGTCCGTCAGGCCCGGCTGTGTCAGGTACTCGCCAAAGTAGGCGTAGGCCTCGGCCGGCCGCCCCAGCGCGGCCAGCGTCACCCCCGCGTTGAACAGCGCGTTCTTGCTGCGCACGATGGCCAGGCTCGCCACGTAGGCTCCCAGCGCTTCCTCCAAGAGCTCTCGTCGCCGCGCTCCCTGCGCGCGCTGGCTGCGCTCGAAGGCCCGGTTGCCCTGCACGAAGAACGCGCGGGCCTCGGCGTTGTCGGTGGTCTGCGCGTGGGCCTCGGCGGGTTGGCCCGTCCCCGCGCCGCACGTCAGCGCCAGCGCCAAGACCACGAGCCGTGTGACCGCGAGCGCCACCGCGGGCGCACCGCTGCGCGTCCCACGCCGAGACCCCCGTGTGGCGGCCGACGAGCAGCCGCACGCAGCACGAAGACGCACGCGCGCCTGCACCGGGCTCGGGGGAGGGGGAGAAGCGAAGGTCACGGTAAGCAACGTCGGACACGCAGCGACCAGGGGCAGTCCCGTGCGCCGACCATGCCCACAGTGAACCATTTTCGCTCCGCGCTTGCACGCATCACGCGCGCGCGGGGCTAACCGAGCTCCGGGCGCGAACTCCGAACTCTCCCGCGGCCACCGCTCCGGTGACCGGCGCGTCCCTTCACCCCGCGTCGGCCGGGAGCGGGCCCCGGGCGCGGTAGATGCGCTCCAGCGTCTTGGCGCCCCACACGAACACGAAGGCCGGCATGAACACCCAGAAGCTGTTCGACAGCACGAACTTCACCCACAGGTTGATGGGGTTCGCGGCGTCCACGTTGGGCAGCCCGTTGGCCAGCTCGCTCACGTAGTACAGCACCGTCGGGTAGCTGTGCAGCGGCGCGGCGAACATGAAGTACAGCACGGGCAGCGGGTTGGTCTTCTCGGACTTGAACCACGCGTAGAGCGCGATGGCGCTGAGGATGCCGTTGGTGTCCGCCCAGCCCTCGATGAAGAACACCAGCCAGTTGGGGTTGATGTAGCGCAGGTCCCCGCCGTCGATGTAGGCCCACCAGGTGTAGGCCCACAGCTCCTCGCGCGCGCCGGCGATGCGCTCGTGCAGGAAGGCCCAGGGGATCTCCCAGGTCAGCGCCACGCCCACGAAGACGATGATCCAGATGTAGACCATGCGCTCGAGGCGCCGGTAGCGGGACTCGCCGCGCAGCGCCGCGAAGGGCAGGTGCGGCGCCACCATGAGGCCCGCCATGCTGAACACGAAGATGCAGGCCAGCACCGCGGCGGTGTCGGCTCGGTCGGCGCCGGCCCCGAAGACGGCCCACGACGCGATGGGGAAGCTGAGCGTCAGCGTGGCCGTGAAGAACGCGAGGGTGCGCGTGTAGCCGTCGCGGAGGAAGCCCGGCTGAGCGGCGGAGGTGGCGGCGAGGGTCTGTTCCATGGACTCGCAGCATGGCCCACGCGCAACGGGGGACCACGGCCGAAGCGGCCAGAAGGTCATGCCGTAGCGGCCTCTAGCGCCTATCCGCGGCCCCGGCGCTGCTCCAGGAAGGCCGAGGGCGTCTGCCCCGTCCAGCGACGGAACGCGCGCCCGAACGCCCCGGCGTTGCCGTAGCCCAGCTCCTCGGCGATGGCGTCCAGGTTGACCTTGCCGCGCTCCATCAGCTCGATGGCGCGCTCGCGGCGCGCGTCGTCCACCAGGGCGCGCACGCTGCTGTCCTGCTCGGCCAGCTGTCGCCGCAGGCTGCGCTCGCTCAGCTTCATGGCCTTGGCCAGGCGGGCGCCGAGCGCGTCGTCCCCTCGCAGGTTGGCGCGCAGCCAGTGCCGCGCCCGGTCGCGTAGCGTGAAGGCCGCCGTGTTCTCGGCCAGCTGCGCCTGCGCGCGGTGCGCCAGCAGCTGCCCCAGCCCCGGGTCCGCCGAGGCGACGGGCAGGTCCACGTTGGGCAGCTCGAAGCGGAAGCCCACCTCGGCCGCGCCCAGGTGCACGGGCGCGCCGAAGAACTCCTCCAGGCTGCTCCCGTGCCGTGGGAAGCGGTGCGTGAACGTCACCGCCCGCGCGGGTGGCGAGGCGGGGGCCACCAAGCGCGTGAAGCGCCACAGGCACAGCAGGAAGTACTCGGCCAGCTCCGGCGGGTAGAAGGGCTCGTCGTGCCGCCGGAAGTCCGCGAAGCCGCTCTGCCCGTCGTGCGCCAGGTGCACCGCGAGGCCGTCCACCAGCGAGCTCCCGAAGGGCATCGCGTAGCGCGCGCCCTCCCGCAGCGTGGGCTGCGAGCCCACCAGGTACAGCTCGAGGGGCAGGCTGCGCGCGTCGAGGCGCTCCGTGGCGCGCAGCGGGAAGCTCGGGTCCTTGGTCTCCTCCACGCAGAACAGGCGCACGTCGGCCCACATCTCGTACGCGATGCGCCCGTCGATGCGCGCCGTAAGCTCGAGGTCCACGCCCAGGCGCTTCTCCAGCACGCGCAGGTCGCGCCCGCCCGCCTCCCACTCGCGCAGCAGCGGCTGGATCAAGCGGGCGGAGATGGAGCTCGGCGCAGACGACGGCACGCGCCGCAGTGTACTTCAGTCACGCGCCGGAGCGGACGCCGCGAAGAGCCCCTCGGCGGGCAGCAACGCGCCGATGAACGCGCGCAGCGGGGCGCCCTGTCGTGGCGGGTAGGGCAGCATCGCGAGCGAGAGCACCATGCGCACCAGCCACTCGCCCAGCGCGGCCACGTTGGTGTCCTCGGCCAGCCCCGCGCACCCGTCGGCCGGGGTCAGCAGCGCGCGCAGGGCCTCGAGCGCGTGGGGCAGGAGGCGCGTGCTGCGCGCCGGGATCAGCGCCGCGATGGCGAGCGCGTCGGGCGCGAAGAAGGCGGCCATGGGGGGCCGCGTGGCGATGCCCTCCACCGCGAACGCCACGGCCTCGATGACCCGCGCGCGCACGCTGCGCTTGCGCCCCGCCACCACCAGCAGCTCGGCCAGGAAGCGGTCCATCTCGCGCTCGGCATAGGCCACGAACACGTCCTCGCGCGTTCCGAAGTAGCGGTAGAGCGTGGCGCGCCCGAGCCCCGCTTCGTCTGCGATGTGCCCCACGCGCGCCTTCACGACCCCCTGCGCCACGATGACGCGCCCGGCGGCGTCCAAGATGCGCTCCACCGGGCTCGCGTCACTGTCCTGGCTCATGGCGCGGGAAGATACACCAGCGCGCCCACCGACGACTCCTGCCCCGCGTGCACGTCGTAGCCCCAGATGCCCGTGCCCGTGCCGGCCTCGGAGCTGAGTCCGTCGGTCCACGGGATGTAGTCGCCGAACACGATGCCGCGCCCCGTGCTCAGGTCGAAGAAGCCCACGTCCTGCACCTGCCCCAAGCCCGACGACGAGATGGCGCTGCTGCCGTTGCCCTGGATGCCGCTGCCCCGCACGAACAGCATGCTCTCGCCCACCGCCAGCTGCGGTCCCGTGAACACCACGGGGGGGATCGGCAGCGTCGTGCCGTGGTCGCGGATGAAGCGCTTCAAGAACCAGTAGTCGAGGTCGATGCCGTGGTCGGGCGTGCCGTTGCCGTCGATGTCGAGCGTGGTGCTGGCCACGGCCAGCGACGCGCCGGTGAGGTCGAGGATGGCCACCAGGTTGGTGTCGGACGCCTCGGTGGCCTGACCGTAGGGGAGCCGAAAGGTGGTGGCCGTGTTGACCGCCTTGCACTGCGGCAGGGCGTAGAGGCGCGTCTGGTCGGGGCTGGGCACCAGCTCGGCGAAGAGCTGCCCGAAGCCCGTGAGCGGCAGGTCCGTGGGCGCGTTCGCCAGGTTCGCGGGGTCGAACACGGCCACACCCGTGTCGTGCCCGACCAGCAGGCGCGACGCCCCGTTGAGCGAGACGACGGCCGCGCCCGAGGGCCAGTTCACCTGCGCACCGCACGGCTCGTCGGAGGTGAGCGCCGTGACCGTGGCCGTGCTGCCCGTCACGTGGCCCATCGCGTCGCGCGTGAGCTCGAAGATGCGGTCGAAGCCCACGCCGTTGTCGTCCGAGTCCTTCGACCAGCTCATGTCCACCGCGAACAGGTGGTCCGTGCCGTCCAGCGCGATGGCGCGCAGGGCCAGGTCGGTGTCGGTCAGCGGCGTGCTGTACCCGCCGTTGGTCAGGTCCACGTCGTAGAACGGGAAGGGGTACGAGGTGGTGGTCGAGCCCGCGCCCGAGAACTGCAGCAGGTACAGGTGGTCGACCCCGCCCAGGCTGCCGAACACGCCGCGGCAGGGGCGCGGGTAGGTCTGGGGGTCGCTCGCGTTGCTGGGCGGCATGACCACCACGGGCACGTCCGAGCTCTGCTGCCCCGTGCTGCCCGACAGGCGGAAGACGTTGGCGCCCGCGTCGTCGATGCCGACGGCGAACAGGTCGCTGCCGCCGCGGATGAGCCCGCACACGTCGCCCTCGAAGTCGGCGCCGTCCTTCTGCAGCGTGTACGAGGCCGGGCTCAGCGCGCCGGGCGTGGCGCTCGCGTCGCTCAGGTCCACCAGGCCAATCAGGTTGCGGTAGGTGTCCGCCGCGTTCGAGATCGCCATCACCAGCGTGCCGTCGTCGGCCGGGGCGGGCGCCGCGAGCGGACCGCGGTCGAACTGCAGGTGCCCCAGGTAGAAGGTGTCGCTCAGGCTCAGCTGCGCGTCGCGCGCCGGCACGTTGAGGGCGACCGTGGCGGGCGCGGGCTGCACGGTGGTTCCGTCGACGTTCTGGCCCACCGTGAACCCCGCGATGGAGAGCACGTCGAAGTCGGCCGGGCAGTCCGCCGTGGACGAGCACGTGCCGAGACCAGCGCGCGCGCTGAACTCCGTGTCGCCGATGATCTGCACGAACGACGCGCCGAGCGGCGCCTGCGTGATGGTGAAGGGCTTGGCGAAGCCGTTGCCGGATGTGTCGGCGCTGGCGAGGACGTAGCGGCCGTTCGTATCGGCCCCTTCGATGACCAACGGCACCACCGCGATGGGCGAGGCGCAGGCCGCGTCGCTGCAGAAGCGCGCGAAGAGCTCGACGCGCCCGAGGTCGGACCCGGCGGAGATCTCCGCGCGGAACAGCGGGAGGATCTGGCCCGGGTAGCCATTGGCGAGCAGCACCTCGCCCTGGATGTCGACCGGCACGAGCGTGCCCGGGCCCCCTTGGTCGCCGCCCATGCCCTGGTCGACCGGGTTGTCCAGCGTGGCGGTACAGCCGCCCACGGAGAGGGCGCACAACAACGCACCGAGCCTATGGTTCCACCCACTCATCGCATGACCTCCACGTGGTGCCGGCCTCGTCCATGGGCCGGCTCGCTCGAAGATACGCGAAGGGTGAGGGGATCTCTCCTTCATTCTTCCGTGCTGAGCGGACTACATGACCCGACCTGTGCGGGCGCAGGCCCACGGCCGCGCAAGAGCAGCGGCTCGTCGCGCGGCCCCGTTCAGCGCATGGGCTCGAGGTGGATGGCCCGGTTGGGGCAGTGCTCGACCGCGCGCTCGGCTGCGTCCAGCAGACCCACGTCGAAGCCCCCGTCGGCCACGCGCGCCTGCATGCCGTCGAACGCGAAGATCTCGGGGGCCTCCCCCACGCACATGCTGTGCCCCTGGCAGAGCTCGAGGTCGATCACGGCGCGGTAGCGCGTGACGGGGGCCTCTGCGTCGACGGCGACTTGGTTCGCCGGGGTCTCCGCCGCGCTCACGTCGCTCAGCGCGGGGGCGCGTGTCTTGCGCAGGCGCCGCTTGAAGCGCACCGGGCACGGCGACAGCGGCTGCACGATCATCTGTGTGTAGTCGTCCACGTAGGTGTCCGGCGCGTTCACCAGCTCGAAGTCCCACTCGCGCAGCATGACCGCGAAGATGGCCTTGATCTGGAAGATGGCGAAGGCGTTGCCCGAGCACTTGTGGCGCCCGCCGCCGAACGGCTGGTACGCGTTGAGGTTCTTGTCCTCGGCGCGCTCCGGGCTGTAGCGCGTGGGGTCGAAGCGCTGCGGGTCCGGGAACAGCGATGCGATGCGGTGCGTGACGGGCGGGCTGGCCCACACCATGCGCCCCTTCGGGATGAGGTAGTCGCCCACGCGCAGGTCCTGGCTGACCTCGCGCATCAGCACGATGAGCGGCGGGTGCAGGCGCAGCACCTCTTTCACCACGGCCTCCAGCTTGGGGATCTGGCGCAGCGACTGGAACGTCACCTCGCCGTCCTCGCCGTAGATCGCGTCCAGCTCGTCGCGCACCTCGCGCATGAGCTCCGGCTGCTTCAGCAGCTCCAGCAGCACCCACGCAGCCGTGCCCGAGCTGGTGTGGTGCCCGGCGAACACGGCGCCGATGAGCATGCCCGTGATCTCGTTGTCGGTGAGCTTGCTGCCGTCTTCGTAGGAGTTCTCCATCAAGCTCTGGAACATGTCCGTGGGCTTGTCCGTCTGCTGGCGCCGCTTGGCGATGATGCCGCTGACCAGCTCCTGCAGGCGCACGCGGGCCTTGTCGCGACGCCGGAAGGTGGGGATGGGGAAGTTCGGGTAGTGGTAGGCCAGCGGGTGCACGCCCTGCTCGAGGTCGTGGTAAATGGACGCGAACTCCTCGCTGATCTCGTAGCGGAACTCGCGGCCCAAGAGGCAGTGCGAGGCCGTGCGGATGGTCAGCTCCTTCATGAAGTCGACGAGCTCGAAAGTGCCCACGTCGCCCCACTCGGCGGACATCCCGCGCACCTCGTCCACGATCTTGGCAGAGTGGTTGCGCATGGCGTCGAAGCGCAGCGACGGCATGAGCATGCGCAGCTGCTCGTTCTTGCGGTCGATGGGCGCGTCGAACACCAGGCCCTCGCCGAAGATGGGCGCCATCAGGCGGTAGGCGGCCGACTGGTCCAGCTGCTCGTCCGGCGCGCGGTAGAACGCCTCGCTGGCCTGCTCGCCGGTGAGCAGCACGATCTTCGCGCCCAGCATGGTGAACTCCACCACCTCGCCGCCCTCGTCGTGGGCGCGCTGCATGAAGTGGTAGGGGTTCTTGGCGAACGGCAGCATGTGCCCGAAGAACGGCAGCCCGCCGCGCAGGCGAGGCGGCGCCTTGTCGACGGGGGCCGTGCCGCTCGGGGGCTTGGCGACGGGCGTCTTGCCCGCGGAGGCGGTGGTGGTGCTGGACATCGGTGAGGGCATGGTAGGCCGTTCTGGCCCGCCGGGGGGTCACCCAAGCGGCCAGAACGCTCTGTTGGAGCGGCCAGAGGGCTCAGCGGGCACTGACCGGAGCGGGGCACCCCGGACCAAAGAGGCTGTCTCAGAACCTGCCCCTGAATTGGGGCACCCCGGACTAAAGTCCGGGGCAGCATCCTTCCGAGCGCCCGGCTACCGCCGGGCACTCTCCAAAGTCCTCCCCACAAGGGGGAGGACTGTCTTGCTCGGCGCCACCGCAAATCCAAGACAGCAGCCGTCCCGCCGAACACCCGACAGCGGTCCACGAGACGCAGTCCGCCTCCGCAGGGGGCGGACTTTGAGCGAGCGATCACCTGGGATCGCTGCCCCGGACTTTAGTCCGGGGTGCCCCTAAATCGGGATACCTCGTCAAACAGCCTCTTCCAATCTCGGGTGCCCAACTTCTGCGTTGGATCCCGCCCTTCGAGACCGCTGCGGTGAGACAAAATAAAAAAGTTGTCTTGCGCGACCCCGCGCTCCACGCGCACCTTGTGTGGAGGAGACGCCGTCATGCAGCCCACCATGAGCCCCAGCACCCACGGTCCCGAAAGCCCATCCGGCCCCGGTGCGCCTGTCGCCGACGCGTCCTCACCGGGCCCGCTGCGCTACGACCCGTTCGTGGTGGGCGAGCTGCCCGACCCGTACCCGCTCTACGAGCGGCTGCGCGAGGAGGCGCCGCTGTACCGGCACGACGAGGGCGACTTCTGGGTGCTCTCGCGCTTCGACGACGTGTTCCGCGCCACGCGCGACTACACGCACTACTCGTCCGCGCGCGGGCTGACGTTCATCAAGGACGAGATGAAGCTCCTGGGGCTGGCCCCGACCTTCATCATGATGGACCCGCCCAAGCACACGGCCCTGCGGCGGCTCATCTCCAAGGGCTTCACGCCCGACCGGGTGTCGGCCATGGAGCCGCTCATCCGCGCGTTCGTGCGGGCGCGTGTGGACGACGTGGCGGCGCGCTGTGCTGCGGGCGAGGACGTGGACATCGTGAGCGCCTACACCTCACCCATCCCCACCTTCGCGCTGGCCGAGCTGCTGGGCGTGCCCCCCGAGGACCGCGCGCGCTTCGACCCGTGGTCCACCGCCATCACCAGCAGCTCCATGGAGGAGGCCTCCCTTGGGAACGCGGTGCAGGCCGTGGCGCAGCTGTTCGGCTACTTCATCCAGCTGCTGGAGCGGCGCCGCACCGACCCGGGTGACGACATGCTCTCCGCCTTGCGCGCGGCCGAGGTGGACGGCGAGAAGCTGAGCAACTGGGACCTCCTCGGCTTCTGCTTCGTGTTCATCGCCGGCGGCAACGACACCACCAACCACATGCTGGCCAACGCGCTGGTGCGCCTGCAGGAACACCCGGCGCAGCGCGCGCACCTGCTGGCCCACCCCGAGCGCATCGGCCCCGCGGTGGACGAGTTCCTGCGCTACGACGCGCCGGTGCAGGGGCTGTCGCGCACGCTCACCGCGCCGCTCGAGCTGTACGGCCAGACGCTGCCCGAGGGGGCCAAGGTGCACCTGCTGTACGCGAGCGCCAACCGCGACCCGCGCCAGTACGGTAAGCGCGCGCACGAGCTGGACGTCACGCGCGACGTGCAGCGGCACATGAGCTTCACCCAGGGCCCGCACCACTGCATCGGCGCGCACCTGGCGCGCATGATGGGGCGCATCGGGCTCGAGGAGCTGCTCGCGCGCTTCCCCGCGTACCAGCTGGATCTGGCGCGAGCCGAGCGCACCCGCTCCGCGTTCGTGCGCGGCTACGAGCGGCTGCCGTTTCATCCCGGGTAGGGGCGGCGCCCCACACGTCTCTCACACCAGACCCAGCGTCCGGCCCACTCGGGCAGCCCCTCGGTGCCGCGCGCGTATACTCGGCCGTGCTCACCGACATGCCCTCCTCGCCCCCGCCGGCCAGCTCGCTCGCCGTGACGACCATGCGTGACTGTCCACGCTTCACGCTCCGCCGCGGGCGCATGGCGCTGTGCGCGCTGATGGCCCTGTGGTCTGGGTGTGGGAGCAGCGCGCCGCTCGCGCCCACCGAGTCGCCCGCCGGCGCGGAGGCGAGCGCGCAACACCCGAGTGGCACGTCTGGCGACCCGATGGGCGAGCCCGCCGATGCCAATGCCGAACCAGCCGCGACGGACGCTGCGCCCGTCGCCGACTCCGAGCCCCCGTCCGGAGCGGACGAGCCGGTCGAGGCGTCCACCGCGCCCACCGAGCCCATCCAGCCCATCGACATGACCCCCGCGGCGGCCCCCGCGCTGTGCGCCGATCTGGTGGACGACCCCGACTTGGTGCGCAGCTGCGCGTTCCTGCGTGGTGGGGTGACGCTCCCGGAGGCGGCTCGCGCCGACGTGCTCGAGTTCGTGGTGGATGACACGAGCTATGGGGAGACGCGGCGAGCCTATCTCGTCGTCCGCACACCAGGGGTGGACTACACCACCACCCGAGAGCTGGGTGAGGCCTACGACATCCCCGGTTCGTCTGTGGGTTACCGCCTGGGCCGGCTCCAGCGCACGGCACAGGGGGTGCGCATCCAGGTGACCCTCACGGACGAGACCTTCGCCTACACGGGCGAACCCGGGGTCCACGGCCCACGTGACGTCGAGACCGTCCGTGCCATGTTCGTGTGCACACGTCAGGACGACGGGTACTACGACTGCGACCGCGACTGACGCGGGGGTCCCTTGACGCCTCTTGGCAGTCACGCTACGTCTCGGACGAAAGTGAATATCACTTTCAATATCACTTGAAGACGGAGACGCGACGGATGCTTGGACGGAATGGGGTGTGTGGGGGACTGCTGGCGGCGACGGCCGCTTTGGTGGGCTGTGGTGATCCCATCACGCGCACCGCGGACGTGATCCTCACCGACGCCAACGACCTGCGCGGCCTCACGTACGCCGCCAACGGCCGCATCTACGCCGCAGGCTTCACCGACGTGAACCCCGACGACCGCCAGAGCGTGGTCGTGCGCATGACCGCGGACGGCGCGCTCGACACCAGCTTCGGCGACGAGGGCGTGGTGGTGCTCAACCTGGTCGATGGCGACGAGCAGCCCATGGCCATCGTCGAGCTTTCGGGCGGCGACGTGGTGGTGTTGGCCAACGTCACGGACGGCCAGGGGGGCGAGGCCATCGCGGACATCGACGGTGGTGATCCCGCGGAGCGCCCCAACGGGCAGGACGTGGTGCTCTTCCGCCTGGACAGCAGCGGAGACCAACGCACCGGCTTCGGCACGAACGGCCTCGTGACCGTGACCTTCGGCTGGGACGCCGCGGCGGACGCCAGCTGGCCGGTGCCGACGTTCACCTCGAGCAACCCTGACGGCATGCAGTTCTCGGGCGGGGGCTTCCCCAGCGACACGGGCTGGGACCTGAAGCTCGACCGCTCCGGCAGCGCGGAGCGCCTGGTGGTGTTCGGCATGGGCAGCGCGGCCTACGACGAGAACGCGGGCGACGCGCAGCGCTTCGACAACGACCGCTTCGTGGTCCGCCTGAGCGTCGATGGCGTGGTGGACGCGGGCTTCAACGGCGGCGCGCCCTTCACGTTCGACAGCGGGGTGGGCGACAACGCGCGCCGTGGCTTCGTCGAGGCCGACGGGGCGATCGTGAGCTCGGGCTATGCGAACTTCGGCGCGGGGCTCGACAACCACGTCGTGCTGATTCGCTTGCTGCCCAGCGGCACGGTCGACTCGGCGTTCGGCTTCGGCTGGGACACGGCGCGCCCCGGCGTCGCGCGCTTCAACCCGTACGTCGTCGATGGCGGTGCGGCCGAGGCCTATGGCGTGGCGCGTCTCTCGGACGGCACCTACGTGACCACCGGCTACGGCGCGGCGACGTCCTCCGGCACGCCCTCCACGCTGGGCTACGAGACCACACAGGCGCAGGACGTGGTCATCTTCGGCGTGACGCCCACGGGGTTGAACGCGGACTTCGGTCACCAGGGTGAGCTCGCCGTGCAGAGCGAGGCGCTGAGCCTGCCGTCGTTCGAGGAGCGCGGGCGCGCCATCATCGCGCTTGCGGACGACCGGACCGTGCACGTCGGGCGCTTCGGCGGCCAGGCGGCTGTCTACGTCGTGCGCCCTGACGGAACGCTGGACGAGAGCGTCGGCGACGACGGGGTCTTCACGTCGACCAGCGGCGCCGTCACCAGCCAGTTCTTCAACGTGGCGCTCTCGCCAGACGGCACGCGCTTCGTCGCGACCACCAACAACGACGCGAACGGCGTCCGCGTGGCGGTCTTCCAGGTCGAGGTGAGCGCGGACTGACTCCCCGCGGACTCACTGAGCGCGTCCGGAGTCGGTGGGACTCCTTCTCTGGGCGCGCTCCATTTTTCGGCAGCCCGTCCGGGACCCTCGGACGGGCTGCTCTCTTTCGGGCGCCTGCGGTTGGAGAGGTTGGCGGGAGCCAGCGTTCCGGGACACGCTGGGCACACCCATGGACGTCGTCTCCGTCTCGACCGTCACCCAGGCCATGTTGGATGCGGGCTGGGCTCCACCTGCGGTGCTGGCTCTCGCCACCACGCTCGCGGAGGCCTACACGACGCCGAAGCGCGCCTACCACGACCTGCGCCACGTGGAGGAGCTGCTCGCGTGGTTCGCCGCGGTGCGCGACCAGGGCCCCGGGTGGGCACACCCGAGTGACGTGCTGGCAGCCGTGCTCTTCCACGACGCGGTGTACGTGGCGGGCCAGGCCGACAACGAGGCGCGCTCGGCCGAGCTGGCGGGCAGCTGCATCGCGCAGCACGGGCTACCCTGTGACGTGCCGCGTGTCGTGGCGCTGATCGAGGCGACCGCACGGCACGGGGCCGAGAGTCCCTCACTCGCTCACGAGGCCACGGGCGAGGCGTCCGACCTTCTGCACTTCCTGGACGCCGACATGGCCATCCTGGGTGCCGAGCCAGAGCGCTTCGACGACTACGAGCGCGCCATCGCCGAGGAGTATCGTGTCGTGCCCGAGGCAGCGTTCCGGACCGGGCGGGGGCGCTTCCTCACGCGCCTGTTGGCCCTGCCGCGGCTGTATCAGACCGAGTTCTTCTCGTCCCGGCTCGAGCTGGCTGCGCGCAGCAACCTCACGCGGGCGAGCGCGGCGCTGAACCCCTGAGGGGCGTCGTGCGTCGGCCCATGGGTCGCTTCGTCCCCCGTGCCATCCGGCCTGTGCGCTGGCAGCTCGCGCAGCAACGCCGGGGCGCTGCCTTCACCCACGCCCAACAGCAGCGTCTGGCCGTCCACCTCCACCAGCACCAGCGCGTGCCGTGGGTCCAGGGGGGTGCGCTCCAGCACCCTCACCCGGCCGCTGTGGGCCCGCAGCAGGCCCCCACGGGAGAGCCCGCGGAGCACCACCCACGCCAGCACGCTCACCGCCACCAGCGCCACCAGTGCCTGCAGCAGCGCGGCGCCGTAGCCACCCGCGAGGGCAGGGGCGACCGGCGCCGAGGTAGTCTGGAGAAGTACCCACACGCACCCCTCATGACATGAGGGTGCGGGAGCGACAAGCAGGGGTGCGAGCGCGAGAAGCAAGGCGAAGGCCGGGTCGAGGAGCGCCTCGCCCGGCCCAATCGGCTGCTGCAGTAGAGCGCGCTAGAAGATCACTGGGCGGCGTCGAGCTCGATGCTGGCGAGCAGGATCTCCGCGATGTCCAGCTGCTTGACCGAGTCTTCCTTCTCCTGGTCCTTCAGGCCGTCGGTCAGCATGGTGGAGCAGAAGGGGCAGCCCGTCGCGATGGTGCTCGCGCCCGTGTCCAGCAGCTGCAGCGTGCGCTTGGTGTTCACGCGCTCGCCGTGCTCCTCCATGAACATCTGCGCGCCGCCGGCGCCGCAGCACAGGCCCTTGTTCTTGTTCCAGTACTCCACCTCGACCAGCTCCACGCCCGCCGCGGTGAGCACGTCGCGCGGGGCGCTGTACACGTCGTTGTAGCGGCCCAGGTAGCAGCTGTCGTGGTAAGCGACCTTGCCGCCGACCTTCTTGGTGGGCGTCAGCTTGTTGCGCGCGATGAGCCCGTTGAGGAACTCGCTGTGGTGCACCACGTCGTAGTTGCCGCCGAAGTCGCTGTACTCGTTGCCGAGCGTGTTGAAGCAGTGCGGGCAGGCCGTGATGATGGTGCGCTTGCCGTTCATGCCATAGCCGTTGAGCGTCTCGACGTTCTGCTCGGCCAGGGTCTGGAACAGGTACTCGTTGCCGCCGCGGCGGGCCGGGTCGCCCGTGCAGGTCTCCTCGGTGCCGAGGATGGCGAAGTTCACCCCGCCCTGCTTGAGCAGCTGCACGGTGGCGCGGGCCACCTTCTTGGCGCGGTCGTCGAAGCTGGCGGCGCAGCCGACCCAGTAGAGCACCTCGGCGTCCGGGGTGTCGCTCATGAGCGGCACGTCCAGGCCGTCGGCCCAGTCGGCGCGGTCCATGGCCGAGATGTTCCAGGGGTTGCCGTTGGTCTCGATGCCGTTGAACGCGGTCTGCAGCTGGGCCGGGAACTCGTTCTTCATCATCACTTCTTCGCGACGCATCCCGATGATCTTGTCGACGTAGGTGATCATGACCGGGCACTGCTCTTCGCAGGCGCGGCAGCTGGTGCAGGCCCAGATGACGTCCGGGTGGATGATGTTGGGGACCAGCTCCACGACCTGCCCGCTCTCGAAGTAGGCGCCTGCGGGGGGCGGGGGGTTGCCGTACATCTCGACGGTGCCGTCGCCCTCGGCGGCCGGCGCGTCGGCCGTGTCCTTCGGGTCCGTGACGGTGTCGCCCTTGCCGAACATGGCCTCCTCGGTGTCGTAGAGGTGGTTGCGCAGCGCCAGGGTCAGGTGCTTGGGCGAGAGCTTCTTGTTCGTGATGAAGGCCGGGCAGTTGTCGCTGCAGCGCCCGCACTCGGTGCAGGTGTACAGGTCGAGGATGCCCTTGTAGGTGAGGTCCGAGATCTGGTTGATGCCCAGCGACTCCTCACGCTCGACCTTGCCCTCGAGGTCCTCGACCTTGGGCAGCGCGTTGTGGCGGCGCTGGTAGGCGAAGACGTTGGGGATGACGGTGATGATGTGGAAGTGCTTCGAGAACGGGAGGATGTTCAGGAAGATCAACACGAACGCGGAGTGCCACCAGAAGCCGACGTGCTGGAGCACGGTGAGCGGGGCCTGCCCCACGTCCATGCCGCTGAAGATCAGGGCCAGCACCGAGCCGATGGGCTCGTACCAGGTCCAGTGCACGGGCGTGCCCTCGGCCGCGTGCTGGATGGCCACGGAGGCGCCCACGTAGAGGAAGTCCGCCACCATCATGGTGAAGATGATGCCGAGGATGACGTTGGGCTCGTTGCCGAGCGTCATGCGTGCGCCGCGCTGGCTGTACTTCGGGTCGCCATGGTCGACGCCCTTCTTGACCAGGCGGATGTACCAGAAGGCGCACGCGCCGAGCACGGCAGCGCCGGCGGCCAGCTCCTTGATGAGCGAGTAGCCCTGCCCGACGATGTGGTCCGTGCTGAGCAGCCCCCAGAAGTCGAAGGTGGGGTCGAAGCCACGGCCCCAGAGCATGATGCTGTTGAGGAGCAGGACCTGGAACGCCATGAAGATGCCCACGTGGGCGAAGCCCGCGATGGAGTAGTTGGGCATCTTCTTCTGGAAGAAGGCGTAGATGGTGAGTGTCTTCACGCGGTCGAAGAGCTCACCCGGGCGCGACAGGTCGAAGTCGGGGTCGGGCACGCCGACCTTCAACTGACGGACGCGGCGCTTGGCGCTCCAGGAAAAGAAGCCCAGGGTGGTCAGCAAGACCAGCGTCATTCCGATGGGGCTCATGGTTCTCTTGCTCCTCTAGTCCCCTGCGTGGCGCTCGGGGCTGTTTCATACGACCACGCTCGACCGCGGGGGCGGGCGGCGCGTGGGGACTCTGCCGGGGTTCTAGAAGTGGACAGCGGACAAGTCAAACCCGCCGCCGCGTGTAGGGGGGCGCGAACCGGGAAGTCGACTGAGGATCGTGGTCGAGGCGCTCGGATGGCAAGGCGCGACGAGGGAGCATACCGTAAGGTATGTGACCGAGGAGCAACGCAGCCAGCCGGGATGCCTCGACCACGAGGACTGGCGACTTCCCAGTTTGGCCCCCCCCACTGTCGCGGGGCGGGTGGGGCGCGCTGGCCTGGGGATGGCGCGGGCGACGGGACCCGGACGAGCGCCGGGAGGTGGACCCGCGGCGCCGTCGGCCGGGGGCACCATGCTCAGCGGGGCAGCTTGGCGTCGAAGAACGCCTTCAGCTTCACCAGGTTCTTGGTCTCGCGCGAGAAGCTGGGGGCCTCGAAGCCCCGCACGAAGTTGCGCACGTCGTCCACGAAAGACTGCTGCGTGGCCGCGTCCTCGAGGATGTCCTGGACGGAGCGCCCGCGGGCCGCGCCCTTGCGCAGGCTGCGCACGTAGATCTTCAGGCGCTCGTAGTCCTTGCCGAGGAACTCGCGGATGTCCTCGCAGTCGTTGGCCAAGCGGCCCAGCGAGCGCATGCGGTCGGCCGGCACGCCGCTGATGTCGCCCTCGCTGGCGAGCTCGGCGGCCACGCGCAGCACGAAGGCGTCGTCCAGGTAGCCGATGTCGTCGATGCCGTCCGGGATGAGGTCGAGGCTCTTGAAGAGGTAGTTGACCCCACCCGCGATGCACTCGCGCGCATCGGTGGAGATGGCGGAGATGGGCACCAGGTCCACCAGCTCGGAGGCGTCCTCGCCGAGGCCGCGCAGCCATGCGGGGAAGAGGTCCAGGTACTTGTTGAGGTCTTCGTTCTCTTGGCTCATCGGGCGCCCTTTTTCATGCTCGCGTCGTGCGAGAGCAGCGGCGATGATAGAGAACACCTGCGCAATGAAGCAAGGACTACCCGTAACCTGGCCGACAAGGCCTCCGAGGTTCGCCGAGCGTCTCGACCGCCTAGTGGGCCTTCCGGGTCGGTGGGCAGGCGTGGCGGTCGCCATGGGGATCGTCGGCCTGGTGGCGAGCGCTGCCCCCGCTGCGGCTCAGGACCACACGCGCCTGGTCATTGGTGGACTCGAGGGGGTCGCCGAGGACGACGCCCGGTCCGCCTTCGCGCTGCTTCTCGCGGAGCTGCGCCTGCGCGCGCCAGGTCGCGATATGCGCGCCGACGCCCAGCGTGCGCCTGCCGAGGCGTTCGCCGCCTGCGAGCTCGCTCGCTGCCGGGCCCTGTGGATGCTCCGGCGCCACGCCTACGCCGTCGTGCTGGTGAGGTTCCAGGCCTCGGAGGATGGGCCCAGCATGACGCTCACGCCATTCGACGCTGGCGGGCGCGCGCTCGGGTCGCCCGTCCTGGTGCTGCTGCGACTCGACGCGTCCGGGTCGTTCCGCAGCGCCATCCACGAGGCGGTCGTGGGGCTGGAGCTCCCGCAGCCCAGCACGGCGCCGCTGCTCATCACCTGCGATGTGCCCGGGGCGCGGCTGTACCTCGACGAGCGCGCGTTGGGCGTCGTTCCGCTGGGTGTGACCCAGGTGCCCCTGGGGCGGCACACGCTCCACGTGAGCGCAGAGGGGTACGCGTCGCACGCGGAGGTGGTCGAGGTGGACGCGGGCGGGGTCCGCGTCGATGTGCGGATGGTGCCTTCGCCCTCGCGCCCGGCAGGGGATGCGCCATGAGGCATCTGGCGGTCTACGTTGCGCTCTCCACGTGCGCGCTGGCTGCCCCGTGCGCGCTCGGCTGCGCCTCTCGGGTGCCCCCGACCATCGTCCGAGAGACCCCTGCTGGCCCGGCAGCGACGCCCTATGTGTCGCCCTACCAGTACGAGCACTACCTGCGTGGTGAGATCGCGCTCGCCAGCGGTCAGCCCGCCGCGGCCGCCCGCTACTTCGCCGAGGCCCGCGCGGGCTCTGCGGACGACGCGTTCTTGCGGTCCCGTCATGCCCAAGCGCTCATCGAGGCCGGGGAGTGGGAGCGCGCCGACCGGGTGCTGGACGACTCCCTCGCCCGCTTCCCGGGGGCGGTGGAGCTGTGGCTCGCGCGAGCGCGCTGGGCGGAGGCGCAGGGCCGGTCGGACGAGGCGCTCCACACCCTCGCACAGGGGGACGACGAGCTGCCCGGATCTGCGGCGCTCTGTCTCGCGCAGGGCCGCCTGCTGACGCGTCTCGGACGCGCGACCGACGCCGCTGCGGCGCTCCGTGCTTGTGGAGACGAGAACGCCGAGGCCGACGTCTTGGCCGCGCAGCTGCTGCTGGCGCTCGAGGGTGGAGATCTGGATCAGGCCTCGAGGGTCCTCGAGGAGTGGCCCGAGGGGGTACCCCGCGACGGCGCGCAGGTCGCCCGGGTGGCAGAGCTCGCGTTGGAGGCGCACCGACCCGACCTCGCCGTGCGTCTGCTCGAGCTGGTCACACACACGCCCCACGCGCGCGTGCTGCGTGTGCGGGCGCTGGCGGCGGCTGGCCGCAACGTCGAGGCGGAGGCCGAGCTCGCGCTGCTACGCGACGCTGACGTGGGTGGGCTCGACGCGCGCGCGGCGCTGTATCTCACGGTGCGCCGGCCCGACATCGCGCTCGAGCTCTTGGGGGCCGTCGTCGCGCGTCCGGCCGAGGCGACGCCGCACCAGATGCTGCTGGTGGGCATGTGCCTGGCCCGCGTCGGCCGGGCCGCGGAGGGAGCCGGGTGGCTGGCGCGCGTGCCGGCTGGAGCGACCGACGGGCGGGTCGCCCGCTCCGAGCTGGTGGCGGCGCTGCGGCTTGCGGGACTCCCCGCGCTTGCCGACGAGGTCGCCGCACGAACCAACGCGCATCCGCCCGCCGAGCCGCCCTGATCCGAAGCAGCCTTGGCGGGACACTCCGCGCGAGGGGCCGTTCAGTAGTCGCCGAACAGATCTTGGATGCGCACGTCGAGCGCGGTCGCGATCTTGTACAGCGAGCTGATGCTGGCGCTGGACTCGGCGCGCTCGATCTGGCTGAGCAGCGACACGCTGAGGTTGGTGCGCCGCGAGAGCAGCTTGAGCGTGAGGCCCGCGTCCTTGCGCAGCCGCCGGATGGACTCGCCGATGACCTTGTGCAGGTCTTCCTCGGGGGTGCGCGACAGGCCCTTCTTGCGCAGGACGCGCTCGAGCACCGTGCGGAACTCGTCGGGGTTGAACGGCTTCTTGAGGTAGTCCACCGCGTCGAGCTTCATGCTCTGCACGGCGGTGTCGAGCGAGGGGTAACCCGTGAAGATCACGACCGCGACGTCCTTGTCGACGCGTCGGACGCGCTCGAGGACCTCGACGCCGTCCATCTTGGGCATCATCAGATCCAGCACGAGCAGATGGAATCCGCCTGCGCGCACGGTCTCCTCCACGGCTTGCGGGTCGTTCAGCGTGGTGACCTCGAAACCATCCGCCGTGAGGAAGGTTTCCATGAACTCGCAGATGGCCTTGTCGTCGTCGACGACGAGCACGCGGACTTGTTGGGGAAGCTTCGGCATGATGATTCAGGCGGAAGGTTGGCCCAATACCTGGACCGGGCCAACTACTTTTCGCTGTGATCGGATCCGTGGTGGCTGGACGACGGTCGATCTGCCCCTCGTCAGCATCCGCAACACCGGTTGGCCCAGTCCCTCGATTGGGCCAACCGTGTTCGCGTCGGGATGGATGGATGGTCGGGGCGAGAGGATTCGAACCTCCGGCCTCACGGTCCCGAACCGTGCGCGCTACCAAACTGCGCTACGCCCCGATTGAGCGGCCGGAACCTAGCTCCCGGCCCCGAGGCTGTCAACGAAGGAAACGAAATACTTGGTAGGCGTCCGCGCTCTCCGCGACGCCTGGGGTCCAGGGGCCGATCCGCACGGCCCCGTCGGTGTCCGGGGGTACGCACGCGTCGTCTCCGAACGGTAGGGGACGCAGCCCGAGCGCTGCAGCCTGGCCCGCCACGGCCGCCCCCTCCTCGGCCAAGGGTGAGCACACCGCGTAGCACACCACCCCACCTGGGCGCGCCAACTGCGCCGCGTTCGCGAGCAGCCGCGCTTGGAGCGCTCCCATGCGCTCCGGGTCGTTCTGGCTCAGCCGCAGCAGCAGCTCGGGGCGCCGGTGGAAGGTGCCCACCCCCGTGCAGGGCGCGTCGATGAGCACGCGGTCGAAGCGCCCCTCGAGCCCCGCGCAGCCCACGGCCAGGTCCGCGCACACCAGCTCGACCTCGGTCTGGCATCCCACGTGCGTGAGCGCCGCCGGGATCTGCTCCAGCCGCGCTTCGTGCAGCTCGAAGGCGCTGACGTGTCCGGTCGCCCCGACGGCCTCGGCCAGCAGCAGCGTCTTCCCGCCCCGGCCGGCGCAGGCGTCTGCGATGCGCTCGCCGGGCTGTGCGTCCACCAGCTGGGCGATGAGCTGCGAGCCGATCTCCTGCACCACGAAGTCGCCCTCGTCGAAGCCCGGCAGGCGGCGCGGGTCACCGGCCCGCTTCACGCGCAGGGCACGCGGCGAGGCGGGGAGGGTGTCGAACACAGGGCCGCCCCGCTCGCCGTCCGCGGTCGGCCCCTGGCCTGCGTCCGCGGTCGACCCCGGGCCCGCGTCCGCGTCGGCTTCCACGAGGGCGGCGTCTCGCAGGCGCTCCAAGACCTCGGCCACCTCGCGACCCGCCGACACGCGCAGATCGAGGGGGGGGGGCAGCACTCGCGCGCGCGTCAGCGTGTCCGCGCGCTCGGCCCCCAGGGATGCGATCAGCGCCTGCTCGAGCCACGCCGGCAGGGCGACGCGCTCGGGGGGCGCCGGCTCACGCGGGCGATCGGCGGCCAGGCCGCGCAGGACGGCATTCACGAAGCCTGCGACGCGCTGGCCGCGAGCCTCGCGCACGGCGTTCACGCTGGCGTTCACCGCGGCATGGGGGGGCACGCGCGAGAGGTGCTGTAGCTGGTACAGACCCACGCGCAGCGCGGCGCGGGTGAGCGCGTCCACGCGCCCCGAGCGCTTCATGCGGGTCGCGAGGCGTGCGTCCAGCCACGGCAGGGTGCGCAGGGTGCCGTAGACGATCTCGGCGGCCAGCGCCGCGTCTCGACCGCTCGCCCCGCGCCGCTTCAGCTCGGCGTCGAGCGCCCGGCTGGCCCACGCGCCCTCTTGATCCACCCGGCGCAGCACCTCGATGGCGACGGCGCGGGCGTCGGCGCTCAGGGCGCGCTGCTGCTCTCGGGGGTGTCCGGCCATAGGCGCTCGATGTCGTTCTTGAAGGCGATCGCCATCATGAGCAAGAGCAACACCAGCCCCACCAGCCCGGCCTGCTCGCGGCGGCGGCGTGAGATGGGGCGCCGCATGACGGTCTCGATCAGGAAGAACAGCAGGTGCCCTCCGTCGAGCATGGGGATGGGCAGCAAGTTGAGGATGCCCAGGTTCACGCTCACGAACGCCATCAGGCGCAGGTAGTCGCTGGCGCCCGCGCGCGCGGCTCGGCCGGTCTCCTCGTACACGCTGATGGGCCCGCCGATGGACTTGACCGTGATGCGCCCTTGGAAGAGCCGCAGCAGCGAGTAGAGGGTCAGCTCCACCATGCGACGCGTCTCGTCGACGGCGACCCGGGCGGCGTACGCCAGCTGGCTGTCGGGCGGGACGGCGGGCAGGATGGTGACCGGCCGGAAGCCGTCGACGCCGATCACGACCCGATCGTAGATCTCGCCGTGGGGGGTGGTGCCCTGCACGCGTGGCAGCACCAGCGTGCCTTCGTGCAGGCGGTCGCCGCGACGCCAGACGATGTGGTGGTCTGCCACCTCGTGGCTGCCGAGCAGGTCGACGACGTCGGCCCACACACGCACCACGTGCTCGTCCACCGCGATGATGCGGTCGCCCGGCCGAAGCCCCAGCTGGTGCTCGGCCGAGCCGCGCTGCACGCGCGAGACGTAGGTGGCGGCGCTCTCGAGCCCCACGCGGTGCAGCGGGTCCCCGTCGCCCGGAGGGACCACCAACGAGGTGAAGTGTGGCCGGTAGACGTCCAGCTCCACCAGACCCCCGAGGGCCCCCTCCACCCGCTCGGGGCGCAGCAGCGTCACGGGCACCAGCGAGTGCACGTCGAGCGGCCGGCGCGTCTGGCGCAGCTCGTCGATGCGGGTGCCCCCGAGGCCCAGGATGCGGTCGAAGGTGCGGATGCCCGAGCGAGCCGCGACGCTGGCCGGGGAGGTCACGCCCACGACGGGCAGCGGGCTCGCTGGGCTGATGCCGACGAGCCCCACGCGCTCGACCACCCCCAGCTCCGGGATGCGGGGGCTCTCACCCGGTGCCGCCAGGAGCACCTCCACATAGCGCTGTCGCTCGCCGTGGCCCGCGTCGTCCGCGCGCTCTCGCTCCACCTCGAACACCACCAGGTCGCCGGGGTGCTGCCGGACGATGTGCGACACGGCGCTGAAGGTGGACACGGGCTGGCCATTGACCGCGACGACGCGATCGCCCGGGAGCAGCAGCCCGTCGGCGGGCATGCCGGGGCGCACCGAGCCGACCTCCGCCGGGGTGAGCAGTGCGTCGGCGCCCAGGGTGACCAGGAAGAACAGGGCCAGCGGGAAGAAGAGGTTCATGGCGGGGCCCGCCAGCACGATGATCACGCGGCGCCACACGGCCTGCGCGAAGAAGCTGCGCGGACGATCCTCGGGCTTCACGTAGTCACGCGGGCTCTCCCCGAGCATGCGCACGTAGCCCCCGAGCGGGAGCGCGCCCACTCGGTACACCGTGTCTCCCCACTTGAACGAGGCGAGGGTGGGTCCGAACCCCAGACTGAACGTCTCGACCTTGACCCCGAAGAGCTTGGCCCAGGTGAAGTGCCCCAGCTCGTGCACGAAGATCAGCACGCCGACGAGGATCACGAAGTAGACGAGGTTCATGCGAAGGCGGCGGATCGGCGGGCGCGGGTGGACGGGACGCGGGTGGACGGGACGCGAGGGGCGGGGACGCGCGTCGTAGAGGCGATGTAGGTGCTTGGGCGCTGCGGGCCAACTCGACCCTTGGGGTGTATCCTGTCATGAAATGCCGGCCGGCGCGTGCCGCCGCCCCATCCCCCCCCGCCCGACCAAGGACTCCACCCATGAAGACGCTCTCTCCAGCGCCGCGCGCGACGCATCGCCGCGACCTCTTCGCGCTCTTGACCCTCGCTCCCCTGGCCGTCGCCCCCCTCGCGGGCGCCGTGGTCGGGTGTGGTAGCAGCGGCGGGCGCTTCGAAACCAACAACTGCCGCGACTTCGACAGCGCGAACTGCGTCGAGGTCGAGGGCGGTGACTCGGCGGCCCTGTTGGCGGCCGTGAACGCGCTCGAGAGCGACACCACCATCATCCTCGGGCCGGGCACCTTCGAGCTCGACAACCAGGTCACCATCCGCAACGCGGACGGCATCAGCTTGGTGGGGCAGGGCATGGACGCGACCACGCTGTCCTTCACTTCGGCCGCCGCGCAGATCAACGGCGTCGACGTGGTCGCCGACGACTTCCTGGTGCAGGACCTGACGGTGCTCGACGCGCCGAAGGATGGCATCCGCGTCGAGGACAGCGACGGCGTCACCTTCCGCCGCATCCGCGCTACGTGGACCAACCCCGGCCGCTCGAGCAACGGCGCCTACGGCATCTACCCCGTGAAGAGCCAGAACGTACTGGTCGAGGACAGCGAGGCCTCGAACGCGTCGGACGCCGGCCTGTACGTGGGCCAGTGTCAGCACGTCGTGGTACGCCGCAACACGGTGCGCGGCAACGTCGCGGGCCTCGAGATCGAGAACACGCAGTACGCAGACGTCTACGAGAACCACGCGGAGAACAACACGGGCGGCATCGTGGTCTTCGACCTGCCGGGCAACCCCATCGTGGGCCGCGACGTGCGCCTGCGCGACAACGTCATCATCCGCAACAACGGCCGGAACTTCGCGCCTGGCGGCACGGTCTCCGAGATCCCGCCGGGCACGGGAACGTTCGTGATGGCCTCGCGCCGCGTGATGGTCGTCAACAACCGCTACGAGGAGAACAACGCCGTCGACATCGCGGTCATCAGCGGCATGATCGTCGAGCCCCTGCCGGAGAACTGGGAGCTCCCCACGGCGATGCTCGTGGGCGACTGGGACGACCTGGGCCTGCTCGAGGGTGCCACCCCGGGCACGATCACGAACTTCCGCTCCGAGAACATCGTCGTGTCGGGGAACATGCACGTGAACCCTGGCTCCCGCTACGACCTCACCATCCGGTTCGGCCAGCTGCTGGCGGTGCTGTACGGGTCGGACCCCACGGACTCCGTGCTCTACGACACCATCGGGGAGTCCATGTTCGACGAGAACGTGCCGGCCAACAATTCGAACGACAACCACATCTGCGTGGGCGGCAACACCAACGGGACGTTCGCCAGCTTCAACGGCGAGGCACAGCTCATGAGCCCCGGCTCGCCCTTCTTGCAGCTTGCCACCGCGCCCTTCGCCCCGTTCGACTGCACCACCCTGAACGGTGGTGAGCTCGTGGTTCCGGAGCTTTGATGCGGATGCGGCGCACGACCCTCCCCGGCTTACGCGCCTGTGCGCGGCGGCTGCTCCTGCCGACCCTGTCGCTGCTGTGTGCGCTCGGCGCCAGCAGCTGTGGCGGGGACTCCGGAGGGGGCTTCAACCCGTCGCACGCACCGCGTGTGTCCCTCACGGGGGCGACCCCGGAGCGGCTTTCGGAGTACAACCTGCTCGCCTACGACGGCGACGGGCAGTTCCGCTACAACACGCGGGTCGTCCCGTACGACCTGAACACGCCGCTCTTCTCGGACTACGCGCTGAAGAACCGCGCCATCTACGTGCCCGAGGGCAGCAGCGCGACCTACACCGACGATGGCGTCTTCGACTTTCCGGTAGGGACGGTGCTCATCAAGAGCTTCTCCATGGCCGCGGACTTCCGCACTCCGGAGCTGAACCGCACGCTGGTGGAGACGCGCTTGTTGATCCGCTTCGAGGACGGCTGGCGCGCGTTTCCGTACATCTGGGACGAGGCGCAGGAGGAGGCCTACTACAGCCCGGCGGGCGAGGTGCGTGAAGTGCCGTTCATCGACGCCGAGGGAGAGCCGCAGGTGGCCAACTACCTGATCCCTCAGCGCAACCAGTGCCTCAGCTGCCATCAGCGGCGCGTCGACGGCGAGACGCTGACGCTGCCCATCGGGCCGAAGGCGCGCAACCTGAACCGCGACTACGACTATGGCACCGACGGGGGCGTCCAGAATCAGCTGACGCGCCTGGCCGACGAGGGGCTGCTCAGCGGGTTGCCCAGCCTGAGCGAGGTGGACGCCGCCTACGCCTTCGCTGGCATCGAGGCCAACGGTGTGGGGGCGCTCTCCGGAGCCGAGCTGGACGACGCCGCGCGCAGCTACCTCGATGTGAACTGCGCGCACTGCCACAACCCGAACGGTGTGCAGGGGGTGACCTCGCAGCTCTTCCTGAACTACGAGAACACCGACGACTTCCGCCTGGGGGTGTGCAAGCGCCCTGGGAGCGCGGGCTCGGGCACCGGCGGCTTCACCTTCGACATCGTGCCGGGCAACCCGGACGAGTCCATCCTCATCTTCCGCGTCGAGACGGAGGAGGTGGGCGCGATGATGCCGCTCTTGGGGCGTTCGCTGCAGCACCGCCATGGGGCCGCCCTGCTGCGTGCGTGGGTGGAACAGATGCCGGCCAACGACTGCATCGGTACGCCGTAGCGCCGCGTCCGTTCCGCCAACGCGGCGGGGTGCGCGCCTGGGATTCGTGACGAGCTTGGAATCTTTTCCGGGCTCGTTTCGTCTCAGCCCGCGTCCGGCGCGGTGGCTCGGGATGCGTCGGGGTGAAACACACGGGGGCTGAGCGTATGCTCCCCCCATAGAGTTCATGACACGCGCGCACACTACTCACTCTCCTGATGTCTCGTGCACGGGGCGTCGTCCAGCGGGCTCGCCAGAAGGTCGAGTGTCTTTGGTGGCGACCCTCGGGGCGCCAGCCCGAGCGGGTCTCCGTCGATCCGAGCGACGCGACCCGACGCTCGTGGGCGCCGCGGTGCTCGTGGGCCCTTGGGCGCGTATTGGCTGCGCGGCGCTGGTTGCTCTCTCGCTGCTCCCGGGCGCGGCGCGCGCGCAGCAGCGCTTCGGCGACTACGCGGACGAAGCCACCGAGGTGAGCGGCTCGCTGCTGGAGCTGGCGAACCCTGTGCTCGAGAACTGCCATGCCTTGTCCGGAGCGGCCCGCCGGACTTGTACCGTGCGCGTGCGCAACGCATCCCGCGAGCTCAACGGCCACACGTACCTGTACTCCATGCCCGCCGGGCAGCACCTGCGCTTCGATCCGTACGAGCCCATGGGGGGAGGCTTCCGCGTGTACCTCGAAGGGTTCGAGCAGCACGACGACACGCGGGTGGTGGCGACCCGTGAGACCGCTTCGGGCGTACTACCGGCGCACACCGTGGCCCAGGGGTTCTCGGTCGTCCCGGCGAGCGCTGCGGCCGCCTTCCTGACGCAGAACGTTGCCGAGCGCCTGGTGCTGCGCATCGTGTTCCGCTTCGGAGACACGTTCCGCGACGGTGAGCGGCAAGGGGTGGAACTGAACCTGGTCGCCGCCCAGGTCTACAACGACAGCACGGGCGGCGTGCTGCTGGACACCACGCGCACCCCAGGCCCACCCCAGGAGCCCCACGTGCTCGACCGGCGGGTGCGCCTGTGGGACAGCAACGGCCACGCCGAGGCGCTCTGGCGCGCCCCCGACGGTCGCCGCTTCGTGTTCCACGTGGAGAACCAGCCGCTGCTGACGCCGCCCAATTCCAGCGCGCCGCTGCTGAACGCCTGGCATGGCGCGCGCCGGCAAGGGGTGGTGCACTTCATCGCGCCCTGCTGCACCGCGAACGTGTCCGTCGCGCCCCGCGGTCCCGACACCCTGACGGTCATCATCACCGAGCGCGCCCCCCAGGGGAACGTGCCGGGCCAAGGGCAGGTGGCCGTCATCCGGTTCGTGCCCGCGCGTGGCATCTTCCGCGTGGTGGCCCGCTGGCGCGGGAGTAACACCGAGCGGCCGCCCGCGTGGGTCCTCGACCCGAACGCGCCGCTGCCGAGCGAAGACGACGTGGCCGCCGAAGGGCCTGCCGAGTCCGAGGTCACCCAGGCCGCGAGCGAGTGACGACGAGCGGCGCGCGGGCCGCCTGTCGCTCCCGAGGAGCTCAGCGGAACACAGCGGCGCGGTAGTAGCGCAGCTCTTCGATGCTCTCGAGGATGTCGTCGATGGCGCGGTGGTTGCCGCGCTTCCCGGGGCGCTTGCTGTAGGCCTCGGGGTACCAGCGCTGGGTGAGCTCTTTGACCGTGGACACGTCGATCATCCGATAGTGCAGAAAGGCGTCCACCAGCGGCATGTACAGCGCGATGAAGCGCCGGTCTTGGTGGATGGAGTTCCCGGCCAAGGGCGCCGTGCGCGGGTCACAGTGCTCCTGCAGGAACGTCAGCACCTGCGCCTCCGCGTCGCCTTCCGAGATGGTCGACTCGCGGACGCGGTCGGTCAGGCCGCTGGCCCCGTGGTGCTTGGTGTTCCACTCGTCCATCGCCGCCAGCAGCTCGTCTGGCTGGTGGACCACCACGTTGGGCCCCTCGGCGACGATGTTGAGCTCGCCATCGGTGATCAACATGGCGATCTCGATGATGCGCTCGCGCTCGGGCACGAGGCCCGTCATCTCGAGGTCTGCCCACACGATGCGGGCGGCGCGGGGGTCCTGAACTGCGGTCTCGTCCATGTCCCTCTGGTATCTCACGCCCTGCCCCGGGCGTCACCGCGTAACGACGTGCACGGCACGTCACGTGGATCTCGGCGGGGTCGCGCGCTATGGCGCACCGCATGTCCTCCGCTGCCATCGGAACCGACCTCGCGCTCGCCGCCGATCTGATCTGCGACGGCGAGCTGGTGGGGATGCCGACGGAGACGGTGTATGGGCTGGCGGCCAACGCGTTCGACGAGGCCGCCGTGCTGCGCGTGTTCGACGTCAAGCGGCGCCCCAGCTTCGATCCGTTGATCGTGCACCTGGCCAGCGCCGCGGGGCTCGGCGACGTGGCCCGGCTGGACGCGCTCGCCCCTGCCGTGCGGGCCCAGGTGGAGCACCTGACCGAGCGCTTCTGGCCAGGGCCGCTGACGCTGGTGCTGCCCAAGGTCGCGGACCTGCCCGATCTCGTGACGAGCGGGCTCGACACGGTGGCCGTGCGCGTGCCCGACCACGAGATGGCGCGGGCGCTCATCGTGGTGTCTGGCGTGCCCCTCGCGGCGCCCAGCGCGAACCCCTTCGGCTACATCAGCCCCACGACGGCGGCTCACGTGGTGGCCCAGCTGGGGACGGCCGTGCCCTACGTGCTCGACGGGGGCGAGTGTGGGGTCGGGGTCGAGAGCACGATCGTGGCGCCTCCCTTGCCGGGTGTGTCCGAGGAGTGGACCGTGCTGCGTGACGGGGGGCTCCCGCGGGAGGTGCTGGCCGAGCTGCTGGGCACGACGCTGCGTGACGGCACGCTGAGCGGCGACGAACAGCGGCCGGCCGCGCCGGGGCAGCTGGTGTCCCACTATGCGCCGCGCACCCCGCTGCGGCTTGGGGCCCTGTCCGCGTTGCTCGAAGACGCGCTCCAGGCTCAGCCAGATGCGCGCGTGCACCTCCTGGCGTTCCGCGACGTGCCCCATGCGCTGCGGCGTGATGGGGGCGGTGCCACGGGGGCGGGTGACGCAGAGGGCGGCACAGGCGCGCGCGGCGCTGGCGACGCCCGCGGGGCGGGTGATGCGGAGCGTGGGACGGGAGCCCACGGCGCCGTGGCGGAGGTCGCGCGCGCCCTGCAGGAAGGCCGCGTGACGCTGGAGTGTCTCTCGCGCGATGGCGACCTGCACGGCGCCGCTCGTGCGCTGTTCGCGGCCCTGCGCCGGGCCGACGTGCTGGGAGCCGACCTGATCCTGGCCGAGCCGGTGCCGGACGATGGCCTCGGCCGGGCGATCAACGACCGCCTGCGTCGTGCGTCGGCGCCGGCGTCCCATCCCTGATAGGCTGCCGGCCGATGGCCCGAGACCGAGTCGTGTTGGTGGACGGGAGCGCGCTCCTCTACCGTGCCTTCTTCGCGCTACCCGCCAGCTTGGCCACCACGAGCGGGGTGCCCACCAACGCCACCTTCGGCTTCGCAACGATGTGCCGCAAGGTCTTCGCGGGGCGTCGCCCGACGTTCGGCGCCGTGGTGTTCGACGCGCCTGGACCCACCTTCCGAGAGGAGCGCTTCCCCGCGTACAAGGCCCAGCGACCCAGCATGCCGGCCGAGCTGCGCGCCCAGCTCGAGAACATCGACCGCGTGGTGCACGCCTTCGGGCTGCCCAGCCTGCGCCTCGCGGGGTACGAGGCGGACGACATCATCGCCACGCTCACGCGCGCCGCGCTCGAGGCGGGCCACGAGGTGCACATCGTCTCGGGCGACAAAGACTTCGCGCAGCTCGTGGGCGAGCACGTGCGCATGGTCGACACCATGCGGGACGTCACGTACGACGCGGAGCTGGTGCGCAAGAAGTGGGGGGTGCTCCCCGAGCGCATGGGCGACTACCTGGCCCTCGTCGGCGACAAGGTGGACAACGTGCCTGGCGTCCCGGGCATCGGGCAGAAGACCGCCGTGACCCTGCTGGAGCGCTTCGGCTCGCTGGAGGGCGTCTTGGCCGGTGCAGCCGAGCTGAAGGGCAAGCAGCGCGAGAACCTGACCGAGTTCGCGGACCAGGCGCGCCTGTCTCGTGAGCTCGTAGCGCTCGACGAGCAGGTGCCGTTGGCCGAGACGCTCGCGGAGCTGCGTCTTGGCGATCCCGACGCCACGGTCGTCAATGCGCTGTTTCGTGAGCTCGAGTTCTTCTCGCTGTTGGGCGCCGAAGAGCCCAGCGAGGGGGCGGGGGCGGAGGAGCCCGTGGGGCACGTGGCGGAGGACGCGGCGGCGCTGACCGACTTCTTCGCGCGCGCCGCGGAGGGCTTCGCGCTGGACGTGCTGTTCGACGGGGCTTCGCCCGCGACCGCCACGCTGTGTGGTGTGGCCGTGGCCACACGGGACGAGAGGCTGTACATCCCGGCCGACGCGTCCAACGAGCTGCGTTCCGCCCTACGTGACGCGCTCGAGGACGAGCAGTGCCCAAAGGTCGTGCACGACACGCGCGACGCCTACAACGTGCTGGAAGCGCACGGGCTGGGACTGCGGGGCGTGACGCTGGACACGCAGCTCGGGTCCTACCTGATCGACCCCACGGCACACCTGCCGCACGAGCTCGACCAGGTCGCGCGCGCCTACCTTCAGCGCGTGCTGCCCGCGCTCGGGCCGTCCGCGGCGGGAGGGTCGGGCGGGGCGCGGCGCGCGCGTCCCGCGGCGGGCGACGTCCCGGTCTCGGGCCAGGCGGCCTTCACCTGTGCCCGTGCTCAGGCGGTGGCGGAGCTGGGGGGGGTGCTCGGCGCGCAGCTGGAAGAGCACGCCCAGCGACGCATCCACGACGAGCTGGAGCTCCCGCTGGCGCGCGTGTTGGCGGACATGCAGCGCGCAGGCGTGCGCGTCGACGCCGAGGCGCTGTCCGCGCTGAGCGTGGAGTTCGAGGCGCGCAAGGCCGAGATCGAGGCGGACATCTACGCGCTGGCGGGCCGCGAGTTCAACCTGGCGTCGCCGAAACAGCTGGGCGAGGTGCTCTTCGACGAGCTCGGCCTGCCGGTGCTCAAGCGCACGAAGACGGGCTACAGCACCGACGCGTCCGTGCTCGAGCGGCTCGCGCCGAAGCACGCCATCGCCGAGAAGATCCTGCGGCAGCGCGAGCTGGCCAAGCTCATCAACACCTACACCGAGGTGCTGCGCGCCGCGATCGACCCGCACACAGGGCGCGTGCACTGCACCTTCCAGCAGACCACCAGCGCGTCGGGGCGGCTCATCACGACCGAGCCCGACCTGCAGCGCACCCCCATCCGCGGCGAGGACGGCAAGCGCATCCGGGCGGCCTTCGTACCGCGCGACGGCTGGGTGATGGTCTCGGCCGACTGGAGCCAGATCGAGCTGCGCCTGCTGGCGCACCTGTCCGACGACCCGGCGCTCACCGCGGCGTTCCGCGAGGAGCTCGACGTGCACCGGCGCACCGCCGGCGAGATCTTCGGCTGCGCGCCCGACGAGGTGACGCGCGAGCAGCGCAACGTCGGCAAGACCGTGAACTTCGCCACCATCTACGGCCAAGGGGCCACGGCCCTCGCGCAGTCCCTGGGGGTCACGCGCAACGAGGCCAAGGCCTACATCGACCGCTACTTCGAGGTGTACGGGGGTGTTCGTACGTGGCTCGACGCGAGCATCGCCGGGGCGCACGCGTCGGGCTACGTCGAGACGATGGTCGGGCGCCGGCGGCTCATTCCCGAGCTCACCAGCGGTGACCCGGCCACGCGCGCCTACGGCGAGCGCATCGCCGCCAACACGCCCATCCAGGGCAGCGCCGCGGACCTGTGCAAGCTGGCCATGCTGCGCATCGCGCGGGGCATGGCGGGGGACGGCCTCGACGCGGCGATGGTGCTGCAGATCCACGACGAGCTGCTCTTCGAGGTCAGCCCCGCCCACCTCACGGCGCTGGTGACGCTGGTGCGACGCGAGATGGAGCAGGTGTGGCCGGAGCTGCGCGTGCCGCTGGTGGTCGACGTGGGCCACGGCGCGTCGTGGGAGGAGGCGCACGGGTGAAGGTCACACGCGTAGACGGGCTGAGCGGGGTCGACGCCGCCGCGTGGGACGCGCTCGCCGGCGAGGACGACCCGTTCGCGGAGCATGCGTTCCTGTCTGCCCTCGAGGACTCCGGGTCGGTGGGTGGGCGCTCCGGCTGGCGCGCGACGCACGTGCTGGTGCACGACGAGGGCAGGCTGGTGGGGGCCCTGCCGCTGTACCGCAAGGACCACAGCTACGGCGAGTACATCTTCGACTTCGCCTGGGCCAACGCCTCGTCGCGGCTGGGCGCGCCGTACTACCCGAAGCTCGTCGCCATGACCCCGCTCACGCCCGCGACGGGCACGCGCTTCCTGGTGCATCCCGACGCGGATCGTGAGCGCGTGGTGTGTGCGCTGCTGGACGGCGCCATCGACGCGGCGGCTGCGCTGCGTGCTTCGTCGGTGCACCTCAACTTCCTGAACGCGAGCGAAGCCGACGAGGTGGCCGCGCACGGGGGCTATCTGGCGCGCACCACGCACCAGTTCCACTTCCACAACGAGGGCTACGCGGACTTCGAGGCGTTCGTCGCCCGCTTCCGCTCGTCCATGCGCAAGAAGCTGCGCAAGGAGCGCCGAGCCGTCGCGGAGAGCGGGCTGGACGTGGGCGTCGTGGCCGGTCCGCAGCTGAGCGAAGACGACTGGTCGCGCCTGCGCCGCTTCTACCTGGACACGTGCTGGCGCAAGGGCAGCGAGCCCTACCTGACCGAGCGCTTCTTCACGTTGCTGGCCGAGCGCTGCGCCGCGAGGGTGCTGGTGGGCTACGCCCGACGTAACGGTCTGCTCGTGGCAGCGTCACTCAACTTCCAGAAAGGCAAGCACCTGTACGGTCGGTACTGGGGCTGCGAGGAAGACCAAGAGATGCTCCACTTCGAGCTCTGCTACTACCAGCTGATCGAGCACGCCATCGCCCACGGGATGACGCGCTTCGAGGCCGGCGCGCAGGGGACCCACAAGCTGCGGCGCGGCCTGATGCCCAGCGCCATCCACAGCGCGCACTTCATCGCGCACCCCGTGCTGCGTGACGCCGTGGCCGACTACCTGCCGCGTGAGCACGCCGCCGAGCTGCGCGAGATGGAGGCCTTGGCCGAGCACGGGCCCTTCCGTCGCGGAGACGAGGCATGAGCTTCGCCCTCGCGACCTTCTTTGCGTGGCTGGCCGCCGTCGGCGCGGCGTGGACGCTACGCAACCGCTACTTCGCCATCTTCGTGGCGGTGCTGACGGGGCTCGAGGGGCTGGTGGCCTCTGCCTACGAGCCCTTCGTGGGGCCCCTGCGGCCGCTCTTCATCGCGCTGCACGTCACGGTGCTCATCCAGGTGCTCTCGCTCACGCGCCCGGCGCTGCGCCCCCTGTGGTTCCGCGCGCTCGTCAGCTGGCCCGCGTACTACTTCCTGGCCGCCATGCTGCTCGGCTTCTTCTGGCTGCCGCTGCTCTTCGCGTTCCATGCGCCGCTCACGGTCGCGCAGGCCGTGATCCTCGGCGTGCCCTTCGTGCTCGCCGCGGTCGGCATGTGGCAGTCGCTCGTGGGGCGCGAGTCCACCGTGAGCCTCTCGCTGGCCGACGCGCAGGCTACGGGAGAAGCGCTCGCGCGGCACACGCCCGCTGCGCCTACAGCGGCCCTGAAGGCCGCCGAGGGGGCGCGCCCCCTGCGCGTGGTGCAGATCACGGACCCTCACCTGGGCCCCTTCATGAGCGTGCCGCGGCTGCGGCGCATCGTGCAGCGCGCGGTGGCGCGTGAGCCCGACCTGGTGGTGTTGACGGGTGACTTCCTCACGATGGAGTCGCAGGCGCGCGAGGACTACCTGGCCGACGCGCTCGCGCCTCTCACCGCGCTGGAGGGCCGCGTGTTCGCGTGCCTCGGCAACCACGACCACGAGGCGCTCCACATCGTGACCAACGCGCTGGCCCGCGCGAAGGTGCGGCTCTTGGTGGACCAGAGCGCGCTGGTGGACACGCCGGCTGGCCCCGTGCAGGTGGTGGGCGCGGACTTCCACTTCCGCGACCGCGCCGCGCATCTGGCGCGAATCGCGCGCGAGCACCCCCGCGTGCCCGGCGCGCTGCGCCTGTGGCTGCTGCACGACCCGGGCGCGTTCAAGCGCATCCCGCGCGGCGAGGCGGACCTGGTGCTCAGCGGTCACACCCACGGCGGCCAGGTGGGCGTGCTGTCCCTCGGGGGCAGCTGGACGCCCGTGTGGTCCATCGCGAAGATCCCCGACCACGGGCTGTTCGCGCGTGGTCCCGACCGCCTCTACGTGCATCGGGGCACGGGGCACTACGGCTTCCCGTTGCGGCTGGGCGTGCCGTCCGAGCAGAGTTTGCTCGAGGTGCATCTGGCGCCGTCCAGCGCCCCTGAAGCCAGCTGACGCGGGCCTGCCTGCGCTGGGCACGCCGGGGCAGGCGCCCCTGCAGCTCGCGGGAGGCGAGCCTGCCCCGGGCACGCGGTGGCCATTGGTCCTGGGATCTGCTCCGCGCGCGTCAGCCGCCGGGTCGCGTCCATCAGCGCTCCCCAGCGCGCAGCATCTTCTCGAGCGCGGCGTGCAGGCGCGGCTTGGCCTTCACCTCGACCACGTCGCCGTGGGCCATCACCACGCGCGTGAAGTCCAGCGCCAGCACCTCGCGCGCGCTCGCCGCGGCGGCTGGCTTGTCGCGCATCATGTGGCGCACCTCGGAGCTCTGCGCGAACACACCACGGGCGCCCACCGCGCGCAGGATGAGCCCCGTGAGCAGCCCCTTGGGCTCGCGCACGTGGAACACGAAGTCGGTGACCACCAGCGTCTTGGACGCCGGGTGGAACAGCAGGCACTCCCCGAGCATGGGTGTCCCCGCCAGCAGCACACCCGTCACGTCGTCCGGGAGCCCGTCGGGCAGCACGCTGTGCGCGGGCACGGGGCGCCGTAGCTTGGCGAGCTTCTCGGGCAGGCCAGGCGCGAGGTGGACCTGTGCCTGCGGCCAGCGCGAGACGGCCTGGTCCAGGAAGAGGTGGTGCAGCCGGTTCGGGGCGACCAGGTGCTCGACCGGCCCCAGCTGCTCCAGCTCGGCCGCCAGCGCGTCCGTGATCGCGAGCGGGGAGATGAGCATCAGCCCGCCGGTGCGGAGCCGCAGGACGGTGCAGCGCACGGGCAGGTGGAACCCGGGGACGACACGCAGGCTGCTCTCGAGGCCGAAGACGCCGTCCGCGAGGGGGGTGAGGTGGATGTCGGTGGTCATGCGAGGGCTCCGGGGTTGGGATGTGAATAGTAAAGTGTCATTGACTAAAATAGTCAACCTTGCTGGACGAAAATGTCCCGGGCGCGCATGCTGGACGCGTGACGAAGCGCCGCGCCTCCCCCGTGACGAAGCGATCTCCGCGAGCCCTGGGGCAGGCCGCTCCCGTCGAGCCCGCGTCGCCTTCGTTCGCCGCGGAGCTGACCGCACACAAGCGCGCGAGCACGGGGCAGCTGTTGGTCCGCGCGGCGCGCCTGGTGAACGAGCGGGGCGTGGCCCGGGCTGGCGACGTCTTCGGCCTGCCCATCCGCGCGGCGCACCTGAGCTTGTTCCCGCACCTGGACCTCGACGGCACGCGGCAGACCGAGCTGGCGCGCCGTATGCGGGTCAGCAAGCAGGCCGTCCACCAGCTGGTCGCGGAGCTCGAGCAGTTCGGGGTGGTGGAGCGCGTCCCCGACCCGCGCGATGGGCGGGCCACCCTGGTGTGCTTCACGGACCGTGGTGCGCGGGCCCTGTTCGATGGCCTGGCCGTGCTGGGCGAGCTCGAGGTGGGCATGCGAGAGGCGCTCGGAGAGTCACGCATGGCTGCGCTGCACGACGCGCTGCTCGCGCTCAACGACTGGCTCGATACGACGGAGACCAGCGGCTGACTGCGCTACAGTGTCCGCGTCATGTCGTCACGTCCCCTCGAGCGCGCTGCGCTCCCGCTCGCCGCCCTCGCCTGGCTGCTCGCTCCGCTCGCCGTGGGTCCCGCGCTCACCGCCTGCACCAAGGGCAGCAGCAACCTGCCGCTGGTCATCAACGAGGTGCACGCGACCCCGCCCGAGTGGGTCGAGATCGTCAACCTGAGCGATCAGCTGCTGCCCTTGCGTGACGTCCAGCTGACCGGCAGCGACGAAGATGGGCGCCCGAGCGACGAGCGTGCACAGCTCCCCGACATCGCCATCTTGCCTGGCGAGCACCTGGTGGTGGCGCTCGGCAAGTTGGACGCGGACAGCGAGCTGCACGGCGCACGTGAGTGCGGCATCGAAGGCGTGAGCGAGTGTGCGTTCGCTGCCTTCCGAGTGCGCGCGGACGCGGGCGAGACAGTGCACTTGTTCGAGAACGCGCGCCACATCGACGCGTTCGTCTACGAGCCCCGCGGGGCGGGTCTGGACGAGACCCAGTGCCGCCTGCCCGACGGCACCGGCGACATCATGGTGTGCGCGCCTACGGCAGCGGCTCCGAACGCGCCCGTCGCCACGCCCTGAGTCCATCCCGGCGGGAAGGGGTCGCGCCGTGCCGGAAATCGTCGCGGCGCCCTTGACGCGCCCGTCTATTGACTGTAGTTCAATAGCAGGCGATGCGTCGCCACCACGCACCTGACCAGGAGTGACCATGGATAGCCAACACGTAGACGTGCTGATCGTAGGGGCTGGGCTCTCGGGCATCGGAGCCGCCCACGAGCTCCAAGAGCGCTGTCCCAGCAAGTCGCTGTTGCTGCTGGAGGCGCGCGACGTGATCGGCGGCACGTGGGACCTGTTCCGCTATCCCGGGGTGCGCTCCGACTCCGACATGTACACGCTGGGCTACCGCTTCCGACCGTGGACCGGCGCCAAGTCGCTCGCCGACGGGCCGTCCATCCTGCAGTACATCCGCGATACGGCGGCCGAGGCGGGCATCGACAAGAAGATCCGCTTCCACCACAAGGTGGTGCGCGCCGAGTGGTCCTCGGACGAGGGGCGCTGGACGGTGGACGCGGAGCGCACCGACACGGGCGAGGCCGTGCGCTTCACCGCGGGCTTCGTCTACAACTGCAGCGGCTACTACCGTTACGAGGCGGGCTACACACCGGACTTTCCCGGGATCGACCGCTTCGCGGGCCAGGTCATCCACCCACAGCACTGGCCCGAGTCGCTCGACTACTCCGGCAAGCGCGTGCTGGTCATCGGCAGCGGCGCGACGGCGGTCACGCTGGTGCCCTCGATGGCCGACGACGCCGCGCACGTCACCATGTTGCAGCGCTCGCCCACGTACGTGGTGACCGTCCCCGGTCAGGACCCCATCGCGACCACCATCCGGCGGTACCTCCCCGAGGAGGTGGCCTACCGCGTCACGCGCTGGAAGAACGTCCTGCTGAGCGCCTACATCTTCCAGTACAGCCAGCGTCGCCCGCAGCAGATGCGCGCTTTCATCCGCAAGATGCTCAAGCGCCAGCTGCCCGCGGACTTCGACGTCGATACGCACTTCAACCCCCGCTACAACCCGTGGGATCAGCGCCTGTGCGCCGTGCCCGACGGCGACCTGTTCAAGTCCATCAGCGCCGGCAAGGTGTCGGTGGTGACGGACACCATCGAGACGTTCACGGAGCACGGAGTGCGGCTGAGCTCGGGCCGCGAGCTCACGGCGGACATCGTCGTCACGGCCACGGGCTTCACGCTGCAGATGATGGGCGGGGCCCAGCTGGTGGTGGACGGCGAGCCCGTGCGGCTGTCCGAGCGGATGACCTACAAGGGCATGATGCTGAGCGACGTGCCGAACTCGGCGTTCACCATCGGCTACACCAACTCGTCCTGGACGCTGAAGGCGGACCTGGTCGCCGAGTATGTGTGTCGCGTGCTCAACCACATGGACGAGCACGGCTACGACGTGTGCGTGGCGCACAACGACGACCCGAGCGTGAAGCAGGCGCCCCTCTTGGACTTCGGCGCGGGCTACGTGCAGCGCTCGGTGGAGGAGCTCCCGACGCAGGGCTCGCGCTGGCCGTGGAAGTTGGGGATGAACTACCTGGTGGACGCGGTCACGCTGCGCCACGGCTCGGTGGACGACGGCGTGATGACCTTCTCGCGCACGCCGACCACTACTCGGTCCGCAGCGCGGCGACCGGGTCCAGGCGAGCGGCGCGACGCGCCGGGCCCACTCCGAACACCAGCCCGATCGTGACGGACACGCCGAGCGCGAGCACGATGCCATAGACGGGGATGATCGGCGGCCACTCACCCACCCGGGCAATTCCGAGGGCCATCAACACGCCGAGCAGCACGCCGACCAATCCGCCTGCGATCGAGACCACCACCGACTCGACGAGGAACTGCAGCAGGATGTCGCGGCGGCGTGCGCCCACGGCCATGCGCACGCCGATCTCCCGCGTCCGCTCGCGCACGGACACGAGCATGATGTTCATGATGCCGATGCCCCCGACCAGCAGCGACACGGCCGCGACGCTGCCGAGCAACCCCTTGAACACCGTGGTCACCTCGTCGAGCGTCGCCAACATCTCGGCCTGTGAGCGGACCGTGAAGTCGTCGTCCATGTCGTCGCTGAGGCGGTGACGGGCGCGTAGGACCTGGGTGATGCGCTCGACGAGACGCGGCGCGTCGTCCTCGTTCGCGATCTGGACGTTGATGCCGCTGAGCGACGTCTGTCCGAAGAGCGAGCTCTGGTGGGTGCTGAGCGGCACGAACACCTGGTCGTCCGGCGAGCTGAACCCGGTGTCGCCCTTGCGCGTGAGCACGCCCAAGACGCGGAACGTGATGCCGCGCAGCTGCACACGCTGTCCAAGCGGCGAGCGACCTTGGAAGAGCGCGTCCGCGACGTTGGCGCCCAGCACCACCACCCGTCGGCGCAGATCGACGTCGTCGGCCGACAACGAGAGGCCGCTGTCCACGGCCAGCCCGCGCACGCGGAAGTACGCGGGCGTGACACCGTAGATGGTGGCCGACATGTTCTCGCTCAGGTACTTCACCTGCGCGCTGCCCGCCGCTTCGGGCGAGACCCCCGTGACGCCCGGGAGGCGCGCGAGCGCTTCGGCGTCGCGCAGCGTGAGCGTGTCGACGGTGCCGCTGCGGACCGGACCGTTGGTGCGATAGCTCGGGCGCAGGTAGAGCAGGTTCGCGCCCAAGGCGCGGATCTGGTTCGCCACGTTCGCCTGCGCCCCCTCCCCGATGGCGAGCACCGCCACGACGGCCGCGACGCCGATCACCATCCCGAGGCCCGTGAGCGCGGTGCGCATGCGATTGCTCAGCAACGAGCGCAGCGCCGTCCGAACCGTCTCGCGTACGAGCATCAGTTCCCTCCCTTCGGCTCGGTGTGCGCGAGCTCGGCGCGACGGATGTCGTCCACCACGGCGGCGGCGGGCCCGTCGGCTTCGATCTGCCCGTCGCGCATGGCGAGGGCGCGCTTGAGCGTCGCCGCCACGCCGAGGTCGTGGGTGACCATGATGATCGTCGCGCCGTCCGCGTTGAGGGCCCCCAGCAGCTCGAGCACCTCGCTGCCCGTACGCGTGTCCAGCGCGCCAGTGGGCTCGTCACACAGCAGGATCGATGGGTCCGTGACGAGCGCTCGCGCGATGGCCACGCGTTGCTTCTGTCCGCCCGACAGCTCTGCGGGGACGTGATGGGCGCGTTCGGCGAGCGACACACGTTCGAGGGCGTGCAGCGCGCGACGCTTCGTGTCGCCGACCCCCGCATAGAGCAGCGGGAGCTCGACGTTCTCGGCGGCCGTCATGCGCGGCAGGAGGTTGAAGCTCTGGAACACGAAGCCGATGTGCCGGTTGCGGACCGCGGCGAGCTCGTCGCTCTTCATCGTGGACACGTCGCGGCCCTCGAGGCGGTACACGCCCGAGGATGGCTGGTCGAGGCACCCGAGCATGTTCAGCAGCGAACTCTTGCCGCAGCCCGAGGGGCCGAGGATGGCCACCGACTCCCCGCGCTCGATGGTGAACGAGATCGCGTCCACGGCCACGACGCGCAGCTCGGGGCGCTCGGGGTGGTAGACCTTGCTCAACGACTCGACCACGACGGGCGCAGCACTCATCGCCGCCTGCCGCCTCCGCCCATGAGCGGGTTGCGGCCGCGCGAGGGCGGGCTCCCTTCGGCCGGGCGCGGCTCGGTTGGGTCGGCCAAGATCTCGTCACCTTCGTCGAGCCCGCCCGTCACGACCACGTTGCTCCCGTCGGTTCCTCCGATGGTGATGTTGTGTGGGCTCCCGTCCGGTCGCAGCACGGTGTGCTCGTCTCCGTGGCTCCGCACGGCCGTCAGGGGGATGAGCAGCACCTGCTCCTGGCGATTGGTGATGATCTCCACGTTCGCGCTCATGCCCGAGCGGAGCTGCCCAGCTTCCCTGTCCGTGACGACGATCTCCACGTCGAATGTCACCACGTTGGACGCGTTCACTCCGAGCGGGCTCACACGGTGGACGCGCCCGGAGAACACCCGATTGCGGTAGGCGTCGACGCGGATCTCCACGTCCTGCCCGACGGCGACCGAGCCGATCTGGGCCTCGTCGATGGCGCCGATGACGCGCAGATCGGAGAGGTCGGCGAGCGTCATGATGGCGGAGCCGCCGCCCACGTTGGTGACGGCCGACGACACCATCGAGCCGCGCTCGACCGTCACGGACAGCACGGTCCCACTGATGGGCGCCACGAGCGTGGTGGCTTCTCGGCGCCGCTGCGCGTCAGCCACGCTCAACCGCGACGAAGCGAGCGCCGCTTGGGCGGCGGCCACCTGCGCGCGTCGCATCTCGACGTTGCGCCCGGCGACGTCTTGCTGATGCCCCGTGCTGCGCGCGCTCTCGGCCGAGACCAGCCCGAGCGACTGTCCGCGCGCGGACACGTCTCGAGAGATCGCCGCTTGCTGCGCCTCGGCCTCGGCGACCGCCAGCGCGGCGCGCGCTTCCCTCAGCTGGGCGATGGTACGCCGCTGCTCCGCACGGGATCCGTCGACGGCACGGTCCGTGTCGAAGGGGTCGAGCCGCACCAAGGGGGTCCCTGCCTCCACCACCTGGCCCTCCTCGACCAGCACCTCGACGACCTCGCCGCTCTCGCGCGAGCGGATCTCCACCTGCACGTCGGGGCGGATGTTGCCCGTCGCGCCGGCGTACTCCACGAGGTCTCCGCGGACGACGCGCACGGTCTCACGCTGACCCCGGGCGCTCGGGTCCTCACGGAAGCCGAAGTAGTAGACCGCTCCGGCGATGGCTCCGACGCCGACGAGGATGAGCAGGGCACGCTTCACGTGGGATCTCCGGGGGCATGCGGGGCGACGAGGGACATGAGTAGCTCGCCCGTGCGGTGCCGTAGTCGTAGCACGACGAGCACTTGGTCCAGGGTCGCGCGCTCTTGTTGCAGCAGCGCGTCACGGGCTTGCTGTTGAGCCTCGATCAGGGCGATGGGGGTCGTCTGACCGAGGGCCAGTCGCTCCCGTTCGGCCGCGGCCAGCTCCTCGGCGAGCACCCCCTGCGCGGCGGTCTGCTCGCGCCGCGCCTGTGCGGCGGCGAGCTCCGTGAAGAGCGTCGCGAGCTCCGTCTCGATGGCCTGCTCCTGCGCGCGAGCCCGAGCCTGGGCCGCGACGAGCTGGGCCCGCGCCTGCTGGTGTGCGCCCTCGGCCCGTCCACCGCCGACCGGCAGCTCCAGCTCCAGTCGCGCGGCGACCGAGAACGCGGGGCGCCCGTTCGGGAGCGCCAGGCCGTCCAGCATGTCCTCCGCCCAGATACCGGCCGCCGACGTCGTCAGCGTGAGGTCGAGCCGCGCTTGGTCTGCGTCGGCCGTACCTCGTAGCGCCTCCTGGGCCGCCTCCAGTTCGGCTTCGACGGCCAACCACTCGCTCGAGTGGGCGAGGGTGAGCGCCAGCGCGGTGGCGAGGTCGTTGTCGTAGGGGTCGAGCGCAGGGCTCGTCACCGCGACCAGCGCGCGCGCCTGTCCCGGGTCGAGCGCGAGCAGGCGCGCCAGCGTCAACGCGCGCGCGTCGCGTTGCTGCGTGGCGGTGACCAGCGCCGTCTGGACGTTGAGCTGCTCGGTCGCGAAGCGCAGCACGTCCGCGCGCGCGAGCGTGCCCAGCTCTTCTTGACGGCGGCGGGCTTCGTCGTGTTGCTGCGTGGCCAGCGTCAGCGCCTCCTCGCGGACGGCGAGCGCGCGCTGCGCGTACCACAGCTCCCAGTAGGCGGTCAGCACGTCGCGGGCGAGCTCGCTGGCGGCTTGGTCGTAGCGGTGACCCGCCTGGCGCTCGAGGGCCCGCGCACGCTCCAGGGACGCCCGCGTCGCGTCGCGACCTGCACCTCGCAGCAGCGGCTGGGTCGCCGTCAGCGCGAGCTGTCCGCGGTACACGGGTCCGATCGTCACCGCGGTCGTCGTGCCGGCCGTGAGGTTGACCGTCTGCCAGCTCATCGACGACGTGACCTCCGCGCTGACACGCGTGCCGATCGCCGTGGTGTGGGAGACGCCGACTCGCGCGTCGCCCCCATGGTCCTCGTTCAGCGCGGGTCCTTGGCTTGTGGCCGAAAAGCGCTCGTTGCGGCTCGCGCCGACGCTCGCGGTCACCGTCGGCCGCACCGCGTCCCGCTCGGCTTCGCGTCCGTAGCGGGCCGCGGCCGCGTCCCGCGCGGCGGCTTCCAGCGAGGGGTTCTGGCTCGCCGCCAACGAGAGCGCCTCCTCGGCTCGCAGCTCTTGGGCTGCACCCACGGCGGGCCACGCCGCGCCCACGGTCGCGCAGGCGGTGGCGGCCAAGGCGATGGCTCGGGCGACGGAACGAGCGTTGTCATGGACGAACGGCCGCGACGCGAGTGGCCTCTGCGCGCGGCCCGATGGGAGGCTGTTGGCGTGGGACATGACCCCCCTGTCTAGCACCTGGACGCGTCCACGTATTCCACAACCCGTTGAACGAATGCGGGCCAGTCCAGGGGGGTGTCGTTGTGCCCGCCATCGTCCGCCACGAGGGGGCCCCCGGTGATCCGCGCCAGCGCCTCCGCGTTCTCGAACGGGATCAGCTCGTCGCGGCGGCCGTGGACGTGTAGGGCGCGCGCGGGCTTCCTGCGCAGGACCTCGACGCTGTCGAAGCGGTCTGCCACGAAGCGTGCAGGCAACCGGAACAGGCGCCCCGCCAGCTCGGTGACGCTCGTGAAGGTGCTCATCAAGACGAGGACACAGGCGTCTCGCTCGGCGAACACCTGACACACGGCGCCACCTCCGAGCGAGCGGCCCATCAGGACGCAGGCAGCCGGGTCCACCGTGGGGTGCGCGCGCATCCGGTCGTAGAGCCGGACGAAGTCGCCTCGTACGGTGGCCTCGCTCGCGCGACCCGCGCTCCGGCCGTAGCCGCGGTACTCGGCGAGCAGCACGTGGAAGCCGCGCTCGCGGAACGCCTGCATGGGCAGGGGCCAGTCGTCGATGAGCTCGCCGTTGCCATGCGCGAAGAAGATGGCGGGGCGCCGGCCTTCGCCCGTGAGCGCGGGGAGCCAGAAGGCTTCGACGGCTCCCTCTTCCGTGGGCAGCCACCAACGCTCGAGGCCCGGAACGTCGTCGCCGGCGTGGGGCTGGGGGACGCGATCGTGCGCCGGGAAGAGCAGGGCGCGTTGCAAGCGGGCAAGCACGGTCGGCCTACGTGCTCCGCGGGGGCGTGGGCTCGGGCCCTCCCGTACGCGTGGGCAGACTCGCGAGGAAGCGCTCGGTGAGCTCGGCCACGCGCGATGGGTGCTCGGTTGGTAGGCTGTGGCCTGCACCGGGCAGGGTCTCGAGCTGAGCCCCTGGGATGTGCTCGTGGAGGAAGCGTGCGTACTTCAGTGGCGTGAGGATGTCGTTCTCACCTACCACGATCAGCGTCGGGAGGGTCAGCTCGTGGATGCGGTCCATGCGGTCGAACGCGTTGGCCGCCCGCCAGTCGGCCAGGGCGCTCGGGCGTGGCGCGCGGCGAGACTGCTCGAGCCCACGCGCGAAGGAAGCGCTGGCGCCTGGCGCCTGCGTGGCGTTCGTGTCCTCGGCGCCGTCCGCCGCCTCGAGCGCGGCGAGGATGCTCGGATGGACGCGCAGCCGGGCACCCGTGGACACCAGCACGAGGGCCTCGAGCCCTCGAGGCGGGTCCAGCGCGTACTCGACGGCGACGGCCCCGCCCATGGAGTGGCCGAGCATCACGTGCGGCCGGTCGAGGTCGCCGAGCGCCGCACGCACCGCGTCGCGCACCGCCTCGGCCAGCGCCGCGACCGTGTCACGTGGCAGGCCCTCGTTCCCTTCGCGACCCGGGTAGGCGAGCGCTCGCGCGTCGGCGCACCCCGCTGCCCGGAGCGCGTTGGCCAGCGCGCCCATGGAGCCGGCATCACCACCCGCGCCGTGACACAGGAAGACGGTCGCGTCGACGGCGCGTGTGCTCACAGCGACTCGGCCCGCTCCTGGAACTTCTGCATCAGCTCTGGCAGCTGCGCCTCGGCGAAGGCCTGCTGGATCTCCGGCGCGATCGGCAGCGAGGTGACCAGCTCCGCGCGGTAGTGCGCGACGGTCTCGCCGTCGTCCGTCTCGGTCAGGCGCCACGCGCCCTCGTTCACGGTGAGGTCCGGGGAGGCGTGAAGCGTCCAGGACACCGTGAGCGCGTCGCGGTCGATGGTGTAGTCCACCGTGTACTCGGTCTTCACGTCCAGCCCGGCGAAGGCCACGGCGACGGAAAAGCGCGCTCGCATGGCGGTGTCGGACGAGGAGAGCACCTCGACCTCCTTCACCTCGGGCAAAAAGCGCGGGTACTGCTTGACGTCCAGCACCACGTCCAGGAACTCGGAGGGGCTGACGAAGGTCTCGATGGTGGTCTCGCTGATGGGCATCCCTGGCTCGTACTGCGGCAACCGCCCGGCGCGCAATCGGATTCCGACCTGCCACATTTTCGCCACGACTTCTCCCGGGACATGCCTCGGTGGGTCCCGGTCGCCGCCACACCGCGCCCGCACGATGACGGCATGACACGAGCAATGGCTGGAGGTTCGCGATGAAGCGGTTTGGTTCGATCCTGGCGATCTGGGTGGGGTGCGCGTTCGCGTGGATGGTGCTGGGGTCCACGCTGACGGTGCGCTCGGGCGAGATGTCCTCGTCGCTGCTGAGCGAGGTGCACCGACTGTGGGGTCCCGAGGGCGTCCAGCGCGCGCCTACCGCGGCGTTCACGCGGACGGGCTACACGGAGGAGATTCAGACGACCACCGTCGACGGAGAGACCCGCCAGACCTCGACGCAGCGCGTGACCGAGGAGCGCGTGGAGGTCCCGCTGGTGCAGTCCCACCTGCGGGCTCAGCTGGAGCTCGAGCAGCGTCAGAAGGGGCTCAACTGGTTCCCCACCTACGACATCACGTTCCGCGGGCTGTACCGCTTCGTGAACCCCAGCGAAGACCGGCAGAGCTTGCAGGTGGTCATCCCGCTCATGGCCGACAACGTGGGCTACGACAACTTCACCGTGCGGCGCGCGGGCGGGGCCGAGATCCCGTTCGACATCACGCCCGACGCCGCGCTGGTGGTGCAGGAGCTCGCGGGCGGCGAAGACCTGGCGATCGAGGTGTCCTACCGCACGCGGGGGACCAGCTCGTGGACCTACCACATGGCCCAGGGCAACGGGCGCGTACGCGACTTCGTGCTGGAGGTCGACACGGACTTCGCGCAGGTGGACTTCCCGCCGGGCTCCCTCTCGCCCAGCGAGCACCAACGCAGCGGCAGCGGCTGGCACGGGGAGTGGCGCTTCGACTCGCTCATCTCCAGCGCACCCGTCGCGCTGCAGCTGCCCGAGGAGCTGAACCCGGGGCCGCTCGCGTCGCGCATCACGTTCTTCGCGCCCGTGTCGCTGCTGTTCTTCTTCTTCGTGCTGGCCGTGCTCGCAACGGTGCAGCGCAAGGCGCTTCACCCCATGCACTACTTCATGATCGGCTGCGCGTTCTTCGCGTTCCACTTGCTGTTCGCCTACCTGGTGGACCACGTGCCCGTCACGGCGTCGTTCGCGCTGAGCGCGCTCGTCTCGGTGTTGCTCGTGGTGTCCTATGCGCGGCTCTTCGTGGGGTGGCGCTTCGCGCTGCGCGAGATCGGGGTGAGCCAGGTGCTGTACCTGGTGCTGTTCAGCTACAGCTTCTTCTGGGATGGGTTCACCGGACTCGCCATCACGTTGGGCGCCATCGCGACCCTGTTCGTCATGATGCAGGTGACTGGTCGCCTGGACTGGGCCGAGCTCACGGGCGCGAAGCCCGAGGGAGATGCGCAGCCCCCATCGTGGGCGGACCCGACGGGCAACGCAGCGCACGGCGACCTGCCTGCTTCGGCGGCCGTGAGCGGAGCGAAGCCGGTGAGCTTCTAGCCTAGCTGGCTCTCGAAGCGGCCTGCGTGAGCGACCGCGTGAGCGTCAGCTGGACGCGGCCTGGCTGTCGCGGTCGGACACCACGGAGTTCCGACCGCCACGCTTGGCCTGGTAGAGCGCGCCGTCCGCCACGTCCAACAGCGTCTCCACGGTGGCGTAGGCGGGGGGGACGGTGGCGATGCCGAAGCTGGCCGTCACCCGCAGCGGTCCGTCGCCGTTCGCACCCGGGACGCCCAGGTCCAGGCGTGCGACGGCCGCGCGACAACGTTCTGCCACCACGCGCGCCTCCGCATCCCCGAAGCCGGGCAACACCAGCAGGAATTCCTCGCCGCCGAACCGTCCCAGCGCATCGTCCCGGCGCAGGCTCTCTTGGAGTGTGCTGGCCACGCGGCGCAGCACTTCGTCGCCGATGAGGTGCCCGTGGTCGTCGTTCACGCGCTTGAAGAAGTCGATGTCCACCAGCACGACCGACAGGGGCCGCTTCTCGCTCGCCCGCGCGAAGGCTCGGTCCAGCACGTCCATGACGTGTCCGCGGTTGTAGATGCCCGTCAGCGCGTCCGTCTGCGCGGCGCGTTCGAGGCGCCGCTCACGGTAGCGCCAGCTGGCCACGATCATGCCGAGGAAGGGAAACACGATGATCGACAACGCGAGCGTGGCGACGCTGGAGCGAAGCAGCCAGTCGGGGTCCAAGCCGCGTCCCGCGGTGGACGAGAGGTAGAGGGGCTCGAAGGGGAGCAGCCCCGTGTGGCTGAAGTAGCCGATCAGCAGCAAGCCGACTCCGTAGCAGGCGAGGCCGAGGGCGAGCACGCCGCGTTCGAAGAAGAGCATCCCGGTCGTGACGCCGGCCAACAGGGCGAAGCCGCTCGGGGCGCTGAAGGGGCCCGTGACGTAGCTGAAGAAGGAGATGTTGACGGCGTAGTACACCGCCGTCACGTGCGTCAGCAGCGGGCGTGGACTCTGGTCGCGTGCGCGCACCAAGCGCACCGTGGGGAAGAGCATGAGGGGCCACACGGCGAGGATCCCCAGGGACCACGGCGCCGCCGCGCGCACCGAGCCCAGCAGGGACTCGTCGAAGAACGGCCAGCCGTCCAGCGTGACCGCCGTCAGCCCATACACACCCGCGGCGACGCACATGAGCGCCTGAACCACGAAACACTTCGTCGCGTCGCTGAGGTGCATGCTCGAGCCGGTGTGCTCGGCCATGCGGTCCAGCAGCGGGCGCTTCTCCGGAGGAGCGAGGGCGATGGCGCCCGACCACGACTGGAGGCCATCCCCCGACGAGAGCAGCGAGCGCCTCTCGCCGCTCCGATGCACGGCGCGTTCCCGTACGTCACTCGCCTGCGCGTCACTCGCGAGCCCGGCACGCAAAGCAGCGTCGCGCGCCTCGGGGTCGTGGGTCGGCGGGGAGGACGGAGACATTCCAAACACTAGAGTGTATCCTCGGCGCTCTCTTTGGAACGGCTCTTTCGCTGTCTCGAGCGATATCCGCAGATAGAGCGCCCAGCCCGGCAGTCCCCCCATGAGCGTCGAACGAAGGCCCATCGCCAGCATCAGCTGGCACCTCCGACGCATGCTGTTGATCGGCGGCGCGTGGTTCGGCGTGTTGGGAGCGTTGTACCTCCTCACCCCTCCTCTCGAGCCCGGGCTGCCCATCGCGCTCGTGAACTTCGGCGTCGCGTTGGCCTGCTTCGTCGTCACGTACTTGGACGTGCGTCTCGACGGTCGCTGGGCCTTCCCGCTGACGTTCGCGGCCGCGACTTGCGTATCCGCGGCGCCGCTCTCCGTGGTGGGCTTCAGCGGGGACCCGGACCAGAGCGTGGTGATCGTGATCAGCATGGTGGCGGGCGCGGGCATCATCCCGAGCGCGCTCGCGTCGACGTACTTCACGTTGCTGTTGGGGCTCGGGTGGCTCGTGCTGCGGCCCGCCATGCTCCCCGCGCAGGGCTCGCACTGGCTCATCAACGTGGCCGTCGCAGGTGGCGCGTCGGTGGTCATCGCGCTCACGCGAGAGCGGTTCGTCCGCACCATCGTCGCGCTGGCGCAGCAAGGCGACGAGGCGCGTGAGATGCTGGTGGCTCAAACACACGAGATCGCCGACGCGCGCGACGCAGCCCTCGAGTCGGCGCGCGCCAAGGGCCGCTTCCTGGCCAACATGAGCCACGAGATCCGGACGCCGCTCAACGGCATCGTGGGCATGCTCTCGCTGCTCCGTCGCACGCGACTGTCCACCGAGCAGGCCGAGTTCGTGAGCGAAGTGGTGCGCTCGAGCGAGCTGCTGATGGCCATCGTCAACGACATCCTCGACGTGTCGAAGATCGAGGCAGGGGCCGTGGAGCTCGAGCTGGTGGCCTTCGACATCGCGCAGCTCATCGAGGAGGTGGCGTCGGCGCACGCTGCGACGGCGCTGCACCGCGGCATCGAGCTGATCGCCGACGTCGACGCGAACCTCCCGAAGCAAGTGGTGGGGGACCCGCTGCGCGTGCGGCAAGTCATCACCAATTTGGTGTCGAACGCCATCAAGTTCACGTCCGACGGCGAGGTCGTGCTGACGGTGCAGCTGGTCGACAGCCCACGCGACGGCGTGGTGCGTCTGCGCCTCGCCGTCACGGACACGGGTGTGGGGATCGCGGCCGACAAGCTGCTGACCATCTTCAACCCGTTCTCACAGGCCGACACGTCCACCACGCGCCGCTTCGGTGGAACGGGCCTCGGGCTGTCCATCTGTCGTCAGCTCGTCGAGCTGATGGGCAGCGAGCTCGAGGTGAGCAGCATGCTCGGTCAGGGCAGCTCGTTCAGCTTCGCGCTGGAGCTGGAGAAGGAAGACCTGCTCACGACGCGCGGGCTGACGGTCAACGCGCGCCTCTGGCATGCCCACGTGCTGGTGATGGACGCGTCCGAGCGCATGCGCCTCACGCTCAAGTCTCAGCTCGGGGCGTGGGGCGTCGAGTCCGTGCTCACGCAGTCTCCCGCCGACGCGGTGCAGGCGGTGCGGGGACGGGCCCAGGCGAACGAGCCGAGCATCGACGTGGCCATCGTGGACGTCGCCAGCCTGGGGCAGCCTGCGGCGAGGGCGGCGCAGGAGCTCGGGGCCGTCCTCGCGCCGCTGGGCTGCGTGATGGTGGCCATGGGCGCCTCGCTCGGCGAGCTCCGCCAACAGCTCGAAGAGTGCGGCTTCGTGGCCGAATTGCCCAAGCCCATCCACCGCAATCGCCTGCTGGACGCGCTGAACACGGCCCTGGCGGCCGAGCCCATCGTGCCCGTGGTGGGCGCGCCTCCGTCCGAGCGGCCGCGCAGTCCTTCGCTGAGCGAAGGTGGCCACGAGGTGTCGCTCAACGGGCGCACGGTGCTCGTGGTCGAGGACAACGAGACCAACCAACGGGTCGCGGTGGCGCAGCTGCGCGCGCTGGGCTTCGCCTCGGTGGTCGTCGGGGACGGGGCGGAGGCGCTCAGGCTGTTGCGCGATTCGGAGCACGGCTTCTGGTGCGTCTTGATGGACGGACAGATGCCCGTCATGGACGGCTATGAAGCGACCGCCGAAGTGCGCGCGCTCGAGCAGCGCTCGGGGCGCGAGCGCCTGCCGATCATCGCGCTCACGGCCAACGCCATGCCGGGCGACCGCGAGAAGGCGCTCGACGCGGGCATGGACGCCTACTTGGCGAAGCCCTTCACGCTCGACCAGCTCGAGGCAGCGCTGCAAATCGGCTGCGCCTCGGCCCCGGGTTCGTTACCATCCCGCATGGCGACGGACAGCCCCGAGTGGCGTGAGACGCTGGACATGGCGGTGGTCGAGCAGCTGAAGGCGCTGGAAGAGGTGAGCCCTGGCTTCTTTGCCCAGGTGGTCGAGACGTACCTGGGCACCAGCGACGAGAACGTCCGCGACCTGTTGGCTGCGTCTACCGCGGGGGACCTGCACACCGTCCAGCGTCGCGCGCACGCGCTGGTTGGCAGCAGCCGGCAGGTCGGCGCCATGCACGTGGGGCAGCTGTGCGCGACCATCGAGCACGCGGCGGCGTTGGACGACGTCGCCCACGAGCTCGCGGAGCTCTCCGACGCGGTGCACCAAGCGCAGCAGGCGCTGCTCGCCGTCGTGCGCGCGGGCGCGTAGGGCTCAGCCTTCGGCCGCTCGCGGCATGATCGCGTCGAAGCGGTCGCCAGACACGTCGACGAAGACGCCCTCCGCGCTGGCCGTGCGCTTGTCCCCAGCCAGGATCTGGCCCTTGAGCTTGAAGCGCCGCCCCGTGTGTTCGGCGATCCATCCCTCGCAGCGCAGCGTGACGCCGAGCGGGGTGGGCGCGTGGTAGCGGACGTTCAGCGTGGCCGTCACCACCGATACCCCGGTGGAGATGGCCGCGTGCCCCAGCACCTCGTCCAGGAGCGTGGCGACGACGCCGCCATGCACCAAGCCGGGGGCGCCACCGTGCGCGGGTCCGAGGGAGATCTCACCGACCACGCGCTCACCCTCGCGCCGCAACACGAGCGGTCCGGCCACGGGGTTGCTGCGGCCCAGCATGGCTCCTTGGTCGACGAAGCGCTCGGGGTGCTGCCTGTAGTGGCCCTCTCGATACGCGTCCCGCGCGCGAATGCGCGGGTGCCCTGCGAGCGTCGCGCTCACGGCGCGCACGGCCTCCGTCACGCTGGCTAGCGTGTCGGCGTCTGCTCGCGTCTCGATGCAGTCGGCGATCAGGGCGCGCACGGCGCTCGCGAGCTCTCGCTGCGCCGCCCAGTCGGGGCTGCTGGCGTGCTCGGGGGGCTTCATCCACTGCGGATCGGTCGGCATGCCGGGGAGCATGACCCAAATCGCCCAGCGCGCTCGGAGGCGCGCCCCGCGCGGGCTCGCCCGTTGCGTTCAGGCGCGCGGGTGGAGCGCGGTGGTGTGACGCGAACGCGGCGGTTCGTCCTCGACTGGCGACGGGCACGCGAGGGTGCCAGACCAGCCCCCTCGATGCGCTACCCCAACCTGATCTTCGACCTCGACGACACCCTGATCGACTCCTTCGGTCAGTACGTCGCCGCGCACCAGCGCGTGGCGGCCGAGCTCTCCCTGCGCGTGCCCTCGCGAGACGAGCTGGTGGTCTACCTCTCGACCTGGGAGGAGACCCTGCAGCGCCTCTGGCCAGGCGTGGATCCTGCCCCGTTCATGGCACGCTACCTCACGCTGGTGACGCAGTACCCGTACCCCGCGGTGCCGGGCGTGCGGGCTACCCTCGCGAAGCTGCGCGAGCTGGGGCATCACCTGACCATCGTCACCAAGCGTTCGCGGCGGCACCTGGCGCTGCGGATGGAGCAGGCCGAGCTCCCCATGGCGCTCTTCGATGGCATCTTCGCCGTGGAGGACCAGCCCGCCCCCAAGCCGGACCCGCGCTGCTTCGAGCCCGTGTGGGAGCTGCTGGGCGAGGCGCGGCCCGAGCGTTGCCTCTACGTGGGCGACCGCCTCGACGATCAGCGCGCGGCTGCAGGCGCTGGCATCACGTTCGTCGCCGTCGGGACGGGCCCAGAGGGGCTCGCCGTGTTCGACGGACACGTGCCGAAGAGCCACCAGCTCGACAGCGCCGCGCAGCTCGATGCGTGGCTCTCACGCTGACTTGTTTCTTTTGCCAACCCGTTGTTGCTTGTTCTCGTCACAACGGGTCGAATACTCGCGCCATGGCAAAGCCCCGCTCCCCGCAACCCCTCAGCCGTCGAGGCTTCCTCCAACGCAGCGCTGCCGGCACCGGTGCGCTCCTCCTCGGCCCCTCGCTGCTCGGCTCGAGCGTGAGCGGCTGTGGCGGAGACGGGGATGTGCCCGTGCCGACACCTGCCGCGGGCGACCTCACGCGCCACGGCGCGCTCCAGCCCGCCAACGAGTTCGGCATGCGTATGCCCGCGGGGTTCACGGGGCGGGTGATCGCCACGTCGGGGCAGCCCGTGATCGCCGGCGAGGACTACATGTGGCACCCGTTCCCGGACGGAGGCGCCACGTTCGAGACGACCGACCAAGGCTACATCTACGTCTCGAACAGCGAGTTCCCCATCATCCGCGGGCGCTCGGGCGTGGGCGCCATCCGCTTCGACCGCAACGGCAACATCCTCGACGCTTATCCCATCCTGACCGGCTCCACGTGGAACTGCTCGGGCGGCCCGACGCCGTGGGGCACGTGGCTGTCTGGCGAGGAGCACGCCGAGGGCGTGGTGTGGGAGTGCGACCCGACCGGCGAGCGCGCCGGGGTCGAGCTCACGGCGCTGGGCGTCTTCTATCACGAGGCCGTGGCCGTGGACCCCGTGCGCATGCGCCTGTACCTGACGGAAGACCGCCCAGACGGGCGCTTCTACCGCTTCACGCCCGACGCGCTGGACGACAACGGCAACCCCATCCTCACGGCCGGCACCCTCGAGGTCATGCAGGTGACCGCGGGCGAGACGGGGGCCGTCACGTGGTCCGCCGTGATCGACCCCAGCGCCGAGACCACGCCGACCCGCGAGCAGGTGCCCGAGAGCACCGCCTTCGACGGGGGCGAGGGCGTCTGGTACTTCGACGACGAGGTCTACTTCACGACCAAGGGCGACGACCGCATCTGGGCACACCACGTGGTCGACGACACGCTGCGCATCGTCTACGACGCGGGCACGGTGGCCGATCCCATCCTGCAAGGGGTGGACTTCATCCTGGCCACCACGGGTGGTGACCTGCTCGTGGCCGAGGACGGCGACGACATGCAGGTGGTGGCCGTCTCGCCCAGCGGCGAGGTCGTGCCCCTCGTGCAGCTGGAAGGGCACGACACGTCGGAGATCACCGGGCTCGCCTTCGACCCCACGCTGCGCAGGCTGTACTTCAGCTCGCAGCGTGGCGTGAACGGCGCGGGGACGGGCGTGACCTACGAGGTCACCGGGCCGTTCTTCGGCCCGCTCGGCTGAGCCTCAGCCGGCGGGGACCGCGGGGCCCGGTCCGGGCCCCGTCGCGCGTCGCGGGCTCACGGGGTCGCGTTGCAGAGCGCGCCGCTCAGCAGGTCGCGCCGGCACAGGTCCAAGCAGACCTCCCCCGTCAGGTAGCCGAGCCGGCACAGGCTGGCCTTCTCATCGTCCCCCATGTCTGTGACCGGCACCTCGTCCGACTGCGCGCGCCCTTCGGCGGCCCAGCGGCGACGCTCGGCCATCAGCGTGCGCAGCCCCGCGATCTCCTCCGCGCTGTCCGCGTCGGCGGCGCGGTCGTGCTGCTCGGTCGGGTCGTCGTCCACGTGGAACAGCTCCGTGGTGGGCAGGCCGCGGGGGTTGCCCTCGTTGGCCGTGATCAGCTTGCGCTCGGTCATGCCGCTGCGCACGCGGATGCTCTCGAGGATGTTCTCGGCGTGGCTCTCCTCCGCGTAGACGCGGTCCGTGCCCAGGAACAGGTCACCGCCCTGCACGCCCTCGGGCACGTCGAGGCCCTGCGCGCGCAGCAGCGTGGGCATGATGTCGATGCTCTGCACCCAGTGGCGCAGCACGGTGCCGCCGCGGCTGTTGCGCGGCAGCTTCACCATGAGGGGCACGCGCAGCTGCTCGTCGTAGAGCGTGTCGCCGTGCCAGAAGCCGCCGTGCTCACCGAACTCCTCGCCGTGGTCGGACGTGACGATGATGGTCATGTCGTCGTACAGACCGCGCCGCTGCAGCTCGGCCACCAGCGCGCCGAAGTGGCTGTCCCAGTAGGTGATCTCGCCGTCGTACAGGCGGCGCAGGGCCTCGGCCTCCTCCGGGCGCGGGTTCTGATGCGCTGCGCGTGAGTACCCGCTGCCCGAGTAGGGGTGCGAGAAGTACGGGTCATGCGGGTCCATGTACCCTGCGAACAGCAGCCAGGGGCGGTCCGAGGGCGCGCGCTCCAGCCAGGCGAAGAGCTCGCGGTTGACGGTCTCGGCGTCCTGGTAGTCGGCGCCTGGGGCCACCACGTTGAGCATGCCATTGAACTTCTCGCGCACGCGTCGCACCACCTGCAGCACCAGCAGCTTGCTGGAGTCGGCGTCGGCACCCAGCACGAAGTCGGGCTCGAGGAAGCGGTACTCGTCGAAGCCCTGCCCGAAGTTGAAGCGCGGCTCCACGTTGAAGTTGGTCACGAAGCCACCGGTGACGAAGCCGCGCGCGCTCATGGCCTCGGCCATGGTGGTGACCTCCTCCGGGAGGCGCGAGCCCTTGCCCATGACCGTGTGGCTGCTGGGCATGCGGCCCGACATGATCGAGGCGAAGCTGGGGCGCGTCCAGCTGGCGTTCGAGAACGCCTGGTCGAAGCGCACGGCGTCCGCCGCGAAGGCGTCCAGGTGGGGCGTGCTGCCGCGCTGGTAGCCCCAGGCGGGCAGGTGGTCGGCGCGCAGGGTGTCCACCACGATGACAAGCACGTTGCCGGCGTCGGCCGGGGGCGTGGCGCGGTTCTGGTGGTCCGACGCGATGGCGGGCTTGCCCACCGCGAAGGTGATGCCCATCAGGAGCGCGACGAGGCCGACGAACAACCCGAGCGAGCCGCGGATGCCCAGCACGGGCGTGGCCACCTGCTTCTTCAGGAGGAAGCGCAGGCTGGCGCTCAGCACCACGTACAGCACGAGGCCGAACAGCGCGGCGCTGCCGAGCAGCAGGAGCCCCTCCTTGCTCTTGTAGGCGATCTCCTCGTCGTACACGTCACGGCGCACCAGGAACGCGCTCAGCACGAAGCCGAAGAGCCCCACGATGGCGCCGCAGTAGCGCGCGTAGGCGTCGGCCTCGGGCATGGCCTCGCGACGCATCATGCGGCTGACGTGCGCCATGACGAACCCGCCCACGGCGCCCAGGAGCGAGCACAGCACGGCGTAGCTGACGGCGCCGTACACGATGGCGTTCAGGCCCGTGGGGACGGCGCTGGTGGCCACGATGACGCTGCCCTCGGCGAGCCCGATCAGCACGCCGGCCAGCAGGCCCGCGCCGAAGCCCAGGATGAGGCCGCGCTTGGGGACCGACCAGCGGCTCTCGTCCACGCCCGTCTCCGCGTAGAACTGCTCCTCGCGCTCCGACTCGTCGACGGTGATGTCGGCGCGGACCCCGCCCTTGCGCAGCAAGAACGCGAGACCACCCCACGCCGACACGAACATCTCGCAGGCGAAGCCCACGGTGGGGATGAGCACCGCCACGGCCAGCGGCAGGCCGATGGCGGGCGAGGTGTAGAGCGCGACGGCGGCGGTCTCGCGCAGGCCCATGCCGTTGATGGAGGCGGGGATGAGCGTGGCGAGGATCTGCAGCGAGGACGCGAAGAACACTTGCCCCACGCTGAGCTCGACGCCGAGGGCGCGCGCGGCGCACACGTAGATGAGGTTGTTGAACGCATGCACACCCACACCGAGCGCGGCGGCCTGGGCGACGAGCAGCCCCTTGCCCTGGTAGGCGCAGACCGCGTCGATCAGCGTGTGGATGCGCGCCTGGACGTTGCCGGGCAGGACCCCGCTGACGGTGCGGAAGAGCCGCGGGCGCGCGAGGAACGTGATGCCGATGGTGATGATGGTGACGAACGCCGCGTTGATCAGCAGCACGCCGTTCATGCCGATGAACTCGGCGCCGAACACGCTCGCCATCATCACCACCACACCGAACGCGAGCTGACCCAGGATCATCTCCACGCCGATGACGGCCGCGGCGCGCGCGGTCTTGTCGGTGCGCTCGGCGATGTCGAAGATGCGCCAGCCGCCAAAGCCGGTGAAGCCGCCTGGCGTGAACGCGCCCCAGAAGCGCGCGATCATGATGGAGCTGCCCAGGAAGCGCCACGGAGCGTGGATGCCCTGACCCACGAGGAGACGCTGCCACCGGACCGTCGCGAAGCCGATCGCCGTGAGCTGCATGCACACGGCCGCCACCACCCAGCGCCAATCCAGGTTGGCGAGGCGGGCGCTCAAGTCCTCGGCCCCGTCACGCGCCAGCACCTTGCCGAAGATTACGTAGAGCATGGCGCCGGTGAACGCGAGCTTGAGCGCCAACAGCGTCAGCTTCTTCGCGCGCCCTTTCCCCGCCGCCTGCGGCTCGTCGCTCGCGCCCTCGGCCCGGGCGCTCGTGTCTGCTGGGGTGCCCGTCGCGGCCACCTGGTCGTGCTGTTGTTCCGTCATGGATCCTCGTGTTGGCCCGCAGCATTCGCCCTGCCACGGGACCCCCTCCGGTATCGAGCCGGCAGTCTGGGGTCAAATTCTCGGCGGGGCACCCCGACGGCGTCTGCGGGCGGTTGGCGGGAACTTGCCTCGCCGCTCGCGCGTTGGTAGCTGCACCCCCGAACCTCGGAGATTGGCGCATGCAACGCTTTCGGCACGGATCCTTGTTCCCCCTGACCCGCACCGCCCGGACCGCTCGGCCGTCCGCGCTGAGCGCTGCGCTCCTGCTGCTCGCGGTCCCCTGCGTCGGATGCGGCGGAGGCGAGACGCCCGAGACGACGGGGGCGACCGCGCCTGTGGTGGACGAGCCCACGACGGCCGTGACCGATCCCAACCCACCACCCGCTGTGCCCGCAGATCCGCTGGCGCTGCCCGCCGACCTGCCCAACGGCCTCCTGCTGGTCTACAGCGACTTCGCCGAGGACGACAACGGCAGCTTCACCGTCCCGCAGCCCGCCCGCATGGAGATCCTCACGCGCCGCAACGGCGAGTGGACCACCGAGGTGGTCACCGACCGTGACAGCAACGTCTTCCACAAGGCCATGCCCTTCACGCCGGCCGTGGGCGCGCCCGGCATTCTCACGGCCGGTGGCAGCGGCGCGTTCGTGCGCCTGTGGCGCCGCACGGCGGAGGGCTTCACCCCGGAGACCCTCTGGACCGAGTCCTTCGGCGGGCGCTTCGACCGCATGCGCGACATCGAGGTGGGTGACCTGTACGGCAACGGCCGCCCCGCCATCGCGGTGGCCACGCATGATCAGGGCGTGTTCGCCGTGCTGCGCCAGAGCGAGCAGGGGGCGTGGGACGTGGACCGCATGGACCAGCGCGCCGACACCTTCGTGCACGAGGTGGAGATCGGCGACCTGAACCACGACGGCAAGCTCGAGGTCTACACCACGCCCAGCGAGCCCAACCGCCTGGATGGCGGCGCTCAGCACGGCGAGGTGCTGCGCTACATCCCGCAGGACGGTCGCGGCAGCCGCACCGTCGTGGCGGACCTCGGCAACCGTCACGCCAAGGAGATCTGGGTGGGCGACGTGGACGGCGACGGCACCGACGAGCTGTACGTGGCGGTCGAGGCCCTCACGCGCATGAACGAGGGCCGCCTCGAGACCGTGGAGCCCGTCGAGATCCGCCGCTACGACGCCAACACCCCCCCCGACGCGCGCGTCGTGGTGGCGACGCTCGAGGACACGCAGTGTCGCTTCCTCACGGTGGGCGACTTCGACGGCGACGGAAAGCGCGAGATGGTGGCCGCGGCCATGCGCTCCGGCCTGTGGCTGCTGCGCCCCGGCAGCGATCCGCGCGGCGAGTGGTCCGTGGAGCGCATCGACCAGGAGTCGGGAGGCTTCGAGCACGCCTCCACCGTGGCCGACCTCGACGGCGACGGGCGCGACGAGCTCTACGTCGCAGCGGACAACCAGGGCGAGCTGCGCCGCTATGTGTGGGTCAACAACCGCCCGCGGCGCCAGATGATCCACAGCCGCGCCGAGCCCCGCCAGCGCATGACCTGGAACATCACCGCCGTGCCCGTGTCGTTGTTGAGCGCACCATGACCCCCCGCGCGCGCCGGTAGACAGCGCGCGCGAGACGGTCTACCCCGGGGACATGGACCACGTCGTCACGTCCCCGCGCGCGCCCTTCACCACGGCCGATGGCCTGCTGGAGGTGCACCAGATCCCCGCCGCCCGCGACAACCTCGTGTGGCTGCTGCGCCCGACGGGCGGTGACGAGGTGGCGGCGGTGGACGGGCCGGACGCCAGCGCCGTGCTCGCCTACTGCGAGGCCCGTGGCCTGCGGCTGACGACCATCCTCAACACGCACACGCATGGGGACCACATCGGGATCAACCGCGACCTCGCGAAGCGCGGGTTGCTCGACCAGATGCGCGTGGTGGGCGCGGCAGCGACGCGTGACGCCATCCCCGGGCTGACCGAGGCGGTGAGCGAGGGCGACACGGTGCGCCTGGGCGACGCGACGGCCCGCGTGCTGCTGACCGAGGGGCACATCGACGGGCACGTGAGCTACGTGTTCTCGGACGCGCTGTTCTGCGGCGACACGCTCTTCGCGGGGGGGTGTGGCTACCTGTTCGACGGGCCCCCGGCCAAGATGCACGCGTCACTCGGGCGCCTGGGGCAGCTGCCGGAGGGCACGCGCGTGTGCTGTGCCCACGAGTACACCGAGGACAACCTGCGCTTCGCGTTCTCGGTGGAGCCCGACAACGCCGCGCTGGCCGACCGCATCCGCGCGGTGTGGGCGCTGCGGGCGCGGGGGGAGTGCGCCGTGCCGTCCACGGTAGGCGAGGAGCTGCGCACCAACCCGTTCCTCCGGCACCACAGCGCGACCCTGCGCGCGCGCGTGGCAGAGGCCCTGCCGGAGCAGCCACGCGACACGGATGAGCAGGTCTTCGCGGCAACGCGCCTGCTGAAGAACAAGGGGGCCTACAAGGCCGCGGGGGACACGGGCCTGCCGCTCTGAGCGCGCGACGACCCGTGCGCGTCAGGGCGTCGGCGGTGGCGCGTTGAGGCCGCCGCGCACCGTGCGCGCGTAGACCTGGTTGCGCGACACGCCACGCCGCAGCTGGGCGCGCGCCGCGATCAGCTCCGCGTCCACGCGCGTCTGGAACACGCTCAACGGCTGCGCACCGCGCAGGAGCTTGCCGTTCACGAAGATGCTTGGGGTGCCCGTCGCGCCGAGCTGCTGCGCGAGCGCCTGGTCCGCGTCGATGGTCGCGGCGTGGGTGTGGTTGTCGAGCGCCTGGCGGAAGCGCGCCATGTCGAGCCCCAGCTGCTGCGCGTAGCTCTCGAGATCCGCGCGCGTCAGCGCTCGCTGGTTGTCGAACAGCAGGTCGTGGTAGCGGAAGAACATGTCGTCGCCCCCCTGCGCGAACGCCTCGGCCGCGGCCTCGGCGGCCAGCCGAGCGTGCGTGTGGAACGGCAAGGGATTGTGGCGCAGCACCACCCGCAGGTCGCGGCCATACTGCTGCACGAGGGAGTCCAGCGTGGGGCGCAGGCGGCTGCAGAAGGGGCACTCGAAGTCCGTGAAGACCACCAGCGTGACCAAGGCGTCGTTGCGCCCCCGCACGGGCTGCGCGCTGGTGACCGGAACGTTGTAGACCAGGTTCGGGTCGACCGTGTTCCGCGCCCCCGGTGTCGGGGCGGGCTCTGGCGGCGCGGTGCGCCCATCACGGATCAGGCGCGCGTACACCTGTCGCCGCGAGGTGCCAGCGCGCACGGCCGCGCGCGCCTCGGCCAGGCCACGGTCGACGAGCTCGACGAAGGCCGCCTCGGGCTGCGCCCCGACCAGGTGGCGTCCGTTGACGAAGAAGTTGGGGGTGCCACGCACGCCCAGCGCGGCGCCCGCCGAGACGTCCGCCTCCACGCGCGCGCGATGTGTCTCGCGATCCAACGCGCGGTTGAAGCGCGTCATGTCGAGCCCCAGCTGCCGTGCATACCCCTCGAGGTCCGGCCGATCCAGCGCGCGCTGGTTCGCGAAGAGCAGGTCGTGCATGGCCCAGAAGCCGGCGTCGCCGCGCTGTACGTAGGCCTCCACGGCCGCTTGAGCGGCGGGCATGGCGTTCTGGTGGAAGGGCAGCGGCGTGTGACGGAACACCACACGCAGGTCCGCGCCGTAGCGCTGCTCGAGCGCGCTCAGGGTGGGGTTCACGCGCGCGCAGAACGGGCACTGGAAGTCGCTGAAGACCACGATGGTGACCAGCGCGTCGGCTGCGCCACGTATGGGCTGGTCGCGCCCCACTGGCACGCGGTACACGTCGTCGTCCGTCGGCGCCGCGTCAGCGGTTGGTGGAGGCGCTGGGCTCTCCGCTGCGGCCGCCATCGCCAGTCGGTAGATGTCCTGGCGTGTCGCCCCGCGCGAGAGCGCCTCGTTGGCGAGCGCCAGCTCCGCATCGATCAGCTGCGTGAAGGCCGCGAGCGGCTGCGCACCCGAGAGGCGCATGCCGTTCACGAAGAAGGTGGGGGAGCCCGTGGCGCCCACCCGCGTCGCAGCCGCCTCGTCCGCCGCGATCACGGCGTCGTGACGCCCGTCCGTGAGCGCGGCGCGGAAGCGAACCTCGTCCAGCCCGAGCTCCCGTGCGTGCGTCACCAGCGACTCGACGTCCAGCGCCGACTGAGAGCCCAACAGACGATCGTGCATGGCCCAGAACCACGTGGGGCCTCCCTGCGCCAGCGCCTCTTGGAGGGCGCGGGCCGCGTCCCGCGAGTGCGCGTGCATGTCCAGTGGGCGGTGCCGGAACACCACGCGCAGGTCGCTGCCGTAGCGCGTCTCCAGCTCGGCCAGCGTCGGCTGGGCGCGGGCGATGAAGGGGTCTTCCAGCTCGGCGAAGACGACCAGCGTGATGGGCGCGTCTGCCGGGCCGCGCGACGCTGTGCTCGAGGCGTCGACGCGCAGTCGCCCCTGCGCGTGGCTCTCGTAGACCTCGCTCGGGGTGCGCGGCGCGGCTCGCCTGGCGAGGGCGCTCGGCCCACCCAGCGAGGTCGACAGCGCCAGCAGGGTGGCGAGAGACACGACGACGCGCCCAGGACGCGCCCTCGCGAGCCCCGGACGCCTACGCGTGTCCTCCGAGACGTCGGCGTCCCTCGCGGGCGTGGCCTCCGCCGGGCTCACGACGGCTCCCGCGCGCACGACAGCCCCCGCGCTCATGACAGCCCCCGGGCCACGGTCTTGGCCGCGTAGGTGAGGATGCCGTCCGCGCCCGCACGCTTGAACGCCATCAGGCTCTCCAGCATCACCTTCTCGGTGTCGAGGAAGCCCAGCTGCCCCGCCGCGGCCAGCATCGCGTACTCCCCGCTCACTTGATACGCGTAGGTGGGCACCGCGAAGCGCTCCTTCACGCGCCGCACGATGTCCAGATACGGCATGCCGGGCTTCACCATGACCATGTCCGCGCCCTCCTCGAGGTCGAGCGCCACCTCGCGCAGCGCCTCGTCGCCGTTGGCGGGGTCCATCTGGTAGGTGCGCTTGTCGGCGCTGCCCAGGTTCTTGGCCGAGCCCACCGCGTCACGGAAGGGGCCATAGAAGGCGCTCGCGTACTTGGCCGCGTAGCTGAGGATCAGCGCGTCGTGGTGCCCCGCCTGCTCGAGCGCCGCGCGGATGGCCCCGATTCGCCCGTCTTGCATGTCCGATGGGGCGAGCACGTCGCAGCCCGCCGCGGCCTGCACCAGCGACTGCTTGCACAGTGCCTCGACCGTCAGGTCGTTGACCACGTAGCCGTCGCGCACGATGCCGTCCTGCCCGTGGGTGGTGAACGGGTCGAGGGCCACGTCGCAGATGATGCCGAGCTCGGGCACCGCGGCCTTCACGGCGCGCACGGCCCGGCACACCAGGTTGTCGGGGTCGAACGCGTGCTCCCCGTCCGGGGTCTTGTGCGCCGCGTCGATGACGGGGAACACCGCGATGGCCGGGATGCCCAGCGCGTGCGCGTCGCGCGCCTCGCCCACCAGCGCTTCGATGGAGAGCCGCTCCACGCCGGGCATGGAGGGGATGGCCACGCGCTCCGGGCCGTCGCCCGGGTCGTGCACGAAGACGGGCCAGATGAGGTCGGCGGCGGTCAGCGTGTGTTCGCGCACCAAGCGGCGGGACCACTCGTGGCGGCGGGTGCGGCGCGGGCGTGTGTGCGGGTACTGGGGCATGGATTCAGTGCTTTCCGACGAAGTGGAACAGGCGGTCGAGCACGCCGGGGGCGAGCTGGTTGAGGCGCCGCGTGAGGTGGCTGCCGAGGTCCACCAGGAGCAGGTCCTGGTCGCGCTCGAGGCCACGCAGGGCGCTGTCGACGATCTCCTCGGCGCTGAACATGCGCGAGAGCTTGTACACGGGGGGCACCTGCGCGAGGTTGCGCACCATGGGCGTGTCGCCCGGCGGGGGGCACAGCACGCGCACGTCGATGGGCTGGTCACGCAGCTCCACGCGCAGCGCCTCCGCGAACCCGACCACCGCGAACTTGCTGGCGCAGTAGCCGGCCAGCTGCGGGAAGCCGCGCAGGCCCGAGATGCTGGCGACCAGCAGCAGCGTCGCGCGCCCGCCCCGCGCGGCGGCCTCCTCGAGGTGCGGGAGCAGCGCCTGGGTCACGTACACGGTGCCCAGGTAGTTGATGTCCATCATCAGCTCGTAGTCAGCGGGTGACACGTCCGCCGCGGACCCCACGCGCAGCACGCCGGCGCAGTTGGCCAGGTGCCCGAGCGGTCCCACGGCGTCGCGCGCGCGCTGGGCCGCGGCGGCGAGACCGGCGGCGTCGCGCACGTCCACCACGTCGGTGTACACGTCTCCGCCGAGCTCCTGGGCGGCCCGCGTGAGCGCCTCGCCGTCGAGGTCCCACAGCACCAGCCGCTCGCCCCGCTGCGCCAGCCTGCGCGCGAACTCGCGGCCGAAGCCGCTGGCGCCGCCGGTGATGACCCACGCGCCCGCGCAGCGCGCGCGCTTCTCTCTGCTGCTTGCCATGGGCGCACTCTATCAGCGTGACCCGCGGACGCGCACCCGGAGGCGTCGCGGTCAGGCGCCCCGCTCGGACGCACGCGCCCCGGGCACAGCACCCGAGCGGTTCGAACCGCACCGCGATCGTGTTCCAGCTGCGTATGCGCGGGGCTCAGCCGAGCTCGACGCGCACGCCCTTGGCCACGGCCTGTGCCTTCTCGCGCGCCTCCTCCAGCGACGCCCCACGCGCCAACGCGACGCCCAGGCGCCGGTGGCCGCGCACCTCCGGCTTGCCGAACAGGCGCAGCGAGGTGTCGGGGGCGCTCAGCGGCCGCGGGTCCACGTGGAACACGGGCGCGTCGCTGTCGCCGTCCCCGAGGATGACGTGGCTGGCCGACGGACCGTGCTGCGCGATGTTCGGGATGGGCAGGCCTAGGATGGCGCGCACGTGCAGCGCGAACTCGCTCAGGTCTTGCGAGATCATCGTGACCATGCCCGTGTCGTGAGGCCGTGGAGAGACCTCGCTGAACCACACCTCGTCGCCGCGCACGAAGAACTCCATGCCGAACAGGCCGCGCCCGCCGAGCGCGTCGGCCACCTTCTGCGCCATGCGCTCCGCCTCCGCGGCCGCGGCGGGGCTCATGGGCTGGGGCTGCCAGCTCTCGTGGTAGTCGCCCTTGACCTGCCGGTGCCCGATGGGCGCGCAGAAGCGGGTGCCGCCTGCGTGGCGCACGGTGAGCAGAGTGATCTCGTAGTCGAAGTCGACGAAGCCCTCGACGATGACGCGCCCGCCACCACCGCGCGCGCCGCTCTGCGCGTAGGCCCACGCGGCCCCGATGTCGGCGTCGCTGGCGTCCGCCGCGAGCGCGCTCTGGCCCATCCCGGACGAGCTCATCACGGGCTTCACCACGGCGGGGAGACCCACCTCGCCCAGCGCCGCGCGGTACTCCGCCTCGCTGTCCGCGAAGCGATAGCGCGAGGTCTTCAGCCCCAGCTCTTCGGCGGCCAGGCGCCGGATGCCCTCGCGGTTCATCGTCAGCTGGGCGGCCCGGGCCGTGGGGATCACGCGCACCCCCTCGGCCTCCAGGGCGACCAGCGTGTCCGTCGCGATCGCCTCGATCTCCGGGACCACGAAGTCGGGCTTCTCGATCTCGATCACCTCCCGCAGGCGCGCGGCGTCGCGCATGGGGAAGACGTAGCTCGAGTGGGCGACCTGCATGGCCGGCGCGTGGTCGTAGCGGTCGCACGCGACCACGTAGATCCCCAGGCGCTGTGCCTCGAGCGCCACCTCTTTGCCCAGCTCCCCGCTGCCGAGCAGGAGAAGCTTGGTCTGTGTTCGAGTGGTGGCGGTGCCCAGGCGCAGCGAGTCGGTCATGCCCTGGGCTCTACCAGATCACGTGCGGCCCCCGCAGCCAAAACCGCTCCGGCGTGGAGCGCGCGCCAACGGGAGCGCGCGGCGGGGGTCAGGCGGCGCGTGCGTAGTCCGCCGCTTCGAGCGCGCCGCGCAGCTGCGCCCGGCCGCGGTGCAGCAGCACGCGCAGGTGGTTGCGGGTCACGCCCAGCTCCTCCGCCGCATCGTCACGGTCCACGCCCTCGACGTCGACCAGCGTGACGGCCTCACGCTCGCGGCCGTGCAGCGCGTTCAGCTCGCGGGCCACGACGGACATGGCCGCCACGTCGTCCATGTGCGCGACCACGTCCACGCTCTCCACCTCGCCGTGCGCCTCCTCGACGAAGGCCACCTGCGGGCGGTTGCGGCGGTACTGGTCCACGATCTTGCGACGCAGGATGCTGATGACCCACGTGCGCAGCGACGAGCGCCCGGCGAAGCGCGGGAGCGACACCATGGCGGCCAGCCAGGTCTCCTGCACCAGGTCGCGCGCCAGCTCCTCGTTGCTGATGCGCTTGCGGGCGTAGCCCAAGAGGACGGGCTCGAGCTCTCGGATGGTGTCGGCGGTGATGGTGGGCGCGGTGGTGGTCATGGGGCTGTCCCGGTTAGTTGTTGGAACAGCTAATATCTGCGTCAGGACAATGGTTGTGTCAACGAGTATTGTTCGCACAGACGAAAAAAGGCCCCCGCAGGGGCCTTTTCGTGAGTGATTCCGTGTCGGGTGCTCAGGCGAGGCGCGTGAGTAGCGCCGTCAGCGTGGTGACCTCGTCTTCGGTCAGGCCCTCGCTGAGCTTGTCGTGCAGGGCAAGCAGCGGCGCGTCGATGCGCTCCACCAGCTCGCGCCCCTTGGCGCTGAGGCGCGTGCGCACGATGCGCCGGTCGCCCTCGCAGCGGCAGCGCTCGACGAGCTCGGCGTTCTCGAGCCGGTCCAGCAGGCGCGTGATGTCCGGGACCCGTGAGATCAGGCGCTCGCCGATGCGCGAGCAGGACAGGCCGATGCCCGGGTCGTTGACGTACAGGATGCGCAGCACGTTGTATTGCGACGCCGTGATGCCGAACTCCTGGCACAGCGTGTTGGTCTCGCTGACCTGACGATCACTTGCCCGCACCAGCGCCTTGAACAGCTCCACGCGCGGGAGCGGCTCGGGGTGCAGGGCGCTCCGCTCGGGGACGGGCAGCTCGATACATTCGTCGGTCATGTCGAGAGGGAGTCGGCGCGCATGCCGTGCCGTTTCAAGATGGGCCCCTGTAGCTGGTCCGGGGATTCGAGGCCAGCGGTCCGCTGTCGGCCCTGCTCATCGGGCGCCCCGGGCGGCCTGGTTCAGCTCCCGGAAGCCAGGGAGGGCCCGCACGCTCGCGAGGTCCGGGTCGCGCCGAGCACGGGTGAGGCGCTCGCGGCAGCGTGTGCAGCCAGCGCCGGCCTGCCGTTGCAGGTCGCGCAGCAGGTCCAGCGCGCGCTCTGGCTGATCCAAGCGCGCGAGCGCACAGGCGAGGTTGTACCGGACGTTGGCGTCGTCGGGGGCCGCTGCCAGCAAGCCCGCCCAGCCGCGGGCGGCGCTGGCGTAGTCACGCGCGCGATGCGCCGTGAGCGCGAGACGGTTGAAGCGCGCGACCGTCCCGGGCGCGTGGGCCTCGTCCACCTGGGGCGCGGCATCGGGGCTGGCTACCGCGAGGGCTGCAGCAGGGACCGTGGTCAGCAGCCGCGCGCCGTCCAGCCCCCGCGCGACGCCGGGGCGCACCTCCGTCGGGAAGTGACCCATCCCGGGGGCCGCGTCGAAGCCCTTCACCAGCACGACGAGGTTGGCCCCTCCGGGCGAGACCGCGACGCGGACCTCGATGGCGTCGGGGGGCGGCAGCCAAGGCGCTAGGTCCTCGTCGGTCGGCTCTTCTTCCTCGTCTTCCTCCTCGTCGTCGAACCGCTCGGGTGCGCCGACGCTCAGGTCCATGCTCGCGACGCGCTGAAAGCCGGTCGCCGTGCGCACCTCCACGATCAGCGTGTGGGTGAAGCTCACCTCGTCGTCTTCTTCGTCGGCATCGCCCGAGCCGGCTGCGCCCGGTGCCGTCGCCGTCGCGTCGTAGCGCGTCAGGGTGGCGCGGATGTCGTCTGGTGACACGTAGCGTGGCGCGCGAGGGAACACGCGCAGTCGCGGGTGACCCGTGGCCGCGGGCCGGTCGAAGTTGTCGGCGTAGGCCCAGTCCTCGCAGCGTCGTCCGCGGTTGGGGTCGGCCCCCTGCAGGTCGAAGCAGCGCACGGGCGCGGTGCTCTCCGCGCGCCACACCTCGAGGCGATCGAGGGCTTGGCACGACTGCATCCCGTGCCGCTCGACCAGCGCGGCGTCCGTGTCCGTGAACCCCAAGACCTCTGCGTCGTCGCCACCGTCGCAGCATGCGCACGCGTGCGCGCGGTCGGGGGCGGCCAAGCCAAGAAACGAGAACACGACGCTCGCGAACACGAGCGGCTGGAGTGGGGCGGGGCGAACGGTCATGCGCCAAAACTACCAGGGTGTGTGCGCTTTCGGGGCGTCTCGTGTGTCATGTGACGATGTCGGGACACAGCCGCGCGCTCGTGTGAGAGGCTGATACCCTCGCGAGAGGAGTCGCCCCATGCTCGAGACCACCCGCCGCACCGCGGTCCGCCCTTCGCCGTTCTTCCACGTCACCCTCGTCGCGGGCCTGCTGGCTGCGGCGACGTTGCTCGGTGTGGGTCCAGCGCGTGCGCAGCTGTTCGACACGGTCGATCGCAGCATCGCGGCGGGCGTGGCGTCCGCACCCACGCCTGTGAGCGTGGGGCGCGGGGATGGCGCTGGTGGCGTGATCGGAGAGGACACGGGGGCGGGGCGCGCAACGACGATGGCGTTCGACTCCGACGTGCTGGGCCGCGTCCGCATCGCCGTCGCTGGAGGCGGCTGCACAGCGCCCGGCTCCTTCGCCGTCATCTACTTCGACAGCGTCCAAGGTGGCGTCGCGTCGACTCTCGAGCTGACGGACATCGACACGCCCGAGGACGCCGCCATCTCCGGCGGAGGCCTGCTGATGCCGTCGGTCTCGGACCTGGCGTTCGGACCAGGCTTCGACGCGGACTTCGCCATCGCCTTCACCAACACGATGGCCGGCGCCAGCGCGACGTTGGTGGCGCTCTCGGCGGGCGCTCCCCACACGCCCATCGGCTCCCTGGCGGCCACGCAGTCGGTCGCTGGTGTGTGCTCGCGGCTGGAGATCACGGGCCTCACGCTCGCTTCGCTGGGTCTCACCCAGGGGGACTCCTTCGACTGGCTCGCGACGCTGCTCGACGGCGTGAGCGGCGCGCGCACCAACGAGTTCCAAGGGGTCGTGTCGCCGCCGGCCACGAACCCCGGCCTGTCGTCAGTCACGCTCACTCAAGGTGACTTCAATCGCTTCGACAGCGTGGATCGCGTGCTCGTCAACGAGGTCGACTCGGACAGCCCGGGCTCCGACACGGCGGAGTTCGTGGAGCTGTTCGGCGCGGGCGACACCGCCCTCGACGGTGCGCTGATCGTGTTCTTCAACGGCTCGGGAGACGTGAGCTACCGGAGCATCGACCTCGACGGATTCGCGCTGAACGGCGCCGGCTACTTCTTCACGGCGAACCCGGGTGTGGCTGGCGCAGGCATCACCTTCGCGAACAGCACGCTCCAGAACGGGCCCGACGCGGTGGCGCTCTACCTGCTGCCCAGCATGACGAACGGCACCACCGTGAGCAGCGGTGAGCTGGTCGACGCGCTGGTCTATGGGCACACCGCGCCCGCCACTACGCTGATGGTCGACACCCTCACGCCGGGTCAGATGATGATCGCCGAAGGCGGGAGCGCGGCGGAGCGCGAGGCCAAGAGCATCCAGCGCTGTCCCAACGGCGCGGGCGCTCCACGCGACACCAGTGCGTTCCAGATCAGCGCGCCGTCGCCGGGCGAGGCCAACATCTGTGCCTTCTGCGGCGATGGCTTTGTCGACATGGACGAGGAGTGCGACGACGGCACGGGGGTGAACGGCACAGGCAGCTCGTGCTGCAACCTCGACTGTTCGTTCCGGACTGCGGGGGACGTCTGCACCGCCACCAGCCTCGACACCTGCGACGCGGAGGACACCTGCAACGACGCGGGCGTGTGCGTCGACAACGTCCTCGGCATGGGTACGGTCTGCAACATGGCGATGGGGGACTGCGACGTCGCCGAGGTGTGCGACGGCATGAGCCCGAGCTGCCCTAGCGACGCGGTCGAGCCCATGGGCACCGAGTGTCGACCCGCGATGGGGGACTGCGACGTGGCCGAGGCGTGCGACGGGATGAGCGCCGAGTGCCCGGTCGACGTGGTCGCCATCGGCACCACCTGTCGCATCTCGACGGGCGAGTGTGACCCCGCGGAGGTGTGCACCGGCGCGGGCGTGGACTGTCCGGTCGACGGGTTCGCCACGGATGGCGCGCTGTGCGGCGACACGCTCACGTGCAACGGCCAAGACATGTGCATGTCGGGGATGTGTGTGGCGGGGACACCGCCTAGCTGCGACGACAGCAACGCGTGCACGACCGACGCGTGCAGCGAACCCCTCGGGTGCGAGAACACGCCCGTAGCCGACTGCTGCAACGTGGACGGCGACTGCGACGACGGTGATCTGTGCACGGCGGACAGCTGCTCCGGCCCGGGCGGTACGTGCGGCGCGAGCCCCATCACGGACTGCTGCGAGCAGGACATGGACTGCGACGACGCCAACCTGTGCACCTCCGAGACGTGCAACCTGCTCACGAACCGCTGCGAGCGCGCGGCGGTACCCAACTGCTGCACGGGCGCCGCCGACTGTGACGACGCCAACGCCTGCACGGTGGACAGCTGTGACGTCCCGACAGGGACGTGCAGCAACACCGCCGACCCCGGCTGCTGCCTGACCGACGGTGACTGCGGTGACGGCGACACCTGCACGTTCGACGAGTGCGACGTGACCACCAACACCTGCTCCAACGCGCCCGTCGCCGGCTGCTGCGTGGACGACGCCGAATGCGACGACGGGGACGTGTGCACGGTGGACAGCTGCGTGCTGGCGCTGAGCATGTGCTCGAACCTGGGCGTGCCCGGCTGCGGCGTGCCCGACGGGGGTGTACCCGACGGGGGGCTTCCGGACGGCGGCGGGCTCGACCTGGGCAGCCTCGACCTGGGCAGCCTCGACCTGGGCGGCTTCGACGACGGTGGCCCCGCGGACGCCGGAGACACGGACGGCGGCGGAAGCGATCAAGGTGCCGACGAGGGCGTCTCGCCGGTGGACCTGGGTGGGCGCGACCTCGGCGTGCCCGACGCTGCGGGCGTGGACGCTGGCGTGGGCCCCGGCGGCATGTCGGGTGGCGCCTGCGCGGCCGGTCCGGTGCATGGTGCGGGTGCCGTTCCGCTCGTGCTGCTGGTGCTCGGTGGGGTCGTCGTCCGGCGTCGGCGGCGCGGCGGGCGCACCTCCGGCTGACGCCGCGTCAGGCCGTCGGTCCCGTTGGTCAGGGGCTTCCGTCGACCGCGTCGCGCACCGCCACGCGCCAGTCGGTCAGCGGTGGGCGCTGGCCCGCGCGCGCCAGGTGGGCGTCCAGGGCGTCGGTGGGGAACTCCCCGCCGAAGCGGCTCATGCCGTACAGCAGGAAGTATTCGGACGCCCGCCCGCGCAGGACGTCTGTGGGCAGCGGTGGGCGCTTGACGTCGAACGGCAGCTGCGCCGCGGCGGCGTACTCGGCGAGGAGCGCGCGCCACACCACGTGGTGATCGGCGAAGTTGAGCGGACCCTGGGCAGGCCCGGCGCTGACCACGGCCTCGGTCAGGGGCCCCAGGTTGGGCACCCCGATCATGCTGGTGCTCACGTCGCCGGGTCCCGACATGAAGAGCGTCCCCCCGCGCAGGCCGCCGAGCACTGCGGGGGTCGTGAACACGTCGCCCCGCCCGATGACCATCGGCAGGCGCAAGAGGGAGTACGGCAGCCGCGCGTGCTCCACCCGCACCTCCGCGAGGGCCTTCGAGCGCCCGTAGGCCAGCGCGGCGAAGCGGATGCGGTGCGTGCCCTCGACGCGCCCTTGCCCCAGCGCGCGCGCGCCGTAGACGCTGACCGAGCTGATCTGCACGAAGTGGCCGCAACCCTGCGCCTCGCCCCAGCGGAGCATGGCCTCCGTGCCTCCCGTGTTGACCCCGAACATGACGGCGTCGGGCACACGGGGGTTCACCACCCCGGCCGCGTGCACGATCGCGTCGACCGGGCCCCTCGGGAGCACGTCCTCCACGCGCTCACGTGTCAGGTCGAGGCGCACTTCGCCCCGCTCTGGGACGGCGGCGCGCCCGAAGACCTGGGCGACGACCTGATGGCCCGCGGCCCGTAGGTGCTCGGCGATGGCGCCGCCTACGCAGCCATCCGCGCCCGTGACGACGATTCGCTTGCTCGTGACCATGGCTCGGCAACGGTAGTCCACGGCGCTGCACGGGAGGAAGCGCTCAGTTCGCCCTCCTCACGCGTGGTTGGCAGCGGGTTGGACACGTCCGAGGCGCGCTCCCGTCGGAGACAGCAAGGTCGCGAGACGCTCGGCCGTCTGCGCGAGGCGCACGTCGTAGATGCGCGCCCACTCGCTGTCTGGCAGGCGCCCGTGCGCGCGCAGGGCGGTCGCGTCGGCGCGCGCCACCAGCGCCTGCTTCTCCGCCGAGACCGCCGTGGGGCGTGGGATGGAGCCGAGTCGCCTGGCGGCTCGCTCGAGCGCCTCTCGCACTGGCCGCCCGCCTCGGGTGAGGCAGAACGTCAGGATGGCCCACGACAGCTCGGCGTGCGCGCGCTCCTCGCGCGCGATGGCCGTGAGCACCGCGCCCGTGACCGGCTCCTGGCACGCGTCGCGGCACGCGGCCGCCACGTCCGCGTTGTAGTCCTCGAGCAGGCAGCCGTCGTTCAGGCTCTCGAGCGCGAGGTGGACGAACGCGTCGCCGCGGAGCTCGAGCCCGTTCAGCAGCAGCTCGGGCATGCTCTCGACCGAGTGCGAGCGACCCCCGTAGCCCGCCGCCAGCGCGAAGCACAGGCGCGTGTGGGCGATCTCCTCCTGAGCGGCCGTGAACGTGCGCTCGACCAGCTCGGCAGGCGCGCCCACGGCCACCAGCGTCCAGGCGACGCGCGCGAAGGCCGGCACGCTGGCGTGCTCCTTCTGAGCGTCGTGCAGCCACAGCGCCTCGAGCGCGGCCCGCGTGGGTTCGTCGAGCCCGCTCACGTCGGGCGCGTCGCCCTCGGTCCAGTCACTGCCTTCGCGCAGCTCGGGGTGCCGCACGCGTCCACGCACCCGCAGCGGACGGCCCCAGGCGCCGCCGCTCGCGCCCAGCGCGAAGACGCCGACCCCGAGCACGCCCCCGACTACGCCGCCGCCGGAGCCCAGCAGCCCCATGAACGCCATGCCCAGCGCGGTGAACATGGACTCACCCGCGCGGCGCATGCGCACCGCGTAGACGATGCCCGAGATCAGCGTGGCCAGCCCCAGCAGGGTCTGGACCGCGGCCACGATGAAGAACGTCAGCAACGCCATCGCGAGGTCGTCGCCCCGCAGCTGCAGCACCAGCGCGAAGTAGAACACCGCGTTCAACGCGCCGGTGGCCAGGGTGAGGAGCAGCAACACGCGCGTGACGTTCCGCGCACGTAGGACGGAGGGGCTGTCTGTCGGCATGCCCACGATGAAAGCACGTCGAGGCGGTCGGACGCGAGGCCAGCGGATGTCACGGCGACGGGGAAGTCCCCGTCGCCGCCAAGCTCAGGGACCCCGGAGCGCTCGCAGGCCACGCTCCGCGGCGCCGCGAAAGCACGAGTAGCAGTCGCGTGTGCCGAACGTGCCGCACCCTCGCCGTGACGCGTTGACAGTTCGCTCGAGGGACGCGGTGGCGCTCGGGTGGCGCACCGCGACGATCCCATCGACGGCGGCGCGGCGCTCGGTGCAGCCGCTCGCCCCTTCGTATGCGGCGACCGCGGCCACCCAATCCGGCAGGGCGTCTCCGCTTGCCCGCAACGCGCGCGCCGCAGCGCGCCGGTCGCTGGCGCTGTTGGCGTGCAACATCTGTCGCACCAGCGGCGAGGCCACGATCTCGTCCGTGCCCGGGGTCGGATCGGGCGCCTCGGCCACCTCCTCCTCGAGCGCGGCTTCCTCGGCCGCCACCGCTTCGGGGTCGTCGTGCTCGCTCGTGCTGCCCATCGCGTAGCCCAGACCCAGGCCGACCACCCCCACCGTGAGCGCGAACATGAGCGCGACCGCACCCCCCATCGCGAGTCGTTGCCGCCAAACGGCGGGCAATGCATCCTGGCCCGCCACGGGAGCGCTCATCGGGAGGCTCCCGCGCGCGCTCCCCGCGTACGCGATCTCCCGCAGCTGGTCGCGCACCAGGGACGCGCTGGCGGGACGGTCCTCTGGGCGCGCGGCGAGCAGCTGGGCCAGTAGCGCTTCGAGTGCGGCCGGCACGACCTCTCGATCGGCCGGGATGGCGACGCGGGGCGCCGCGGAAGTCAGCTGCTGCGTCAGGATGCCCGTGAAGTCGAGGGCCTCGTCGAACAAGGGCTGGCCGCTGACCATCTCCCACAGGAGCGCGCCCAGGGCGTACAGGTCGGCCGCTGGGGTCACCGCCTGGCCGGCGCCCTGCTCCGGGGCCATGTACCCCGGCGTGCCCATCACCACGCCCACGCGCGTGAGCGTCCGCAGGCGCTCGGGGGCCGGGGTCTCGCGGCCCGCGTTGCGGACACGCGCGATGCCGAAGTCCAGGATGGTGGCGCGGTAGCTGCCGTCGTCCTCCGTGGTGATGAGCACGTTGTCAGGCTTCAGGTCGCGGTGGACGATCTCGTCGGCGTGCGCGGTGGCCAGCGCGTCGGCCACCTGGGCCGCGATCAGGCACGCGCTCTGCCACGGGAGCGCGCCGTGCTTCTCGATCAGGCCGTGCACGCTCGAACCGCGCACCAGCGGCATGACCATGTAGCTGCTGCCGTCGGGGAGCTCGCCGAAGTCCAGCGCGGAGATGATGTTGGGGTGGTCCAGCTGGGCCATCGCCAGCGCCTCGCGCTCGAAGCGCTCCTGCACGACGGCGTGGTCCTCGAACCCGGGCAGCAGGATCTTCAGCGCCAGCCGGTGCCGCAGCCGCAGGTGCTCCACCGCCAGGACCGCACCCATGCCGCCCGAGGCGACCAGCTCGATGACCTTGTAGCGCCCGTCGATCTCGCGCCCGATCCACTCGCTGGCGTCGAAATCGGAGGCGTTTTGCGGCTCTCCGGCTTCGCGCGCGGTCTGCGTGGGGGCGGTGGCCATGGACATCGCGGCCAAGCTTAGCAGCAGTTCGCGCGCGTGACGGGCGCGACCGAGAAATGGTGCGCGAGGTAACGGTCGCCGGCTTGAACTCGGGGGCCAGGGACGCTACCCGTACGCCCGTGAGGTCACGTCTTGCAACTCGATAGCCGAACACTCAGTCATCTCCAGCAGCTGGAAGCGGAGAGCATCCACATCATCCGCGAGGCCGCAGCGGAGTTCGAGAAGCCCGTGATGCTGTACAGCATCGGCAAGGACTCGTCGGTGCTGCTGCGCCTCGCGGTGAAGGCGTTCGCGCCGGGGCGCATCCCGTTCCCGCTGCTGCACGTCGACACCACCTGGAAGTTCCAGGAGATGATCCGCTTCCGCGCGGAGATGCAGAAGCTGTACGACTTCGAGCTCTTGGTGCACACGAACCCGGCGGGAGCGAACGGCGAGATCACGCCGTTCACGCACGGCAGCAACAAGTACACGGGCATCATGAAGACGGACGCGCTGAAGCAGGCGCTGACGCAGCACGGCTTCGACTGCGCGTTCGGCGGCGCCCGCCGCGACGAGGAGAAGTCCCGCGCCAAGGAGCGCGTCTACTCGTTCCGCGACCGCTTCCAGCAGTGGGACCCGAAGAACCAGCGGCCCGAGCTGTGGAACCTGTACAACGGGAAGATCAACCAGGGCGAGAGCACGCGCGTGTTCCCCATCTCCAACTGGACCGAGCTGGACGTCTGGCTCTACATCTACCTGGAGAACATCCCGGTTCCGTCGCTGTACTTCGCGGCCAAGCGGCCGGTGGTGGACCGGCAGGGGACGATGATCATGGTCGACGACGACCGCATGCCCTTCGAGCCCGGCGAGCAGCCGCGCGAGGAGCTGGTGCGCTTCCGTACGCTGGGCTGTTACCCGCTCACGGGCGCGGTCCACTCCGAGGCGGACACGCTGCCCAAGGTCATCCAAGAGATGCTGCTGAACAAGCACTCCGAGCGCCAGGGGCGCCTGATCGACTCCGACGAAGACGGGTCGATGGAGAAGAAGAAGAAGGAAGGCTACTTCTGATGTCCGACTTCCACGAAAAGGACCTCATCGCGGCGGACATCGAGGGCTACCTCGAGAAGTACCGGGGCAAGGAGCTGTGCCGCTTCGTCGCCATCGGCTCGGTCGACGACGGCAAGTCCACGCTCATCGGACGGCTGCTGTACGACACGGGCATGGTCTTCGAAGACCAGCTCGAGGCGCTCGAGAAGGGCAAGCGCCTGGACGACGGCAGCATCGACCTCTCGCTGCTGACCGACGGCCTCACCGCCGAGCGCGAGCAGGGCATCACGATCGACGTGGCCTACCGCTACTTCTCCACCGAGAAGCGCAAGTTCATCATCGCCGACACCCCGGGCCACGTGCAGTACACGCGCAACATGGTCACGGGCGCGTCCACGGCCAACGTGGCGCTGATCCTGATCGACGCGCGCAAGGGCGTGCTCGAGCAGTCGCGTCGGCACGCGTTCGTAGCGTCGCTGCTGGGCATCCCGCACCTCGCCGTGTGCATCAACAAGATGGACCTGGTGGACTTCTCGGAGCAGGTCTTCGAGCAGATCAGCGCCGACTTCCGCGCCTACGCCGAGAGCATGAAGCTCTCGTTCAAGACCATCACCTGCTTCCCGGTCAGCGCGAAGCTGGGCGACAACTGCGTCGAGAAGAGCGCGAACACTCCTTGGTACAAGGGTCAGAGCGTGCTCGAGCACCTCGAGACCGTGCCCGTCGCGCAGGACCGCGACATGGAGCACTTCCGCTTCCCGGTGCAGTACGTCATCCGCCCCAACCTCGACTACCGCGGCTTCGCGGGCGAGATCGCGAGCGGCGTGGTGAAGAAGGGCGACACCCTGGTGGCGCTGCCCTCGGGCAAGTCTTCCAAGGTCAAGGCCATCGACGTGTACGAGGGCGAGCTGGAAGAGGCCTTCACGCCTCAGTCGGTCACCATCCGCCTCGAGGACGAGATCGACATCAGCCGCGGCGACATGCTGGTGCACGCGGACGACCTGCCGCACGTGAAGCGCACCTTCGACGCGCACGTGGTGTGGATGCACGAGACGCCGCTCGACCGTCAGAAGAGCTACCTGATCAAGCACACCACGCAGCACGTGCGGGCGGAGATCCGCGACGTGCAGTTCAAGGTGGACATGGCGTCGCTCGAGAACGTGCCGGCCGAGACGCTGGGCCTGAACGACATCGGGCGCGTGACCCTCGCGTGCCGCCGCGCCGTGTACTTCGACCCGTATCGTCAGAACCGGGCGACGGGGGCGTTCATCATCGTGGACTCGCTCACCAACAGCACGGTGGGCGCCGGCATGATCGTCGGCGAACGGGGCGAGGCTTCACAGGGGCTCGACGCCGCGCTGGCGGAGCTGCGCGCCGGGTCCAGCATGATGCCGAAGACCCAGGTCAGCCCGCGCGAGCGCGTGGAGCGGCTGGGTCAGAAGGGCGCCACCGTCTGGCTCACCGGCCTGCCCGGCTCGGGCCGCTGGACGCTGGCGTATGCGCTCGAGCGGCAGCTGTTCGACCAAGGCCGCGCGGCCACGGTGGTGGACCCGACCGACGCGTCGCTCGAGACCATGATCACGGCCTGCAAGGCCTGCACGGACGCGGGCCTGGTGACGATCTGCGCCTACCCGGCGTACTCGTCGGGCGACCGTGACACGCTGCGTGACCGCATCGGCGCGGACCGCGTGGTGCAGGTCTTCGTCGACACGGACCTCGAGCTCTGCAAGCAGCGCCGCCCGGGCGCCAACTTCGAGGGCTTCACGGCCCCGCAGCAGCCCGACGTCACCGTCGGCCTCGACAAGGTCCGCATCGACGAGGCCGTCAAACTCATCCTCGCAGCGCTCGCGGCCCGCGGGCAGTTCCCCACCTGAACACGTTGGCTCGGCGCAGGTCGCGTCGGCTGCTCGGGCGCCGACGCGCGTCAGGCCGCCGGGACGGCGCTCGGGTTGACCTCATCGGGCGAAGCGTGCAACGTCGCGCACGTTTCGCCCTCCACCGAGCACTACGCTCACGTACGCTCTTCGAGCCCCGGTAACAAGCATCATGGCAGGACAGCTCTTCACCTCCGAGTCCGTCACCGAAGGACACCCCGACAAGGTCTGCGACAAGGTCAGCGACGCTGTCCTCGACGCGCTGCTCGCCCAGGACCCCCGCGCGCGCGTGGCCTGCGAGACCATGGTCAAGACCGGCTACGCCATCATCGCGGGTGAGATCACCTCGAAGGCCGTCGTCGACTACCCGACCATCATCCGCAAGGCCATCCGGGAGATCGGCTACACCAGCTCGGACATCGGCTTCGACGCCGACACCTGCGCCGTCCTGTGCGCCGTCGAGCAGCAGTCGCCCGACATCAGCCAAGGCGTGGACGTGGGCAAGGGGCTCGACAAGGAGCAGGGCGCTGGCGACCAGGGCCTCATGTTCGGCTTCGCGGTCAACGAGACCAAGACGCTCATGCCGCTGCCCATCGACCTCAGCCACAAGCTGACCAAGCGCCTGACCCAGGTGCGCAAGAAGGGCGTGCTCCCGTGGTTGCGCCCGGACGGCAAGAGCCAGGTCACCGTGGAGTACGACGGTGCGAAGCCCGTGCGCATCGACGCCGTGGTCGTGTCCACCCAGCACGCGGAGAGCATCAAGTACAAGGACCTGCGCCAGGCCATCCTGGACGAGGTCGTGCTGCCGGTACTGCCGAAGTCGATGGTGGACAAGAAGACCAAGTTCCACATCAACCCCACCGGGCGGTTCGTCGTGGGTGGTCCCTGCGGAGACGCGGGCCTCACGGGTCGCAAGATCATCGTCGACACCTACGGCGGCATGGGTCGCCATGGCGGCGGCGCGTTCAGCGGCAAGGACCCCAGCAAGGTGGACCGCAGCGCGGCCTACTTCGGGCGCTACGTGGCCAAGAACATCGTCGCGTCGGGCCTCGCCACGCGCTGCGAGGTGCAGGTGGCGTACGCCATCGGCGTGGCGCGCCCCATGGGCGTGTACGTGTCGACGTTCGGCACGGGCGTCATCGACGACGAGAAGATCGCCAAGGCGGTCCGCAGCCTGTTCGACTTCCGCCCGGCGGCCATCATCGAGACGCTGGACCTGCTCCGCCCCATCTACAGCCCGACGGCGGCCTACGGTCACTTCGGCCGCACGGAGAAGACCTTCACCTGGGAGAACACCGACCGCGCCGAAGAGCTCGCCGCGCTGGTGCCCAGCAAGGCTCCCAAGGCCCCCAAGGCGCCGAAGGCAGCGAAGGCCAGCAAGGCCGCGAAGGCCTGAGCGGGCCAGGCGCCGTGGCCGATGGTAACCTGTTGGCGATGACGCCTCCGCCCTCCGGACAGATCGCAGGCTGGGGCCGACACAGTGTCTCGGGCGTCGAGCTGCGCTCCGAGGACCTGGAGTCGGCCAGCCAGCAGGTGCCCCTCTCGCGCGGCCTCGGCCGCAGCTACGGCGACGCCTCGCTGCCCCCCGCAGACGCGCCGCGCGCGCTGAACACCACGCTGGCGGACCGCATCCTCGGGTTCGACGAGGCCACTGGCCTGCTGCATGCCGAGGCGGGCCTCTCCCTCGAGGAGATGAACCGCCTGTTCCTCCCGCGGCGCTGGTTCACCCCGGTCACCCCGGGCACCAAGTACGTCACCCTGGGCGGCATGGTGGCCTCCGACGTGCACGGCAAGGGACAGCACCGACAGGGCTGCTTCGGCCACCACGTCACCGCGCTGCGCATGCGCGTGGCGGATGGGCGGGTGTTGGTGTGCACCCCCGAGCAGCACGCGGACCTCTTCGCCGCGACCATCGGCGGGATGGGCCTCACGGGGCACATCCTCGAGGTCAGCGTGCGCATGCAGCGCGTGCCCTCGCCGTGGATCAAGCAGCGCTCCGAGCGCATCCCCAACCTCGATGCGTTCCTCCGAGGCCTCGAGCGCGCGGCGCATGACTGGCCCTACACGGTGGGCTGGATCGACTGCCTCGCGACGGGCGCCTCGATGGGCCGCGGCAACCTCATCTCCGGGCACTGGGCGCAGCCGGACGAGGCCCCTCCGAACGCACCGCGACCCGCGCGGCGCTTCCAGCTCAGCTTCGACTACCCCAGCTGGGTGCTCAACCGCGCGAGCATCGCCGCTTTCAACGAGCTCAAGTACCGCAGCCAGCTGCGCGCCTCGAGCGAGTCCGTGGTGGACCCCGAGGGCTTCTTCTACCCCCTGGACCGCATCCGGCACTGGAACCGGCTGTACGGCACGCGCGGCTTCACGCAATACCAGTGCGTGCTCCCCCGCGAGGCTGGCCCCGATGCGGTGTACCGGGTGATGGAGACCCTCACCGCGCGTGGGGGCGCATCGTTCCTGGCGGTCATCAAGGACTTCGGGCGCGACGGGGCTGGCATGCTGTCGTTCCCGCGACCGGGCACGACGCTCGCTCTCGACATCCCCCTGCGTGACGGCACCCAGGCGCTGGTGGATGCGCTCAACGAACAGGTCATCCGCGAGGGGGGCCGCATCTACCTGACCAAGGACTCCCTGACGCGCGCCGAGCACTTCCGCGCGATGGACGGCGCGCGCGTGGACGCGTTCAACGCCGTGCGCGACCGCTGGGACCCCGAGCGGCGCTTCAAGAGCGCGCTCTCCGTGAGGCTGCTGGGCGATCGCCTTTCCTGAGCGGAACCCGGTACACTCGCGGCTGGATGCGCACCTGCCCTCGCTGCCAAGAGACCTTCGGCCCGACCTTCATCGGGTGCAAGCAGGTGGGCTGCCCCATGCGGATGCCCATGGATCCCAACCTGGGGAAGACCGTCGGCGGGCGCTATCGGCTGATCTCACGGCTGGGGAGCGGCGGCATGTCCACCGTGTACCTGGCACGTCACGTGCTCATCGAACGACTGGTGGCCGTGAAGACCCTGCGCCGCGACCTGGCCCGGGAGTCCATGCAGCGCGACCGCTTCCTGCGCGAGGCGCGCGCCGTCAACCGCGTGAACCACGAGAACATCGTGGAGATCACCGACTTCGGCGAGACGGAAGACGGGCTCGTGTTCCTGGTGATGGAGTACGTGCCTGGAGACTCGCTGCTGTCGGCCATGGCCAACGGGCCGATGTCCGCGCCCCAAGTGTTGGACCTGGCCCTGCAGGTGGGCAGCGCCCTCGCCCGCGCGCACCAAATGGGCGTGGTGCACCGCGACCTCAAGCCCGAGAACATCCTGCTGGTCCCGCGCAAGGGTGCGTTCCCGCACGTGAAGCTGCTCGACTTCGGCATCGCGAAGATCATGGACGCGCCGTCCCTCACCGGCAGCCAGCAGATCTTCGGCACACCGGGCTACATCGCGCCCGAGTACATCAAGGGCAACGAGCTGGACGGTCGCGCCGACCTGTACTCGTTGGGCGTGATCCTGTACGAGGTCGCCACGCTCGCGCTGCCGTTCGACTACGAGTATCCGGGTGATCTGCTGGTCAAGCACGTGACCGACCCCCCGGTGCCGCCCCGCAAGCGTCGCCCCGAGGTGGACGCGTGCCTCGAGACGCTCATCCTGCGCTGCCTCGAGAAGGATCCGGACGCGCGCTTCAGGGACGCGTACCACTTCATCGAGGAGGTCGGCCGATGTCGGGAGCGCATCGGGGACGAGCACTCGTGGGGCGCCCTGGGTGTGCGGAGCGAGCCACCGGCGTCTTTGGCCGAGGTGGAGTCGAGCGCTGGGGCCGCGAGTGGTCCGCTCGCCTCCAGCGACCCCCACGAACTCCGCGAGGAGGAGCCGACGCGCGCAGGTGCGCGGGTTTCGGAGGCTCGTGAACCGCGCCCGTCAGGGGCCGCGCGGGGTGGCGCCTTCTCTCTGGATGCCACCGTGATCGAAGGTGGGGCTGGTGTGCCCGTGACAGGCGCGCCCGTCGCCGTCGCGCCGAGCGCTCTGGTCCCCGGCGGGTCGCCATCCAGCGGTGTCGCGCCCGTGGTCGGTGGCGCGTCGAGGGGACCTTCGCCGACGAACGTCTCTGAAGGTGCGGCGGCAGGTGCGGCGACCACCTCGGACGAGGGCGAGCACGAGGTCCTTCCGACCCCGGTCCTGAAGACGGACAATCCCCTGCTCAGCACGTTGGTGGGCCCCGCCACGGCGCCCCCTGCGCTGGGGCCGGAATTCGAGCTGGACCAGTTCCTCGACCGCACCGTGGGCTTCGACACCATCGACGACACGGTGGTGGAGCCGGTGGCACCCCGTGGCGGCGCACCGCGTCCGGAGCGACCGCCAACCAGCACGTACACGCGCCCGGCGATCCCCTCCGAGCCGAACGACGTCGCGCTGTCCATCGAGATCGAGCTACCTCCTGGGGTCGAGGTGCCGCGCACGGCCGACAGCGTCGAGAACATCGGGCTCCTGGGCACGCGCCGCTGGCGCGAGCGCTTCACGGCGCTCTCGCATGCGGTAGAGGAGATCGGCGTGCAACAGAAGGTGCCCGTCGGCGTGGCCGAGTGCTTGTCTCAGTCGCGGGAGGCCCTCCAGGAGATCTCCTCGCGGGTCGAGAGCGCCGAAGAGCGCCAGCAGCAGATGGAAGATCTGACGGAGCGCGCGCGGCACGTGAAGGCCGACTTCGGCGCTCAGCAGGACCGTGTGGCGCAGGAGCTCTCGGCGGCGCGGGGCGAGCAGCTCGCCATCAAGCGCCGCTTCGCCGAGCTGGCAGAGGAGCACGAGCAGGCCGCCGAGTCCGAGAACCGTGGCGCCGGGACCCCGGGCCGCGCGCTGGGTCTGCGGCACGCCATTCGGGACGTCGAGGACGCGCTCGGGGTGAAGCAGCGTCAGTGCATGACCCTCGAGGCCGAGCTGCGCGCGGTCCACGCCGAGATGGAGCGGTGGAGCGAGGGGCACGAGGCCGAGCTCGCCGTGCTCGCGGAGCAGAGCAGCAAGGAGTTGGTCCAGCTGGAGGACCTCATCGAGCGGCTGCGCGGCCCCCTCGACCGCGTCGAGGCGTTCGTGCGCAGTGTGTGGAGCAGCTGACAGGTCCGCGCGCCATGCGGGGTGTGGCGTTGGCTGCTACCCTCCCGCTGCATCCCATGACCTCGTCCACTCGCTCCTCCCATCTCGCTCCGCGCGCCATCCGCCGTGCGCCCGCCCGTTGGGTCCTCTCGGTGGCGCTGCTCGCGCTCGTTTCGGGCCTCGCCGTGGCGCCAAACGCCCACGCTCAGCGCGGGAGGCGTCGCCCCGCGGAGCCCGTGGTCGTCCCCGGAGACGCGGCGCGCGTCGCCGCGCAAGGGGCCTTCGCAGCCGGGCAATTTGCGGAGGCCGAGCGGCTCTACGACCAGGCCTACGCCGAGTCGGGCAACCCCATCATGCTCGTCGGGCTGGCCGATGCGCGTGAGCGTCAGGGGAACGCGGCGGGTGCCGTGGCGGCCCTCGAGGAGTATCTGTCATTGCGCAGCGAGGCGCCCGACAGGTCCGCCGTCGAGGCGCGCATCGCCGCGCTGCGCGCGCAGCGTGGTGTGGTGCTGGTCACGGCCGAGCCGCCCGGCGAGGTCTGGCTCGACGGCGAGCGCACCGGGTACGTGACCCCGGTCGAGCTGACGCTGCCGCCCGGCACGCATGCCATCGCCGTCACGCTGCGCGGCGAGCTGGTGGGTGAGCATGCGGTGGAGGTCCCCTACGGAGGCCGCACGACCCTGGCGCTGCTCGAGGGCGCGCTCGCGCCAGCGGACGGTGCGCCCGTCCCTCCCGGCGTCGAGGTCCCCGCGACGGATCACCAACCTGGGACCGACGTACCGGCCGACGCGACCGCGCCGGTCGATCCCCGTGAGCCCACCGACGCCGCGCCCGCGTCGGACCCCGGTGTCTCCCTCGAGGGAGACGGCGTGCCTCTCGAGGAGCCGAGCGCCGAGGACACGGCCGAGCCCGCGAGCAACTATCAGCCGCGTCGGGCGGCGGCCATCACGGCCGGCGTGGCAGCGGGCACCCTCGTGGTGGGCACCGTGCTCGGCTTCATGGCGCTGACCGAGCAGTCCGACTTCGACGATCACCCGACAGCCAGCGCCGCCGACCGGGGCGAGCGCTTGGCCCTCTTCTCGGACGTGATGTTCGGGGTCGCTGGGATCGCCGCCGTCACCTCCATCGTCCTCTACGTCACCGACCGCCGCGCACAGCGGGACGCCGACGCCGACGCCGAAGCGACCCGGTTGCGGCTGACGCCCCTCGCCGGACGACGCGGGGCAGGCCTGGGCGCCACACTCCAGTTCTAGGGATGTCCCGCATGTACCGAACCACTCTCGCCGTGGGCCGCCTGTCGTTCGTGCTGGCCTTGCTCCTCCTGCCAGCGTGTCAGCTGGTGGTGAACTTCGACCGCGACCGCATCGTGGAGGACGCCGGTCTGGACGGCGCCACAGCCGATGGGGCGGCGGCGGACGCGACCCCGGACGCCGAGCCCGACGCGGCCACGGACGCCGGCCAAGGAGACGCGAGCGCCGACGACGCTGGCAGCGCTGACGCGAGCCTGGATGCAGGTGCAGACGACGCAAGCGCCGACGACGCAGGCGCGGATGACGCGGGCGGCGCGGACGCGGGCACGAACGATGCTGGCCAGGATGCGGGCTGACGTGCGCCGCCCCCTCGAGCACGGGCACGTCGCGCGCCCATGAGCGGAGGGCGACAGACGCTGCTGCTGGTCGCCATGTGGGGCGGCGCGCTCATCAGCGTGGCGGCGCTGACGGTCTCACGCATGCGCTCGGGGGACGGCGACGTGCTGCCCGACGAGGTCGTGACAGGGCTCCCGTCGGGTGCTCCCTCGACACCGCTCCCACCGTTGGGTGAGGTCCAGGGGGGGCGCGTGCCCTTCCGCAGCTACCGCGGTGACGCGCGTCACACGGGGCGCACCGCCATCGTGGGGCCGCGCGAGCCGCACCTGCGCTTCGCGTTCGAGACGGGCGGCATGATCAAGTCGCAGGTGGTGGTGGACGAGGCGGGGCGCCTGTGGTTCGGCACGCTCGGCGCCCCAGGGGTCGGGCTCGATGCTCCGCCCCAGCCAGGTGAGCTGATAGCCCTCGACCGACGGGGCCAGGTGCTGCTGCGCCGCGCGCTCGGCGCGGACGTCTACAGCACGCCGCTGGTCACGAGCGACCGTGTGTACGTCGGCTCGGACGCGGACCGCTTCTACGCGTTCACGTTCGCGGGCGAGCGGCGCTTCGAGCTCGAGACTGGCGACGACGCAGACGTGGGCGCGACACTCGGCGCGGACGACCTCGTCTACTTCAGCGCGGGCCGCTGGCTGTGGGCGTTGGAGCGCTCGGGTACGGCGCGCTTCCGCTTCGAGGCGCTCTCCAAGATCTACACGTCACCAGCGATTGCCCCGGACGGGACGATCTACGTGGGCTCCCAAGACGACTACCTGTATGCGCTCAGTCCCACGGGCGAGGTGCGCTGGCGGGCGCGGGCGGGCGACGACATCGACTCGAGCCCGGTCGTCGGGGACGACGGCGCCATCTTCTTCGGCTCGGACGACCGGCGCGTCCACGCGCTCGACCCCTCCGGTCGCGAGCGTTTCTCGGTGGACGTCGGCGGCTACGTGCGTGCCCCAGTCGCGCTGACTCACGACGGCGGGATCGTGGCCGCGGTGATGGGTCCCCGACCGCGCATCGTGTCCCTCGACGCACACACGGGCGCCCTCCGCTTCGCGTTCGAGCTGCCCATGACCGAGTCGCCCGAGATGGGCGTGCTGTCCGGGCCACTGGTAGACGGCGAGGGCTCGATCTACTTCGGCGGGCACGACGACTTCATCTACTCGCTCAGCCGCACCGGGGGCCTGCGCTGGGCGTTCCGCGTGGAGGGGGACGTGGACGCGCCGCCCATGCTGGACGCGGACGGCACGCTCTACGTGGGCTGCGACGACGGCCGGTTGTACGCGCTCGCGGGCAGCCCGGCAGGCGAGGTGCCCGACGCGGGGGTCGATGACGCGGGGGCCGCACGGGCCGAGCCGACTGACGCGGGGGCCGCACTGGCCGAACCGACCGACGCAGGCGCCAGTCAGTCCCCACCGCCCGACACCGCCAACGAACCCTGAGGGGTCACTTCTTCTTGGAGCCGAACAGCTTCGCGAACACGCCGGCCGGCTTGTCCTCCGGGGGAGGCTCGCTGGTCTGTCCACGCATCCGCGCCAGGCGCAGCTCGCGGGCCGCGTCCACGTGCTTGGGGTTCGCCTCCACGATGCGCTCGAAGTGCTTCACCGAAGCGCGTGAGTTGCCCGTGCGCTTGTACAGGAACGCGAGGGTGAGGAGCGCCTGCTCATGCGTGTCCCGCAGCGCGAGCGCCTGCTCGGCGAGCGAGACGACCGCGTCCACACGCGCGTCCCCGTCACGCTGGAACAGGGCCCACGCCTTGAGCGCCAGATAGTCTGGCTCGTCCGGCGACAGCTCGATGCTCTTGTCCAGCAGCGCGATGGCCTGGCCCCACTCCTTGCGGCGCACCAGCACCTCGGCCTTCTCGTACTCGAGCGCCGCCGTAAGGATGGCCGCCAGCTTGCGATCGGCTGCAGGCGAGCCCCCCCCTGCCTGGACGGTCTTGAAGTAGGCGTTGCGCTTCTCCTTGTCCAGCAGCGTCTTCTTCGCCTCCGTGAGGTGCCTGAAGATGGTATCCACGTACGACCGCAGCGAGGCGAGCTCTTGCGGCAGGCGGTCGGGGTGGAAGCGCTTGATCCGCTCCACGTAGGCGTCGTTGATGGCGTCGTCGTCGACCGAGTTGTCGATGCCGAGCATCTGGAAGTAGTTCTCGGTGTCCATGGCCGCGAACCGCTCACGCACCGCCTCCCAGAGTGACTCGTGGGCGGGGCTCAGGCCCGCCGGCGGTGCAGGCGGCCCGCTCGGGGCGTCCGTCATGCTGGCGCGCGCCGGGGTCGCGGGTGCCGCAGGCGGGGGCTCGGTGTCCAGGGTCGGCATGTCCGAGAAGCCCGCAGGGCGGTTGGACGGGGGGGGCGGTGCGAAGCTCGGCAGGGGCGGCAGCGACTTCCCCCCAGACGCGTCTTGGTTCTCCAGCGCCTCCACGGGCGCGGGGGCCAGACAACGCGTGATCGCCAGGAGGTAGAGCGTGCGGGTCGCCACGCGCGCGTCTCCTGACATCTCGATCCACTCGCGGATGGAGCGGTGGCTCGCCTGCACCAGCTCCACGACGGCCTGCTCTTTGGGGATGAGCGCGAAGGCCGCGAGGTCCGTCGTGCGTACGAAGCGGTAGGCCGGCTCTTGCAGCCGCGCCAGCACCTGCTCCATGGTCTCGCGCCGCGCACCGCCGCGCGCCGCTGCGGCGATCATGGCGTACACGTGGTCCTTGCCGAAGAGCACACCCTCGGTGCCCGTGACCAGGTCCTGCTCGTAGAACGCGAACGGCGCGCGGGTCCGGTGGAACACGGAGAGGATCCCGCGCGAGAGATCGGTGGCGGGCTCGATGAGCTTGCCGGCGATGATCTGCCCGCGTCGGAACAGCAGGCGGTCCTGACCTGGCTGACCCTCGTCGTCCGGCCAGACGGCCAACGTGCCCGACATCTCACGCTCGTGGATGGACAGCAGCACGTGCGCGAGCGGCTTCTGCGACAGGTCGCCTTGTGCGATGGGGGTGGGAGCGGTCACGGGTCCGCAGCATACCCGAAAACGGGCCCGGAGCCTGGCGTCACGATGGGTTGGCGGGGCCGTGCAGCCCCCCTGCGGGACGGCCCGACACTCGTCAGTCGAGCGTCGGGCGTCCCAGCTCGAAGAAGCGCTGCGTCTCGGCGGCGACGTGCGCCTCGTGGTCGGTCAGGGCGTGGTCCGCGTCCAGCTCGATCAGCTCGACGTGCGGCAGCGACTCGGCGTACGCGCGCGAGCTGGCGATGGGCACCACGTCGTCGTGCACGCCGTGCAGGAGCAGCGCGGGCATGGACACCTGGGGGCGCTGGGGCAGGGCGCACGCTTCGCGCAAGAACGCCGCGTGGACGGGGACGTGCGCGCCCTCCGCGTTCGGGAACAGGGCGTGGCCGGTCGCCAACCAGCGCTCGATCCCGTCTTCGCCGAGCCGGTCGTGCCAGCGCTGGGCGAAGTCGAACGCGGGCGCGATGAGCACCAGGCGGTCCACCACTTCGGGGCGCTGGGCCGCGTAGACCGCGCCCAGCCAGGCGCCCAGGCTGGAGCCGATGACCCGCCACTTGGGCCCCGTGGGGTCGCGCCCCAGGGTGGCGTCGAGCTCGCGCAGGATGGCGTCTGGGCTCAGCCTGGTGAACGAGGGGCGGTTCAGGTCGGGCAGCGCCAACTCGATGCCGAAGCCCGCGAACATGCGCTCGAGGTGCTTGCCCTTCTTGGAGGCAGGGCTGGAGCCGAAGCCGTGGAGATATGCGTAGCGGAATTCGTAGGACACGGTGCCGTCGGGGGGATGGCGAGCATGACACGAACCCGTGGCCGCGAACCAGACGCGAACCGGGGTTGGCCCGCCGAGGCGGGATGCGGCAGACTCGCCAGTCCATCATGTCGCTGCAGCTCTACGACACGCTCACGGGCCAGAAGGCCCCGTTCTCTCCGGCCGACCCCGACCACGCGCGCATCTATGTCTGCGGTCCCACCGTGTACGACTACGCGCACCTGGGCCACGCTCGCTGCTACATCGTGTACGACGTGCTGACGCGGCACCTGCGCGCCTCGGGCCTGCGCGTGACCTATGTGCGCAACGTCACCGACATCGACGACAAGATCATCAAGCGCGCGGCCGAGCGCGGCGAACAGCCGGACGAGCTGGCGGCCCGCTTCACGGACGCGTTCGGTGAGGACATGGCCCGGCTGGGCAACGCCACGCCCGACGTGGAGCCGCGCGTGAGCGGTCACTTGCCGCACATCATCGCGCTGGTGCAGCGCCTGATCGCGTCTGGCAACGCCTACGAGGTGGATGGCGACGTCTACTTCTCGGTCGAGTCGTTCGAGGGCTACGGCAAGCTCAGCCACCGCGACCTGAGCGCGCACGAGTCGGGGGCCAGCGGGCGCACCGACGCGGAGCAGATGGCGCGCAAGCGGCACCCCGCGGACTTCGCGCTGTGGAAGTCGGCCGAGCGCTCGGAGGTCGGCTGGGACAGCCCCTTCGGCTGGGGGCGGCCGGGCTGGCACATCGAGTGCTCCGCCATGAGCATGGAGCACCTGGGCGAGACGCTGGACCTGCACGGCGGCGGACTCGACCTGGTGTTCCCACACCACGAGAACGAGCTCGCCCAGAGCGAGGCCGCCACGCAGAAGCCGTTCTCCCGGTGCTGGATGCACAACGGCTTCGTCGAGGTGAACAAGGAGAAGATGGGCAAGAGCCTGGGCAACTTCTTCACCGCCCGCGAGCTCTTCCGGCACATCGAGCCGGAGGCCATCCGCATGTTCTCGATGACGGTGCACTACCGCGCGCCCCTCGGGTTCGACGTCGAGGACGAGGGCGGTCCGGCCGGTCCGCGCTTCCCGGGGCTGGAAGAGGCCGAGCGGCGGCTCGAGTACCTGTACAAGACTCGGCAGCGCCTGGCCGAGCTGCCCGAGGCGCGCGTGGTCCCCGGAGGCCAGGCCCCCGACGCGCTGGTCGGGTTCCCCGCAGCGCTCGCCCGCGCGCTCGACGACGACCTGAACATGCCCGTTGCGCTCGCTGCGCTCTCGGAGCTGCTCTCGGCGGTGAACGAGCTGTGCGACGGAGCGCTGCGCAAGAAGGGCAGCGCTCCCCAGGCCGCCGTCGACGCCGCGCTCGCCGGGTTCGAGGCGCTGCGCACGCACCTGGGTCTCGGCTTCCAGGAGCCGCGCGAGGTGCTGGAGCGCGTGCGCGACCGTCGCGCGCAGGCCCGCGGGGTGAGCCGCGAGTGGGTGGAGCAGTGCATCGTCGACCGCGCCACCGCCCGCGCCAACAAGGACTTCGAGGCGGCGGACAAGATCCGCGTGGGGCTCACCGAGGCCGGCGTCGAGCTGCTGGACAGCCCCGCAGGGACCACCTGGCAGATCGTCTAACGGTCGCGGATGGCGCGTGGTCGAGGAGCCGCGGCCCGGCGTGACCCGCTTGACGCCGGGGCGCTGAAGACTAAACCCACCGCATGCTGCAGATCCACGAGCACGGCCGGGCCGGGTACGACCAGACGTTGGCCTCGCTCTCTCGACGCGGCGACGCGGACCTCGAGCGCGTGGAGCCGGCCGTGCGCGCCATCCTCAAGCGCGTGCAGGCCGAGGGCGACGCCGCCATCGTCGCGCTGACGCAGGAGTTCGAGGGGCGCACGCAGGAGGCCATCCGGCTCTCGGACGAGGCCTTCCGCGAGGGCGCGGCCCAGGCGCCGGCCGAGGTGCGCGCGCTGCTAAAGGAGGCCGCCGAGCGCATCCGCCGCTACCACGAGCATCAGCGCGACCCGGGCTTCGCCTACCGCGAGGACGGCGTCGAGCTCGGCATGCGCGTGCGCCCCGTGCGCTCGGCGGCGGTCTACGCGCCGGGCGGCAAGGCGCGCTATCCGTCCACCGTGCTCATGACGGCGGTCCCCGCGGCGGTGGCTGGCGTGCAGCGCATCGTGCTGGTCACCCCCCGCCCGACGCCGGAGATCCTCGCCGCCGCGGAGATCGCGGGCGTCACCGAGGTCATCGACGCGGGCGGGGCCCAGGCCATCGCGGCAGCGGCCTACGGGACCGAGAGCGTGGGGCGCGTCGAGAAGATCGTCGGGCCGGGTAACATCTTCGTCGCGTGCGCCAAGCGCCTGGTGTTCGGGCTGGTGGACATCGACAGCATCGCGGGCCCGAGCGAGATCCTGGTCGTCGCCGACGACGCGGCCGACCCGGAGGTGGTCGCGGCGGACTTGCTCTCGCAGGCCGAGCACGACGAGGACGCGTACGCGCTGCTGGTCACACTCTCTCGTCAGCAGGCGGACGCCGTCTCGGCCGCCGTGGAGCGGCAGCTGGCGGCGCTCCCCCGTCGTGACATCGCCGAGGCCTCCGTGCGGCGCAATGGGCACTGCTTCGTGGTTCCGTCGCTGGCCGAGGCCGTGCGTGTGGCCGACGAGCTCGCGCCGGAGCACCTCAACCTCTCCGTGGCCGACGCCGACGCGGCCCTCGACGGCATCTCGGCCGTGGGTGCGGCCTTCCTCGGCTACCACACGCCCGAGGCCGCTGGGGACTACGCCGCGGGCCCCAGCCACGTGCTCCCCACGGGGGGCTCCGCGCGCTTCGCCAGCCCGCTCGGCGTCTACGACTTCGTCGTGCGCACTTCCGTCATCCGCTACGACCAGGACGCCATCACGCGGCAGGCGCCGCTGCTCGAGGGTCTCGCCCGGCTCGAGGGCCTCGAGGCTCACGCGCGCGCCGTGGCCATCCGCCGCGGTCGCTGAGCGCGCCATCCGGGTGGGGCCGTCAGTCCTCGTCGAACGCGCGCGTCGCGATGAGCGCACGGATGGCGGCGCTGTGCTCATCCGTGAGCTTGCCGAAGCGCACGCCGAACCCGGGCGGGGCTGCGTTCCCGTGCTCGTCCACCCGCGGGCCCGTCGAGCTCCACTGCACGACGCCCGCGAGGATGATCGGGTCCCACGACGTGGGCGAGTCGATGCGCAGCGCCACGGTCGCGCCTTCCGCTGGCGGGCGGGGGGTCTCCACCGAGGCGCCTCGCACCCCGAGGTCGCGCGTGGTCCCCGTGTGCTCGAGCCCGTCACGCGTCTGGAAGGCGACTCGGAGGCTGAGCTCGGCGCGCGGGGTCGTTCGTCCGTGAGACTTGTTCGCCACGGGTCACAGGGTAACACCCCCTCGTAGGTCGTCAGCGCATCGTCGAGCGCCCGACGACGCGTCGCTCCCGTCTTTCGCTTCTGTTTCCAAATCGGACACGTTTTGGCCGATACTCGGCCCCGATGTTGGTGCCACGACCACCGCCGCCGGATCGCAGCGGAGAGCGCATCCGGGGCAAGTACCAGCTGGATTCGCGCATCGCCGTGGGCGGCATGGGCGAGGTGTATCGCGCGACCAACACCCTCGTGGGGCGCGAGGTGGCCATCAAGATCCTCTTGCCCAGCCTGGCGCAGAGCGAGAACGTGCGCGCGCGCTTCCTGCGCGAGGCGCAGATGGCCCACTTCGTGCGCCACGCGCACGTGGTCGAGATCCTCGACATCGACGAGGACGAGCGCGGCTTCCCCTTCATCGTGCAGGAGCTGCTCGAGGGCGAGGATCTGGGCGCCTACATCGACCGTTCGGGGGGGCGCCTGTCCCTCGAAGTGACGCTCGCCGTCATGGTGCCCGTGGCGGAAGCGCTCGGCGCCGCGCACGCGAAGGGCCTCGTGCATCGGGACCTCAAACCCGAGAACATCTTCCTCTCGGGCAACCGCGACGTGCTCATCCCGAAGATCCTCGACTTCGGCATCTCGAAGGTCACGAAAGCGGGCGAGGTGGCTGGAGAGGCGGAGGGGCGCTTGATCGTCGGCAGCCCTACCTACATGTCGCCCGAGCAGATCCGGGCGCCCGCGGAGGTGGATCAGCGCACCGACGTGTGGGCCGTGGGCGTCATCCTGTACGAGTGCTTGGCCGGGCGCCGCCCCTTCGACGCGGCGTCGGTGGCCGACCTGTTCGTCCAGATCTGCCGGGACGATCCCCCGCCCATCGACGACTACGTCCACGATCTCCCACGGGCCCTGCGCGACTTGATCATGGGCTGCCTCAACCGCCGCGCCGACCGCCGCCCGCAGGACGGCGCCGTGCTCGCCCGCGCGCTGCATCGTGTCTCATCGCGGCTGTCGGGCGTGCTGAGCGTCCCCGGAACCATCAGCTCCCGTCCGCCTGTGCCGGTGGTGGTGGGCGGCCGTCGCTCCGAGCGGCCGCTGCCCAGCAAGGCGATGGAGCCCACCGCGCCCGACCTCAGCGAGTACGGCGCGTTCCAGGTGCCCGACGAGCTACGCCTCGACTTCGGCGAGCTGGGTGCCCACGACAACCCGGAGAGCATCGCCAACGCGGTCGCGCAGGTGGCGGCGTCGCGGCCCTCCAACCCCGGCGCGTTCCCTGCCGCCGGTGGGGTGGGCCACGTGCCGACCCGCCCCAGCCGCCCGCTCGACATCGACCCACGCGACCTGGCCCCACCCGCAGGGCGTCGCAAGACCACCTCGGGCACCGCCACGCCAGCGACGGGCAAGGGGCGCCACCCCGCGGCCCCCGCGCGCGAGGCCGTGCGCCCGGGTCGCCCGCCCCGCACACCGGACGTCCCGTCGCTGGGCTCCATGCTGGGCGCCGCCGCGTGGCTCGGCCTCTCCGCGGCGAGCGTGGCCGTCTTCGCGGGAGAGGCGCTCCCGGCCCGCGTGCAGAGCCTGGGGCCGCTGGCAGGGTTCGGGCTGTTGGCGCTGGTCATGGGGCTCGGCGCGGTCGCCATCGGCGTGGGCCTGCGCACGGTCGGCAGCCCGGGGTACACGCTCGGTGTGGTGGGGCTCGGGGGCGTGGGCATCACGGTCGTCACGCTGTTGCTCGGGTTGCGCCACTTCCTCCCCAACCTCCCAGGCATCCGCGACAACCACGCCCTGTTCGTGCTCGCGGGAGCCGCCGCCGTCGCGGTGCTCGCGCTGGGCCTCGGGCTGCGCGGCCTCTTCGGGGGTGTGGACGCCTTCCGCGTGCGGCCGCGGCGGCCTCTGCTGGGGACCTCCGTGTTGCTCGTGTCCCTCGCGCTGGGAGGCAGCGCAGGCTGGGTGTTCTACGCCCTGGGGACGGGCCATCCGCTCGTCCCTCGGGCCATCGCGCCTGCGTTGGCCCCGCTCGAGGGCACCGCCGACGGTTCGCGCGACGGGGAGGACGCGCAGCCCGCGGCGCCTGCGGAAGCCGAAGATGTCGAGCCCGAGACCTCGGACGACGCGGGAGATAGCGAGCCCCAGACCCCCGCCGAGGACGACCCTGGCGCGGACGCCGTGCGCGGTGGGGCGCCAACGGGTCCGACGGGTGCGCGCGAGCCCACGAGGCATCTGGACGGCCGGCCCGGTACGCACGCGCGCGGGGGCGGGCCCATGGAGCGCGCGGGTTCGGCGCGAGCGTTCCCCGCATGAGCTCGCGGCAGATCGAGATGGTGTGGCGCTGCTCGTCGTGCGGGCACCGCAACCTCGGCCGCCACAAGCTCTGCCAGCAGTGCGGCAACCCGAAGGACGACTCCGAGGCGTACGAGATGCCGGGCGACACGGCCGCGGCGGAGACGGTCACGGCGCCGGAGCTGCTGCGCATCGCGCAGTCCGGGCCCAACTGGCGCTGTGGCTACTGCGGCAGTCATCAGCGCCGCTTCGACGGCGCGTGCGCGCAGTGCGGGGCAGCGCAGGAACACGGGCAGGGTGTGCCCGTCGGGCCTCCCAGTCCGGGGTCCAACGCGGCGCGGCTCGCTGCTCCGCGGCCGGGGCCGGCGGGATCCAGCACGCGGGTCAAGGTCGGGGCGGGGCTCGCCGCGTTGCTCACCAGCGTGCTCGGTTGTTGCGGCTTCGGGTCCTGGTTGGCGGGCACGAGCACGGCGGACGGTCCGAAGACACACTACGTCGCGCGCGTCACCGCACGCTCGTGGGAGCGCGTCGTGACGGTCGAGCGCTTCCGGTTCGTCACGCAGGAGGCCTTCGCCGAGAACATCCCGGCGGACGCGCAGGAGCAGACAGCCCTCGGACAGCGGCACCACCACGACGACCAGGTGCCCGACGGCTTCGACACCGAGTACTACACGGAGCGCGTGCAGGACGGCTACGACACCGAGTACTACACCGAGCGTGTCGCCTGCGGGGAGGACTGCGTCGACACGCCCGAGTCGTGCCACGAGGTGTGCTCGCCGAACGGCAACGGCTTCGCCACGTGCACCACCGAGTGTAGCGGGGGCGGTCGCTCGTGTAGCACGCGCTACTGCGACGAGTCGCGCACGCGTCAGGTCCCTCGCTATCGAGACGATCCACGGACGCGTCAGGTGCCCCGCTTCCGCACCGTCCCGCGCACCGCCGAATGGTACAGCTTCCGTGTGTGGCGCTGGGGCGTCGCCCGAGTGGTGCGGGCCGAGGGCCAGGGTGACTCGCCGCCGCGCTGGCCCGCGGACGACGAGATCCAGCTGAACCAGGGGCTCGCGGAGGGCGAGCGCGAGCGAGAGGTCCGCAGCGAGACCTTCGTCGTCACGCTATACGCGGGCGCTCGCGAGTTCGTCACCCGCCCCAACGACGAAGCCTCCTTCGCGCGGCTCGCGTTCGGCAGCGAGCACTTCGTGCGGGCCCCACCGGGCAGTGGCTTCATCATCGAGGGGAGCGCCAGCGGCGCGTCACGCTGAGGGGCGCTCGGGGTGTCCGTCGGAGCACTCATGCCGGAGGCAGGAGCGGCGCCCGGCGTGGGCGTTGGCGATCCCCACGGCGCGGGGCCTGACCAGTCCCGGTCACGGTTCGTTCGCCTGGCGCGAGTAGGTCATGCCGTCCATCTGCAGCGTGTCGCCGCAGTCCTCGAACACGATCCACAGCTCGCGGTCCTGGTCGGGTTGTCCGTCGAACACCGTGTCGAAGAAGCGCACGCGCTGGCGCAGACCGTCGCGCTCGAGCACCTCGTAGCGGCCCGTGATGCGCAGCGGCGGGTAGCCCTCCATCGTGTATGCCTCGCGTGTGAACTCGTACTCCCTGGACATGCCGAGGGGGCGCTCCCCGTTCGGGCCGACGTCGTCCTGGCCCGGGTAGCGCGTGAGTGTGAAGCGCCCCACCAGCGAGACGAGCGACGGGTCGCACGCGTCGGGCGAACCGCCACCCTCGGGAGCGCTCGCGCCCGTCCGAGCGCCGTCCCCTGCTTCCCCCCCAGATGCCGCCCCCTCCGAGCTCTCGTGCGCGGGCGGTCGCGGACCACAGCCGTGCGTCATCACGAGGGTGAACATCAGGGAGAGCGCTCGGGCAGCGAAACGTGCTCGCGTGTGCTTGGGAGCGGGCGGTCGTCGCGTGGTGTCCATGCGCGAAAGGGTACCACTACCGCGTGGGGTGCCATGCACGGAGGGCGCTGATACAGTGCGCCCGTGCTCGACGTCTCCGCCTCCCGATCGCCCTTCGCTCCCTGGCCTGCGCGGGCGATCCTGTGCCTCGCCGTCGCCCTCGTGTTCGGACCCCAGTCCGCCGTGGCGCAGCGCCAGCTGCAGGTGGACGACTTCCGCCCCGCGCACGACACCGACGGCTTCCTCGGCGTGCAGGGCACGACCACGCCGGGACACCTACGCACGAACTTCGGGCTGTTCACCGGCTACACCTTCGGCCTGCTGCGCGTGAACCCCGACTTCACGTCGCAGCAGGTGGTCCTGCGTCATCGCCTTTCGATGGACGCGTTCATGCAGATCGGGCTCGGTGGCCGTCTGGCCCTGGCCCTCGACGTACCCTTCACGCCCTACCAGACGGGAGCCCCCCGCGCCCTCGCCGACGGCGACGAGAGCTTGGACGGGGCGGCGCTCGGCGATCTGCGTGTGACGGCCCGCGCGCGACTCCTTGGCGACGCGGCGGACGGGACCGACGTGCGGGCCGACGGCCCCGGCTTGGCGGGTATGCTGACCGTGACCCTGCCCACGGCGCAGGGCGTGGGCTTTCAAGGGGCACGGCTGCCCGAGGTCGACCTCACGCTCATTGGGGACATCCACATTTTCGGCTTCGGGTTGGGCGCCAGCCTCGGCGCGCGTATCCGACCAGAGCGGGTGCGCGTGGGCGGGCGCGTCCACGGCTCCGAGCTCCACTGGGGGCTCGCCATCGCGAAGCCATTCCAGGCCTATCCCGACCTCGTCGCCCTGCTCGAGTTCCGCGGCTCCAGCGGGTTCACCGGCCGCTACAACTCCCCTACGGAGATCGACTTTGGGTTGCGGCTACGCGCGGGCGCGTTCCACCTCAGTGTCCTCGGGGGTGCTGGGCTGCCGCACCGCGCGGCTGGCGCCCCCTCGGTGCGCGCCATGCTCGGCCTGCGCTACGCCCCGCCGCACCGCGACAAGGACCTGGATGGGATCCCCGATCACCAGGACCTGTGTCCGCTGCTCCCAGAAGACTTCGACGGATTCGAGGACGAAGACGGCTGCATGGACCCGGACAACGACAACGACCTCATCCCGGACGCAGACGACATGTGTCCGAACGAGACAGCGGAGGAGGGGCGTGACGACGACGAAGACGGGTGCACCGACCCCTGACGAGCCCCGTTCAGGTGTCGCACCGAGCCGAGCGGAAAGTTGATATAGTGGCGCTCCGGTCACGTCGCGCTGAATCCTCGTCCTGCGCGCCCCGTCCGAAGCTGCTGATGCGCCCCTCCCCCCGAACGCTGTTTCACGTCGCCGCGCTGTGCGTGGCGTTGCTCGCCGCCGTGAGCGGAGCCCACGCGCGTGTCTCGTCACGCGAGTACCTCGAGCAACAGCTGGCGGAGTCGTCGGACTTCCGCAATCGCACGCAGGCTGCGCTCGCGCTCGGTCGCTTGGCCGACGCCCGTAGCCGCCTGGCGCTCGAGCGCGCGCTAGCGTCCGACAACAACCCTGCGGTGCGCGCAGCCGCCGCGGCGTCCCTCGGCAAGCTCGGGGATCGGCGCGCCATCGGCGCGCTCCGCCGTGCCTCGCATGACGACTCCGCGTCCGTACGGCGGCAGGCCGAGTCCTCCATCGCCGAGCTGCGTGGTGAAGGCGGGGCGTCCACAGCACCGTCCGCCGCGGCGGTCGACTGGCGGCGGGTCCGCCATGTCGTCTCCGTGGGCCAGGTGAGCAACACCTCCAGTGTGGGTGGGTCTGCGCTCGTCGGGCCTCTGCGCGAGGCGGTGATGACTGGCCTGGCGGGTGTACCGGGGGTGGCGCCCTTTGGTAGCGCGGACGCCATCGGTGCGGCGGAGACGCAGCAAATCACCCGCCGCCGCATCCCTCGTTTTCGCGTGGACGCCGTGTTGAACGGGGTGCAGCGCACCGAGCAGCATGGCGAGGTGCGTCTGCGCGCGAGCGTGAACCTGACGCTGTTCGAGGAGCCCTCGCGCAACGTGCTGGGCATGCTCAGCGGTGCGGCCACGGCGGCCGAGCCACTCGGGCAGGGCCGCGACCAAGATCTACGCATGACCACGGCCGCGCTCGGCGCCGCGGTGCGCAGCGCGCTGAACGGGGCCGGAGGGGCGCTGGAGCGCGCGAGTCGCCGCTGACGTCTCGTGTGGCGCCCGCAGCCAGCTTCCTCGCGACTACTTCGTGACGGGCTTGAGGCCCACGCGTCCGTCGCGCACGACGACCTCGAAGTCGATCGACTTGCCGACGTGCTTCTCGCGTAGCTTGGGCATCATGTCCTGAATGCTGCGCTGCAGGGTCTCGTACTTGACGTTGTCCACGCGCTCGTTGTTCCGCCTGCGCGCTGCCACGTAGTCGTCGTAGATGCGCTTCATGCGCACGTCGTCCACGTCCCCGCTGGGAGGGCGCGGCGGTGCGGCCGGACGCGCGGCGCTGGGGGCTGGGGGTGGAGCGGGCCGAGGGGGCGGCGAGGATGGAACGTTCGTGCTGTCACTCGAGCGCCGGCGGCGCTCCGTGGGCTTGCCGAAGGTGGCGACGCGCGGGCCGGCCGGCGTCGCGGCGCTTGGGGGAGCGGGCGAACCGGCCACAGGCCGCGCTGGGCCACCGCTCGTCAGTCCGGCGATGGCCGCGTCCAGCTCTGGGTCGTCGAGCAGGTCGCTCAGGTCCGTGTCCACGTCCAGATCCAGCTCGTAGGCTCCCTTGTCGTCGCGTCCTTCGTCTGCTTCACCCCGCCGCGCTGCCCGCACGGCATCTTTGCGCTTCAGGCGCTGGATGTCGCGCTTGTACGTGCCCTCTTCGATCTGTCGGGTGATGCGGCGCCAGTAGGTCTGCAGCGTGGTGTAGCGCTGCAGCAAGGACTGGTAGCGGAAGCGCAGGTGTGTGCTGCGCGGCTGCTCGCGCCGCAGCAGCTCGAAGATGCGGTCGACCTGCTTGCGGGGCACGGAGGGCTCGATGCGCTCGATACCCTGGAAGTACATCTCGTAGAGGGCTTTGAGGCGGTCGAGGCGGGTCTCGAGATCCTTCAGCGTGACGTCGAACTCAGCGGCTTCCATGGGGGGCTGGCCGCATCATAGCGGCTGGATGCGAAGATTGTCGAAGGACACGTCGGACTCCCAGTTGTTGAAGCCGAAGTGATCATGCCCACGGCCGTACAGGGGTTCGGGGTCGTCCAGGGTGAGCAGGCGCTCCCCGTCCACCTCGACGGTGAGCACGCTCCCGCGTCGCTCGATGACGAAATGATACCGATGGTCGGGCTCCACGCGTCGCGGCGCGCCCACCACGCGGTCCTCTCCGTGCTCGTCCATGCGCGCCAACACGTTCAGCTGGTTGCCCCAGCCGCCGAAGATCACCACGTAGCTGGTCGCGTTGTACGACTCCCCGAGCGCGTGGGACACGCCGTCGCCGAACAGCTCGACCTTGATGTCGTGCGTCGTGCTGGTGGCGTCGAACTCGACGCGCACGTCCCGCGGCAACGTCCGCCGCAGCCACAGCGGGTGGTTGCGCGCCTCACGGATGCGCAGCGCGCCGTCCACGATGCGCCACGCGCCCCCCGTGGTGTTCCAGTCCTGGCCGAGCTGCGTCCGGTCGAAGTCGTCGGAGAAACCCTCGGGCCCGATGCCGGTGTCCCCCTGCGGCGTGCACCCGGGGGCGCAGGACAGCGCCACGGCCAGGGCCGACGCGAGAGGGAACGCGGCGTGGCGCACCAACGGCAGCGCGGGGGCACGGTGCGTGAAGAGGGCGCGCGGGGAAGGGCGGGAACGAGTCACGGCCGAAGGCTGCCCCGGAACGCCTCGGAGGGCCAGCGCAAGCGCCCGGTGTCCACTGGAGCGACGGCAGGAGGCCCGTCCGCGTGCGCCCCGCGTCGCGTCAGACCGCGGCCCGCGCGTCCTCGAGGGCCTGCAGCTCGCGCTCGAGCCGCTCGATGACGGGCTGCACCCCCGCGGCCGACGTCGCCGCCGAGTGCGCTGCGCCGCGTACTTCGGCCATGTGCGCCACCACGCCCGGGTCGAGCTTGTCGGCCTTGTTGAAGACCAGCACGCGCGGCATGCGGTCGAGCTCGAGGCGTGTGAGCAGCTCCTCCGTGGTGGCCACGTGCTCGTCCCAGGCAGGGTCGCTGGCGTCGATCACGTGCAGCAGGAGGTCGGCGTCTTGTGCCTCCTCGAACGTGGCCTTGAACGCAGCGAACAGGTCCTTGGGTAGGTCGCGGATGAAGCCCACGGTGTCGGTCAGCACCAGCTCCCGCCCCGAGGGCAGCCGCATGCGGCGCGCGCGCGTGTCGAGCGTGGCGAAGAGCTTGTCCTCCGCGATGACGTCGCTGCCCGTCAGCGTGTTGAGCAGCGTGCTCTTGCCTGCGTTGGTGTAGCCCACCACGGCGACGACCGCGACGCCGCTCTGGTTGCGCTTGCTGCGGCGCTGCTTGCGCTGCTTGGACAGCTGCTTGAGCTCGCGGTTCAGCCGGTCGATGCGGTCGCGCGCGCGTCGTCGCCCCACCTCGAGCTTGGTCTCACCGGGACCTCGTCCGCCGATGCCGCCCGTCAGGCGCGACAGGGAGTCGTCCTTTTGCCCCAGGCGCGGCAAGAGGTACTTCATCTGCGCCAGCTCCACCTGCAGCTTTCCGTCGTTGCTCTCGGCGCGCTGCGCGAAGATGTCCAGGATGAGCTGGGTGCGGTCCAGCACCTTCAGGTCGGTCAGGTGCGCGATCGCCGCGGCCTGCGCGGGCCCGAGCTCACGGTCGAAGATGAGCACCTCGGCGTCCAGCTGCATGGCGCGGATGACCACGTCGTCGAGCTTGCCGCGCCCCATCACGAGCTTGGGGTCGATGCGCTCTCGCACCTGCACGAGGCTGTCGGCCACCTCCACGCCCGCCGTGCGCGCCAGCTCCTCCAGCTCGCGTAGCGAATCCTCGGCGTTGCGCGCGTGCTTCTTCTCGCACACGTGCATGAGGATGGCGCGGCCGTCCTTGCCCGTGACGGTGCGTGCCTTGCTCGCCCGCGCGAACTCGGCCTCGAGCGCGGGCACGATCTCGGCCGGGTTGGCGTCCAGCTTGGCGATGGGGATCGGACCGAACGTACGGAAGGGTGCGTCGGAGCTGCCCTCGGCGATCGGGATGTTGTGCCCGTAGTAGACCGAGAGCGCGCGGTCCTCGCCCGGCGCGAGGCAGATGGCTGCCACCATGTCGAGGCGCAGGCGTGTCAGGTCCACCAGGTCGTCGCGGGTCAGCGGCTCGTCGTAGAGGTGCGTGTGCACCAGCCGTAAGCCGCGTAGGCGCCCGCTGCCCGCGCGCAGGCGACCCACGTCGGGCAACATCAAGCGTGAGGCGTCCCCGATGATGACGTGGTGGATGCTGCCGGCGCGGTCGGCCAGCACGCCCACCTGGCGGCCCGTCGCGTGGCTGACGGACACCAGGTCGCGGGTGAGCTCGGTGGTGGTGAGCTTGTCGAAGGGCAGGCGGCGCTGGTAGATGCGCTCGAGGGCTTTGGTCTCTCGGGGCGCGAGGCCCGACGTGTTGCCGTGGATTTGCATGCAGGGTCTAGCGCAGCACCGAGGGGTCGAGCTCGAGGCTGATGGGGCAGTGATCGGAGCCCATCACGTCCGTGTGGATCTTCGCGTCGCGCAGGAAAGGCAACACCCCTTCCGACACGAAAGCCAGATCAATTCGCCAGCCCACGTTGCGCTCCCGGATGCCCGCGCGCTGGCTCCACCAGCTGTAGCGCTCGGCCTGCGTGGGGTACCGGTGCCGGAACGAGTCGGTCCAACCGTCGCGCAGGATGGCCCGCAGGGCCTCGCGCTCCTCGGGCAGGAACCCGCTGGTCTTCTGGTTGGTCTTCGGGCGCGCCAGGTCGATCTCCTCCGGGGCCGTGTTGAAGTCGCCCATGACGATCACCCGCCCACCGTTGCGCCGCGCGGGCTCGAGCTGCTCGAACAGCCGCTGCGTGAAGGCCAGCTTGTAGGGGACCCGACTGTTGTCGCGCTCCTTGCCGTTCCCATTGGGGAAGTAGACGTTGGCGATGGTCAGCGCGCCGAGCGTGAGGATCTGCACGCGCCCCTCGCTGTCGTACTCGGGCACCCCGAGCGAGGTCTCGACGCGCTCGAGCGGGTGCCGGGAGTAGAGGCCGACACCCGAGTAGCCCAGGCGCTCGGCCGCGGCGAAGTGCGTGTGGAAGCGCTTCGGCTTGCGCAGCTCGTCCGGCAGCTGCTCGGGAGTGGCGCGCGTCTCCTGGAGGCCCACCACGTCGGCCTGTGCCTTCGCGAGCCACTCGAGGAAGCCCTTCTGGGCACACGCGCGCAGCCCGTTCACGTTCCAGGAGTAGATCCTCGTCACCTTTGCCGGCATGGGCGCACGAAGTAGCAGGCGCCGGGCGCGGGCGCGAGGCTCACGCGCAATCGTCTGACCCGAGCGGAAGTTTGTGGCTACAATCCCGATCAGTCAGTCAGGCGAGCATGGTGACCGCATACAGCCGCGATAGCGATCCTCTGCTGGGCGCGACCATCGCCGAGAAGTACCGTATCGAGGCGCTCATCGCCCGGGGCGGCATGGGGCGGGTGTACCGAGCGACACAGCTGGCGCTCGAGCGCGAGGTGGCGCTCAAGGTGCTGGACCTGCGCTGGCTGGCGCAGTCGGGCAGCAGCGACGCGGTGGTGGAGGATTTCCAGCGGCGCTTCGTGTTGGAGGCGGCATCGGCGGCCAAGCTGACCCACCCGAACACCATCGTCATCCACGACTACGGCGTGGAGGGCGACGCGCTGCTCTACATGGTGATGGAGCTGGTGGAGGGGCGGACGCTCGCCGAGCGCCTCGACCGCGATGGGCCGCTCTCGGCCGAGACGGTCGTGCGCATCATGGCGCAGGTCTGTGGCTCTCTGGCCGAGGCCCACGGGCGCGGCATGGTGCACCGGGATCTGAAGCCCTCGAACATCATGCTCACCCAGCGCGGCAGCCAGCGCGAGTTCGTGAAGGTGCTCGACTTCGGCCTGGTCAAGCAGGGGGAAGACGTGAGCATGACGCGCAGCGGGGCGCTGGTGGGCACGCCCCGCTACATGTCGCCCGAGCAGGTCGCGAACGCCGAGGTGACGCCAGCCAGCGACGTCTACGGTCTCGGTGCCTGCATGTACCACGCGCTCACGGGGCAGCCACCGTTCGACTCCGAGTCCGCCTACGTGCTGATGGCGGCGCACGTCAACACGCGGCCCCCGCCGATGGCCGAGGTCGACCCCAACCTGCACGTGCCGCCCGAGCTGGAGAAGGTGGTGCTGCGCTGCCTCTCCAAGAGCCCGACGGACCGCTACGGGTCCATGGAGGAGGTCTCCATGGCGATGCAGGCTGCCCTCGGGGAGGACTTCACGCTGTCCGGCTCACGCAGCTTGATCCCGAGCGGCTCCACGCCGCTGGGCCGGTTGCCGTCGAAGGACTGGACCGACTCGCTGACGGACACCCGCGTCCGTTTGCACGAGGCGAGCGTCAGCACGGTCGCGCCACCACGGCAACGAGTGGCGCTGGTCCTCGTCCTCGCGGGGCTGGCGCTGTTGGCCCTGGTGCTCGTGCTGCGGAAGGGTCAGGACGCGCTGCCAGAGGAGCCCAACCCGTCCGCGCCCTCGGAGCGGGTCGACGACGACGTGCCCGGTGGCGTGGACCCCGCGAGCGAAGCTGGGCGAGTGGAGGTCTGGATTCGGTCCACGCCCGCGGGCGCCAGCGTCTCGCGCGGCACCGAGGACCTCGGCAACACCCCTGCGCGCCTCCTGCTCGGACCGAACGACCGCTGGTCGCTGACCCTGGCGGCGCCGGGGCACGTTTCACGCACGCTGCGCGTGTCGGCCGCGCAGCCTGAGGTGACCGTGGTGCTCGAGCCGGCACCCGCGCCCGCCGAGGCGGCGGCGGTACCGTCTTCCGAGCCCGAGCGACCGCACCCGGACGGCCCTCGCAACAGCACCGCGCCTGGGATGGCGTCGGCGACGGCGGGGCGCCGCGGCGAAGACGAAGCTGCCGCCACCACGATGACGTCTGGCGAACCATCACCCGCGGCAGAACACCGGACGGACAACCGTGACCCGTGGGACACCCCGTGACGCACCAGCACCCATCGATGTCTCCCGGTCTGGCGCACCTGTCCCTCGCGCTCTGGTTGTGCGCTGCGCCGCTTGCCGCGCAGTCAGCGGGCGGCGATGAGGCGGACGAACCCTCGGCCCACGCTGCAGACGACGCCCGGGCGCGAGAAGCGGACGACGCCCGGGCGCGCGAGCTGTACGTCCTGGGCGACGAGTTCTACGCCAACGGTCGCTACGAGGCGGCCGAGGAAGCGTTCGCGGAGGCGTATCGCTTGTCGGGGCGTCCGCTCTTGCTGTTCAACTTGGCGAACGCCCAGGAGCGCAGCGGGCGCTGGCGCGAGGCGGCCGAGAACCTCCGTCGCTATCGCGCCAGCGCGCCACCGTCCGAGTACGCGGCGCTCGACGCGCGCCTCGGGGCGCTCGTGCGGCGCATCGCGGAGCGGGACGCGGAGAGCCTGAACGAGCCTGTCGTGGTCGTGCAGCACGAATCCTCGGACTTGCCGCGAGGCACACCGCCGTCCTTCCCCCCGCGGGCGCCGCTCCGACCCGAGCGCCTGCTGCTCCCCACAGCGGGTACCCTCGGCGTCGTGACGTTCGTCCTCGCACTCCGCGTGCGAGCAGCGCGCGACGACGTACGGGCGGCGTGCGTGAGTCACTCCGGGCAGCGCCTCTGTCTCCCCGAGGCCCGTCGTCCCATCGCTCAGGACAGGCGGCTCAGCCTCGCGACGGACCTGCTCGCCGTCGCCACGCTCACCACCACGGCGCTCGGCCTGTGGCAACTGGTGCGCTCGCGGCGCGCCCCATCGGTGGACGACCGCACGCTGCGGGTCGGCGCGTCGCGGACGGGTTTCCAGCTCTCACTCGAGGGGGCGTTTTGACACGGGAGCCCTGCGCCTCTCGTTCAAGCTTCGGCCTCGCGGGCGCCGTGCTCGCGTTCGCGCTCGCGGGCTGCACGCTGTCTCGCGTGGAGTACCGTCGCTGCGACGACCACGCGGCGTGTCGCGACACGTTCGGCGTGGGCTTCGCCTGCACGGAAGAGGGGTTCTGCGAACAGCGACTGTCCGCGCGCTGCACCCGCACGCACCCCGTCGACTACTTCGAGAACCCCGAGGCGTACAGCGGATACCTCCCGCTCGGCGTCATCGTGAACCGCTCCCTCGAGGCTCACGAGGCGCGCGCCAACGCGGTCCAGATCGTCGCGGAGCTCGCCAACACCCAAGGCGGCTTCGGTGATCGCGAGCGGGTGGCGGTCGTGGTCTGCACGTCGGAGGAAGACCCGGCGCTGGACGCCGCCACGCCCGCCGAGGCCGTCGTCCAGACCTCGCACTACCTACACGACGTGCTGGGTGCGCCCGCCATCCTCGGTCCCACCTCGTCGGCGCTTTTGCAGGTGGCCTTCGAGGCGCGTGGGGCGCGCGACCTCCTCTTCATGAGCATGTCTGCGACGAGCGCTGCGCTGACGGCGCTCGAGCCGGACGCATCGGACGACGCCCCTGGGCTGCTGTGGCGCACGGCCGTGCCAGACACGTTCCAAGCCCGCGCCATCATCGCGGACCTGCGCGCGCGCGGAAAGCAGCGCGTGGCCGTGGTGCATCAGGACGACAACTACGGGACCGGGCTGGCGAACGCGCTCCGGGAAGGGTTCGTCGGGGCTGGGGAGAGCGCCGTCTTCCAAGCCTTCTCGGCCGACCCGCGGGGTGCCCTCGAGGCCGTCGCGGCCGACGCGACGCTCTCCGAGGTGGTGTTCGTCGGTGCGGTCGATCAGGTGCGCGGGTTCCTGCAGTTCGTCAGCGGCGACCCTGGCTTCAACGGCCGCGCGTTCTTCGTGACGGACACGGCGGCGAGCGTGGATCTGTTCGCCAGCCCAGCCGCGCCCGACGCCGTCTATGCGCGCGTGCGCGGCACGCGTCCCGGCGCGCCGACCGGGAGCGTGAACGGCTTCTTCCGTGGCAGCTACCTGTTCGCGTTCCAACAGGACCCCGACCTTTTCTCCTTCGTGGCCAACGCGTACGACGCCGCCTTCATGGTCGTGTACGGCGCGGTCTGGGCCGCGGCCAACGACGGCTCTTCACGGAGCGGCCGCTCCATCGCACGCGGTCTGCGCCAGCTCAGCGCCGGTGTTCCCGTCGCACTGGGCGCAACGACGTGGCCACTGGCCGTCGCCGAGCTCGAGGCGGGGCGCTCGGTCGATCTCGAGGGAGCGTCCGGCGACCTGGACATCGACCCGGTGAGCGAGGAGCTCACCGGCGACATCGAGGTCTGGACCATCGACACGAGCGTGGCACCACGCATCGTCGTCGACCGTCGCTACTCGGCCGCGGAGCTCAGCGCCCAGTAGCGACCGCGTGCGTGACCACGTGAACGCGCTGCTCGCCTCGCCGGGCCTGGACCCAGCGAGAGGAAGCGAGGGTTCGAAAGCGGGCTGCTAGACGGTGATCGTGACAGCGTGGCTGTGGCCCACCGCGGTGGTCGACGTGATCGTGACGGAGCCCGTGTTGGTCAGCGTCGCGAAGTCGGCCGCCGTGACGGTGACGGAGTGCGTGTGCCCGGCCGACCCTTGGATGTCGTAGGTCTTGTCCGCTGCGGCGGTGACGTCTGCCATCGTGACGTTCGCGACATGTCCGTGGTTGCTCGCGATGGTGACGGTCAGCGACATGCCTGCGTCGCCGCCACCTGTGCTGGGGCTGTCGTCGCCACAGGCGCTGAGGCCGAGGGCGCTCGCGCCGGCGGCGAAGGTGATCTGGATGAAGTGGCGGCGGGTGGTCTGCATGGGACCCAGGCTACCCCAGTTCGCCAACCCGTGGGGCCGCCGGTCGCGCGCTTAAGCGGCGAATAAGCCACGCTATCCGCGCCGGCGACGACGGCGGCGGCGCGGCGGCTCCTCCTCCGGCGCGATGTACGGCGGATCGATGGCCCACTCGGGGACGGGCTGCTCGCGCGCGACGCAGTCGATGGCGTAGAGCGTGGCGGCCTCCGCGAAGAAGTCGCGCGTCTGGATGGCGCCGAGCTTGCCCGAACGCAGGCGGCCCTGGCTGCCCGTGATCAATCGGATCCGGTCTTTCAGGCGCCGCGGCATCGCGATGCGCTCGGCGACCTCCTCCATGAACCACTCGAACGCGGCTGCCTGGTTGCGGGCGCCGTCCAGCGCCTCGTTGAGCGGGCCGAGCAACAGCGCTGACACCATCACCGCCTCGCTGAGCGTCTCCCCGCTCGCGACGCGCGCGTCCACGGCCGAGAGCCGCCGCCAGGTGAGGTCCGCGTCCGGCGCCCTGTCGTCCAGGTAGCCCGCCAGCTCGGGGAGGATCTCGGCGAGCACGCCGAGGTCCCAAGCCAGGTAGAACGAGCGATGCGCCGCGCCTCCGCGCAGGAGGCGGAAGATCTCCTCGAGGATGCGTGGCTTGGCCGCGCGCGACAGCTCTCCGCGGTAGGCCTGGATGGCGTCCAGCACGTCCGCCGCGATGCCCAGGTCCAAGCGCGCGCTGAACTTGATGGCACGCAGGATGCGCACGGGGTCTTCGCGGAACCGCACGATGGGGTCGCCGATCATGCGCAGCAGGTGCCGCTCGACGTCGGCCATCCCGCCCACGTAGTCGATCACCTCCTCGTGCTCGATGTCGTAGAACAGGCCGTTGATGGTGAAGTCGCGCCGGATGGCGTCTTCGAACGGCTCGCCGAAGACGTTGTCCGTGACGATCAGGAGGTCCTCGTCCGGCCGGATGTCGTCGGCGCTGGCGCTTGGCACGAGGCGCGTGGGTTCGTAGTCCGACACCAGCGGCCAGCGGCGCGCGAGGTCGGCGGGCACGCGGTCGATGCGCTGCCCGTGATCGCGCCGGAACGTGGCCACTTCGATGATCTTGCCCCCCGAGAAGAGCACGTGCGCCAAGCGGAAGCGGCGACCGATGACGCGGCAGTTACGGAAGATGCGGCGCACGTCCTGGGGCCGCGCGCTGGTGGCCACGTCGAAGTCCTTCGGCGACTTGCCCAGCAGGAGGTCGCGCACGCCGCCGCCGACCAAGTACGCCTGGTAGCCGTGCTGTGACAGCCGCAGGAGGACCTTCACGGCGTCCTGATCCATGGCCTCGTCTGGGAAGCGCACCTCGTACACGGCGGGCTCGGGCTCGTCCTCGTCGGCTCCGATGCCGCGCAGGCTCGCCGGACGCTCGACAGGCTCGTGATCGGCCTCTTCCTCGTCCCGGTCCCGTGCGCGTTCGCGGCGGCCACGACCTCGGTCGCGCCCGTCGTCTCGCGCCCCGTCGGACGCGTGCGCGCCCCGTGAGGTCCCGTTGGTCTCTTCCGCGTGCCCACGCGCCGCCTTGACCGGGCGCTGACCCTCGGGCTGACGCGGATGGGCGTCGTCGTTCGCCGCCTCGCCGCTGCCGCGTGGCTTGAGCTTGCGCTTGTTGGCCCGCCGCTCGCGGCGCTTGCGCGCTCCGCTCGTCTCTTCGTTGGCTGGTCCTCCGTCGTCCGCCGACGAGGGGCTCGTCCCCTCGGGCTCGTCGGCGGTGGCGCGGTCAACCCTCTGGGTGGCGCGGACCCGCGACGCGCGGGGTGGGGTGTCGCTCTTCGGTCGCGCGCCCTCCGCGTGGTCGTCGGCGGGGCGATCACCTTCCGGTCGATCACTCTGGGGACGCTCGCTTGGGCGGCGCGCACGCTTCCGCGGGCGGGGCTCGGCGCCCTGCCGCTCGCCGCTCGGGTCCTGCGCGGGAGCGTCCGGCGCACCGTCCGCCGCAGCGGGCTTGGGTGGGGCGGCTTCGTTCATGGCCATGGCTGTGTCTGTCCGTACAGGCCGCCCGGGAAGGGGTCGGTGGGAGTCCTCGGCGGCGCGTGGCAGCGCGACGGACGTTGGCGGCCGAATACGAGACGCGCTTCTAGCAGATCGCTGCCCTGCCGGCAATGCGGCGGCGGGGACGTCAGCGCGCCGTGCCGTGCCGGGCCTGACCCGCGCGGGCGAGGCGCGCGTCGCGGCGCCAGATGAGGCTCAGCGCGTTGCCGCCCAGCAGCACGTAGGCGCCCTGCCACTCGAACACGTGCGCCACGTCCACGAAGGGGAGCATGGCCGCGGGCGCCAGCAGCGGGGCGACGAACGCCAAACGCCGGTCGATGACGGTGGCCGTCGCGATGAAGAAGAACACGTAGACGGACGAACTCAGCGCGACCGCGTGCATGGGCGGCAGGCCGAGCAGCATGGCGAACAACCACACGATCCCCGCGCCCACGAAGCACACCGCAAGCAACCAAACCACGCGTCGGTCGATCTGCGTGGCGTGCAGGGTGCGGCGGACGGTCCAGATGACGCCCCCGTAGATGAGCCAGGTCAGCCCGACGTTGGTGAGCAGCGCGGTGTACGTGAGGGGGAAGGCACCCGAGCGCACCACGGCGCCGACCACGAAGAACCAGATGCCCCAGCCGACCGCCACGAACGCGGCGACGTTCGAGCGCACGTTGGCGTAGCGCAGCATGTCCTCGTGCGACCCGAGATCCTCCAACATGGCTCGCTCCCGCGCCATGGCCTGCTCCTGGTCCCGCGCCGCCTCGACTTGGTCGAGCAGGTCCATGTCAGGAACGGGCAGTCGCTCCAGGGCGGCTGCGGCGGCACGCCAGTCTCCAGCGCGCAGGGCCCGACGCACGCTGACCCGGGCGAGCGCATGCTGGGCCTCGCGCGCCCGGGGGTTCTCGGGCCAGCGAAGAAGCGCCTCGTCGAGCCCGAAGCGGCACTCGTTCTCCACACGTCGCATGGCGTGCTGACTCTCCGCGTCGCTCGCAGGGCGCGGGAGATCGTCCGTCAACAGCGCGAGGCGCCGCAGCGACTCGTCCAGCAGGTCGTTCACGTCGCGGTGCTCGATGAAGTGCTCGAGAGCGAGGCGCAGCTCCTCGGCGCTGCCGTAGCGCTCGTCCAACGAGCGCGCCATCGCGCGCTGCAGGATCGCTTGGAGTTCCCGCGGTACGCTGCCAGCGTAGGCCCGCGGCGCGCACTCGTAGGCCTGCTGGAGGGTGTCCACGAGCGTGTCTCCGCGGTTGGGTGCCACGCCGGTCACCACGCGGTGGAGCGTGGCCCCGAGCAAGAAGATGTCGGTCTCCGGGGCGAAGACGCTTCCGAGCCCTGCAGCCTGCTCTGGCGAGAGATAGCCCGGGGTCCCGACGACGGTCTCGACGTCCCGCGCGAGCGGCAGGAAGGGCGCCGAGTCCGCTCGGAACCCCGTCGCGAGCCCCCAGTCCAGCAGATATACCTCGCCGTGCCGCCCCACCATCACGTTGTCTGGCTTGAGGTCGAGGTGCAGCACACCCTGCGAGTGCGCGAAGTGTACGGCACGACAGACGCGCGTGAGGACGCGCAGGTGGAACAGGAGCGGGTCCCGCGGATCGCCGCCGTAGGCCTGCAGCAGCTCGGGGTCCTCCAAGAGCGCGCGCAGTGACACACCATCCACCCGCTTCATGACCAGCAGTGGGTCACCCCGATCGCTGCACAGCGCGTGTACGGGGATGATGTTGGGGTGCTCCAGGTTTGCGCTGACCCAGGCCTCCCGCAGGAACGCCGCGAGGCGCAGCTCACGCTCGGGCGACGCGTCGGGGTGCACCTGCTTCACGGCCACCGCGCGACGCAAGACCACCTGAGTTCCCTCGCGCACCACACCCATCCCGCCGCTGCCGATCACGGCTCCCTGCACCACGCCGCCCTCGTCGGGGTCGCCGAGAGCGTCCAGCTCGCCGCTGCGCAGCGCGTCGTGTGTAAGCGACGTATCCAGGCTGGGGCGTCCGACCGTGCCGCGCTCGTCGGGCACCAAGTCTTCCGGCTTGATGCCATGCGCGCGCCACGCCTTCACGAGCGTGCCCGTGTCCAGCGAGGCGAGCGTGGCGCGGATGTTGGCGCTGGTCTCACGCGCGCTCATGCGGTGGTCTCCGCGGCGCTCGGCTTCCACCAGAGGTAAGCGAGCCCCGTGCCGCCCAGCGGACCGAGGGCGGCCGTCGCCTCGAATACGTACGCCGGGTGCATCGCGCCCACGGTCGCGGGGACCATCATGACGAACGCCACCCACCACGTGCGCGCGTCCAGGATGGCCGCGACGGTCAGGGCCGCGAGGACATAGGCCGCCCCCGCCAGGGCCGCCGCAGAGCGCGGAGGGACGTCCAGTAACCACGCGCCGATCCACAGCACGAGCGTCTGCCCGAACGTGGCGAGGATGACCGTCATGGCCCGCCGGTTCACGGCGGTGCTGGTCAACGAGCGATGCCCTCCAGCCGCGAGGAACGCGAAGAACAACAGCGCGGCCACGCTGACGTTCGCGATGAGCGCGCCGTGCGTGAGCGGGAGCACCCCGCTGCGGTCGAGCGCCCCCGCGCACAGGTTCCAGAAGAGCCACAGCAACCCACCGCCACCCGCGAGACCGATGCGCACGCGCCGGTGGGTGTCCGCGTTCTCGTCGGCGGAAAGGGCCCGGAGGCTCTCGAGCCGCACCACGTCCTCTTCTGCGGCCCGCTCGAGCGCGGTCACCCGCGCCGCGAGGGCGGGGCTCGGGGTGGGGTGGTCCTGCACCGCGGCGCGGCCCGCCTGAACGTCGATGCGCTGCTCGGCGCGCTCCAACAGCCACTCGCACAAGCGAGCGAGCCCGCGAGCGGCGGCGGGCGACTCCGGCCACAGACGGAGCGCCTGCTGGTACGCGAAGCGGCACGCGTCGATGCGCACCTCCACGTCGAGGTCGTCGCTGGCGAGCGCCCCGTCGAGCAGCGTTTCCCGCAGCGCGTCTCCACGGGCCGTCAGCGTCAGCGCCGGGCGATGTGTGAGGAACGCCTCGAGCGCTTGCCGCAAGCTCTCCACGTCCGGGTAGCGGTCCGCCGGGTCGCGCGCGAGGGCCCGTAGCGCGACCTCACGTAGCTCGGCGGGGATGTGATCGCCCAGGGTCGGCGGGGCTGCTTTGTGCGAACTCAGCAGCGACGCCACGACGGGCCCCGGGTGCAGCAGCTCCCCCGTCAGAACCTGATAGAGCACCGCGCCGAGCAAGTACACGTCAGTCGCGGGTGTCAGCGCCGCGCCCACCCCCTCGGCCTGCTCGGGGGAGAGGTAGCCCGGTGTCCCACACACGCCGTCGATGCTCTCGCGCGAGCGCAAGAACGGCGGCGCGCGCTCGGGGTCGAAGGCCGTGGCGAGGCCCCAGTCGAGCAACACCACCTCGCCGTGCGCGCCCACCATTACGTTGTCGGGCTTGATGTCCAGGTGCAGCACGCCGCGTGTGTGGGCGAAGTGCACGGCGCGGCAGACCTCGATCAGCACGTGCAACGACGGGACCCAACGCTCGCCGACGGCGTCCAGCGACGGTCGCCGCGCACGTTGCCCCGGTGCGTCCGGGTCGTGCTCGTCCTCGAGGATGTCGCCCCATACGCGGCCCTCCACGCGCTTCATGACGATCAGGGGCTCGTCCCCTTCACGCGCGAGGGTGTGGATGGGCAGGATGTTTGGGTGCTCGAGCGACGCGGCCACCCAGGCCTCACGGAGCATGGCGCCACGGCCGCTGACGGCGTTCTCGCGCAGGGCACGCTTGACCGCCACCTCGCGTCGCAAGCGGTGCTGCAGGCCGTGCCGGACCTCGCCCATCCCGCCGCGGGCGATGGGCTCGCCGAGCGACACCACGCCCTCCGGCACCCCTGAGAGGGCATCCGGGGGAAGCTCGTCGTGGACGCGCCCGAGGGTCGCGTCCAGATCGCCCCGCTGAGCGCCGATGGTCAGCTCGCGCCAGCGTGCCGCGAGGGTCGGCTCGACCGTGCTACCTGCGAACAGGTCGGCTTCGGACGCGTCGCGGGTCATGGGAACACTCTCTGCGGGGGAGCCGTTCTCGGCGGCGGGGGGCATGGGCTTGGTGAGCTTACGGACCCGCTCGCGCCAAGTCGACGGTTGTCGGCGTGTCGCGGCTCCGGACGTACCGGTCGCTGGGTGCGGCGGCATCACCCGCCAGACGGGTTGGTGTCACGTTCCACGCGCTGCACGCTCCGATCGGCCTCCGGGCAGAGGGCGCTCCTGCCGTGCTCCACCTCGGCCCACCCGGGGGGCGCCGCGTGGTCGGGCGCTTGCGCGAAAGGGCCGTGGACGACTCGCACGGGGCGCGGGAATGGAATACAACCCCGCCCGTGCCCAAGACTTCCCGAGAGATCCGCAACGCCTTCCTGGACTTCTTCGCCGAGCGCGGCCACGAGCGCATGGCCTCCGGCCCGCTGGTGCCCGCCAACGACCCGACGCTGATGTTCGCCAACGCCGGCATGGTGCCGTTCAAGGACGTCTTCACCGGCAAGGACATCCGCCCGTACAAGCGCGCCACCTCGTCCCAGAAGTGCATCCGCATCAGCGGCAAGCACAACGACCTCGAGAACGTGGGCGTGACCGCCCGGCACCACACCTTCTTCGAGATGCTGGGCAATTTCTCGTTCGGCGACTACTTCAAGCGCGAGGCCATCCAGTACGCGTGGACGTTCTTCATCGACGTGCTGAAGCTGGACCCGGCGCGCATGGTGGTGACCGTCTTCGGCGGCGAGGACGGCCTGGCGCCGGCCGACGACGAGGCCGCGGCCATCTGGAAGGACGTCACGGGCTTCCCGGACGAGCGCATCATCCGCTGCGGCGCGGCCGACAACTTCTGGCAGATGGGTGACACCGGCCCTTGCGGCCCCTGCAGCGAGATCCACTACTGCCTCGGCACGGACGAGGTGGACCCGCGCAAGTTCGGCGAGGAGCCCACGCCCGACGGACGCGGCTGGTTCGAGCTGTGGAACCTGGTCTTCATGCAGTTCGACCGCCAGAGCGACGGGCGCCTGGTGCCGCTCCCGGCGCCCAGCATCGACACGGGCGCGGGGCTCGAGCGCGTGTGCGTGGTCGCGCAGGACGTGCTCAGCAACTACGACACGGACCTGCTGCGCCCCGTCGTGGACCTGGCCTCGACCATCAGCGGCAAGCGCTACACCGCGTCGCAGGGAGAGGACGACGTGTCCATGCGCGTCATCGCGGACCACGCGCGCACGACGGCGTTCCTCATCTCGGAGGGCATCTTCCCGGACCGCGTGGGGCGCCCGTACGTGCTGCGTCGCGTGATGCGCCGCGCCATCCGCCACGGCCACCGGCTGGGCATCGGCGAGCCCTTCCTGCACGAGTGCGCGCTGCGCGTGGTCGAGGACATGGGCGACATGTACCCGCAGCTGCGCGAGCGACGCGACCTGATCGCGGACATCACGCGCCAGGAGGAAGAGCGCTTCCGCGCGACGCTGAAGCGTGGCCTGGATCTGCTCGACACCAACAGCGACTGGGCGCAGGTCGGGGGCCAGAAGACGCTGCCGGGTGCGACGGTCTTCAAGCTCTACGACACCTTCGGCTTCCCGGTGGACCTGCAGGAGGTCATCGGTCGCGAGAACGGCTTCGGCATCGACCAGGCGGGCTTCGACGCCGAGATGGCCGCCGCCAAGAAGCGCAGCCAGGGCGGCAAGCTCAACGACAGCGAGGCCGTGAGCAAGGTCTACCACGACGTCGCCAACACCCATGGGCAGACCGAGTTCGTGGGCTACGCGCACGAGGCGACCAAGGCGCGCGTGTTGGCACTGGTGAACTCGGGCGAGCTGGCCAGCGTGCTCGGCACCGTGGACCCCGCCGTCATCGACGCCCTCGAAGAGAGCGACGCGCCCCCGCAGGCCGTGGTGCTGGACAGGACGCCCTTCTACGCCGAGAAGGGCGGGCAGGTGGGCGACCAGGGCGAGCTGCGCGTGGGCGACGCGGTGTTCGTCGTGACCGATACGCGCGCGCCGGTGGACGGGCTGCACGTGCACGTGGGCTACCTCAAGAGCGGCGCGCTGAAGGTCGGCGACGAAGTGGAGGCGGCGCTCGACGTGGAGCTGCGCAACGCTACTCGCCGGAACCACAGCGCCACGCACCTGCTGCACTGGGCGCTGCGCGAGGTGGTCGGGCCGACGGCCACGCAGAAGGGCTCGCTCGTGGGCCCCTACCGCCTGCGCTTCGACTTCAGCGCCACGCGTCCGCTGACGCCCGGCGAGCTGGGCCGCATCGAGGACCTGGTCAACGGCGCCGTGCTCGCCAACGAGGCCATCACCACCGACGAGCTGGCCATGGACGCGGCGAAGGCGGCGGGGGCCATCGGCATCTTCGAGGAGAAGTACGGCGACGTGGTGCGCATGCTGCGCATCGGCCCCTCCCTCGAGCTGTGCGGTGGCACGCACGCGCGGCGCACGGGCGACATCGGGCTGTTCAAGATCCTGAGCGAGAGCGGGTTGGCGGCAGGCGTCCGGCGCATCGAGGCCACCACGGGCCTCAACGCGCTTGCGCACCTGCGCGACCTGACGGGCGAGCTGGACGCGGCGGGCGCGCTGCTCAAGGCGTCGCCGCTGCTGGTGGCCGACAAGGTCAAGAAGCTGATGGACGGCGAGCGTGAGCTGCGCCGCGAGATCGAGCGCCTCAAGCAGCAGCTCATGCAGGGCGGCGCGGGCGACCTGAGCGCCTCGGCGCGCGACATGGGCGGCGTCAACGTGCTCGGCGCGGTGGTGCCCCTCGGCGATCCCAAGGCGCTGCGCGAGCTGGCGGACCAGCTGCGCGACAAGCTGGCCCCCTCGGTCATCCTGCTGGGCTCGCCCACGGCCGATGGCCAGAAGGCTCTGCTCGCGTGCTCGGTGAGCAAGGACGCCATCGGTCGCGCCAAGGCCGGCGACGTGGTCAAGCACGCGGCGGCCATCGTGGGCGGCGGAGGTGGCGGGCGCCCCGACTTCGCGCAGGCGGGTGGCTCCGATCCGAGCAAGCTCGACGAAGCGGTGGCCTCCGTCTTCGCGCTCATGGGATAGTGCGGCATGGTGGCTGGACAGAAGCGCGTGAAGGGCGGCCTCGTGGCTGGCTACCTCGGGACCCTGCGCGCGCGTCAGAAGGTCATCGACCTGGTCACGAAGCTTCGTCCGGGGCAGCCGCGCCTCGAGTTCTACTGGCGCGCGGACGACGCCTACAGTCACGTCATGGCGCAGCTGGTGGCGCGCCTCGTCGAGGCCTACGCGCTGGACCTCGAGGTGGTGGTGGTGCCCGCCGCCGCCGCCGAGGTGGACCCCGAGCCGCAGCTGCGCGCGGCGCACGCGGTGCGTGACGCGCAGGCCCTCGCGAGCTTCTACGACCTGTCGTTCTCGGCGCGCTCGGTCACGCCGCGGCCCGACCGCGTGCGGCGCGCCAACGCCGTCGCGCTGCTGCCCCGCGAGCCGCGCGAGCATCTGAGCGTGCTGCTGCGCGTGGGCGAGGCGCTGTTCGGCGAGGGGGGCGCGGCGCTGTCCGAGCTAACGCGCACGGCCGGTGCGGTGGAGGGCACGCTCGTCACCTCCACGCTGGAGGCCAACTACACCCGGCTGCGCGAGCGAGGGCACTACCAGTCGGCCACCCTGCGCTATGGCGGCGAGTGGTACGAGGGGCCGCACCGTGTGCGCAACCTCGAGGAGCGCCTGCGCGTGCAGCAACCCGACGCGCCGGGCGCGGCGACGGATTCCGTGCTGCGGGAGCGCGCACCCAGCTGGCTCCCGGTCGCCTCACCCGGCACCCCACTCGAGGTGTGGTTCTCGTTTCGCAGCCCCTACAGCTACCTGGCGGTGATGCAGCTCGAGGCGCTTCGGCGGGCCGGTGCGGCGCCGAGCGTAGCGCTGCGGCCGGTGCTGCCCATGGTCATGCGCGGCCTGCAGGTGCCCACGGTGAAGAAGCTGAACCTGCTGCGCGACGCCAAACGTGAGGCCGACCGGCTGGGGATCCCCTTCGGCCACATCGTCGACCCCGTGGGCGCAGGCGCCGAGCGCTGCATGGCCGTCTTCGCGGCGGTCGCTCCCAGCGGCCGGGGCCTCGACTTCGCGGTCTCCGCCACGCGCGGGATCTGGAGCGAGTCGACGGATGTGGCGAGCGATGCAGGTCTGTACGCCGTCGCGGCGCGCGCCGGCATCGAGGCCGCCGAGGTGGACGCCGCGCTCGGGGACATGGCGCGCGGCCTGGCGCTGGCCGACGCCAACAGGATCGCCCTGAACGAAGCGGGCCTGTGGGGCGTACCCTCGTTCCGGGTGGGGGAGTTCTGCACGTGGGGTCAGGACCGACTGCCGCTCGTGCTACACACGCTCGGTCTGCCGCGACCTGCAGACTCCTGAGGGTTACCTCGTCGGGCCGGCCCCTTGGGCTCGTGAGCAGGGCGCGCGGGCGCCTGTCGCGTCGGCGCCCGGTCCGCGGAATCAGCCGAAGAGCTTCTTGAAGAAGCCCTTCTTCTCGCCGCCGTCCTCACCCTCGCCCGAGGTCTCGTCCGTGGGGCGCGGCTCGTCGACCGAGGTCGCCATCGCCTGAGCCATCTCCTCGGCGCTCAGCCCGGGACCGTCCAGCTCGGTGCCCGTTCCATCGCCTTCGCTCGGGCCCTCGTCGATGACGATCTCGAAGTCGTCCACCTCGAGGATGTCCAGCTCGTCGCTGAGGTCTTCGAACGACTCGCGCCCCGCGTCCAAGGCGGCCGCGGGGAGCGCAGGCGGCCGGACGCTGTCCGACGGAACGGGGGGAGGGACCGTCTTGGGTCGCGGTGGGGCAGGCTCTGGCGGTGGTGGCGCCGCAGCGCCCGTCGAGGCATTCGTCGAGCTCGCGCGTCCAGAAGCGGCACCTTCCTCCAGCTCGAGCAGCGTGGCGAGGTCGGCCAGCGCGCTCGGCGCGTCCCCTCCCAACGCAGGGCCCTCGCTGGTGACCACGTCGGACAGCTCCTCCTGCGGTGCGTCGAACGCGTCGGTGCCCAGGTCCCCGAAGAGGTCAGCGCCGAAGATGTCCGTGTCGTCCGAGGGGGTCGGGTCCCCGAGGCCGCTCGCGGGCAGGTCGTCCATGAGGTCCGTCAGGGGGCTGCTGCCTTGGCTCGGAGCGTCTGCTGCGGCTGTCGTCGCGGGGGGCGCGGCCGCCTTCGAGCTCTCCTCGTCGTGCGCGCGCTGGGCGGCAGTGACCGCGAGGGCCTCGGCCTCACGCTGCGCGCGTTGGGCGGCAGCGGCCTCGAGGGCCTGCGCTTCCCGCTGAGCGCGCGCCGCCGCAGCCGCTTCCCGCTCCTGCGCTTCCCGCTGGGCCCGCTCTGCACGCTCGGCCCGCGCGGCGTCCTGCTCGGCGGCGAGCGCAGCCACGCGCGCCTCGGTCTCTGCGCGCGCCGCCGCCGCCGCCGCAACACGCTCCGACGCGATGGAGGCCACCTCCGCCGCTCGCGAGGCCGCCTGCTGCTTCGCGGCGTCCAGCACGGCGTCCAGCCCTGCGACGTCGGCAGCCAGCGCCTCGAGCTCGGCGTCGACGGCGGCGAGGTCCGTGCTGCGCGCGCCGAGCACGCGGGAGCGCACGTCTTCGAGTGCAGCGGGGTCCGTGGTGAGGGCGTCCAGCTCGCTGTCGAGCTGGGCCAAACGTTCGGCGAGGGACATGGACGCACAGGGTCCCACTCTTCCCCGTTCGCGTAAAGTCGGGTGTGCATGCCGAGCGCCTTGCGCCATGCTGCGCGCATGCTGCGGTTGGTCTCGGGTCCCCTGAACTACTCCTCTTGGTCCATGCGCCCTTGGCTCGCCCTCCATCACGCGGGCGCGGCCTTCAAGACGCACACCATCCACCTCTTCACGGCCCCCGACTGGCGCGACGAGGTCCTCTCGTTTTCCGGAGCGGGCAAGGTCCCGATCCTGGTGGACAGGAACCTCAGCATCCACGAGTCACTCGCCATCTGCGAGTACGTCGCCGAGCTGCACCCGGAGGCGCAGCTGTGGCCGGCCGACCGCGCGCTCCGGGCCCGTGGTCGTGCCATCGCGGCGGAGATGAGCAGCAGCTTCGGCGCGCTGCGTGAAGAGATGCCCACCAACCTGCGTGCCCGACGCGCGGCCCCGCGTCCGCCCAGCGAGGTCGCGCAGCGCGACATCGACCGCGTGTTCGACATCTGGCGCGCCAGCCTGGCCACGTCGCCCGGCGAGTTCCTGCTGGGCGCGTTCAGCATCGCGGACGCCATGTACTTCCCCGTCTTGTCGCGCTTCCGCACGTACGGCGTGCCCCTCCCGAGCGATGTCTTGGGCTGGGCCGAGCGCATGTGGGCGCACCCCTCCGTGGTGGCGCTCGAGGCCGAGGCCGTCCACAGCGAGCCGCTCCCCCGCTACGACGCGCTGCTATGAACGCCCCTGCGGACTGTCCTTGCGGACGCGGCGCGCCCTATGCCGCGTGCTGCGCGCGCTTCCACCAGGGCGCCGAGCCGAACGAGCCGCGTGACCTGATGGCGTCACGCTACGCGGCGTTCGTGCTCGGCGATGCCGCGTTCCTCTACAAGACGCTCCATCCCCAGCACGACGAGCACGCGCATGGCCTCGAGGCGCTGGCGCGTTCCGTGCGGGCGCAGAAGCAGGTGCGCTACTTGGGGCTGACCATCCTCGACGCCCGCCCGGCGGACACAACGGGCGCGGCGACCGTACTGTTCCACGCTCAGGTGCGGGCGCGCGGGCGTGACGTGAGCTTCGTGGAGCTCAGCTACTTCCTCCATGACGGCACGGGCTGGCGCTACCTGGCGGGGGAGACGCGCCCCGCGCGCGACATGCCTCGTTGGCGCGAGGCCACCATCGACAGCTTCGCTCAGGGCTGATGCACGCGGCGCGCGCCGTAGCGTTCGCGCAGGGTGCGCTTCAGCACCTTGCCGCTCGGCCCGAGGGGGAGCGCGTCCGTGAACACGTACTCTGCGGGGAGCTTGTTCTTCGCGAGGTGCAGGCGCGCGTGCTCGGTCAGCTCGTCCGTGCTCGGCGCCTCCCCTCGCGGCACGACCACGGCCACGACCTCCTCGCCGTAGTAGTCGTCGGGCCGCCCGATGACCGCCACCTCCAGAACGCTCGGGTGCAGGCTGAGCGCGTCCTCCACCTCGGAGGGATACACGTTGGCCCCGCCGCGCAGGATCAGGTCCTTGAGCCTATCCACCAGCACCAGTTGCCCGTGCGCGTCGAGGCGCCCCAAGTCTCCAGTGCGCAACCACCCTTGCTCGAACACGGCCGCAGTCGCCTCGTCGTCGTCCAGGTACCCGGCCATCACGTTCGCGCCGCGCACCCACACCTCGCCTTCGCTGCCAGACGGCAGGTCATGGCCCTCGGCGTCTCGGATGCGCAGCTCCACTCCCCACACGGGGGGGCCCACGTGCTCGGCGTCGTCTCCCACGCGCCCGTCGTCGACGGTGGAGAACGTCGCCTCCGTCAGCCCGTAGCCCTGACGCACGGGGCAGCCCAGTCGTGCGGCGGCGCGTCGACGAAGCTCGGCTGGCAGCGGCGCGCCGGCGGAGAGCGCCGAGCGCAGGCCGCGCGCCACGGGTCCTCCTCCGGGGGTGCCCGTCCAGGCCGCAAACATGGTCGGGACGGCTGGGGCCCACGTCACGCGCCCCGCGTCGAGCGCGGCGAGCGTCCGTGCACGATCGAAGCGCGGGAAGACCAGCACGGACGCTCCCGCGTACAAGGGCGCGAGCACGCTCATGCGCAGGCCAAACGAGTGCGTGAAGGGGAGCGCCCCCAGCACCACGTCGTCCGCGCTCAGCTGCAGTGTGTGGTGCACCAGCGCGGCCGTGTGCGTGAGCAGCGAGGCGTGCGTGATGCGGGCCGCCTTGGCACCCCCGGTGGTCCCGCTGGTGAAGAGCAGCAGCGCGTCGGCGCTGGAGTCGAGATCGACCGGGACGTCGGTCGGCCAGTCGCCGTCGCGCGTGCGCGCGGTCAGGTCCGCGTTCGTCCCTGCTGCAGTCGTCACCAGGGCATCGACGCGCAGCACCCCGAGCTTCGGACAGGCCCCCTGCACCAACGGCTCGCGCGCCTCGTCCACCAGCGCCGCCGCACACGAGGCGCGCTGCACGCGCAGCGCCACCTCGGCGGGCGCCGAGAGGATGGGGATGGGCACGACCGTGCAGCCTGCGTAGCAAGCGCCGAAGAAGCCCGCCAAGAAGCCGTCCCCATTCTCGGCCGAGAGCGCGACGCGGGCTCCCTGCGGAAGACCTCGGGACAGGAGCGCGCGCGCCACGCTTCGCGAGGCGGCGTCCAGCTCGCCGTACGTGAGCGTACGGTCCGGGCCATGGCCCGCAGCGTCGACGAGCACGCAGGCGACCCGCTCGCCATGTCGCAGGGCGCCTTGGCGCAACACTTGTCCTATCTGGAAGCCCACGCGCGGAGTGTAGTGACAATCGCTGCGAGGGCGAGGGCGACGGGGGTGCCGCCCGGCACCTGCGCCATCAGCGACCGAGGAACACCAGTGCCATCCAGGTGAGCTGAGCGAGCGACAGACACACTGCGAGGAACACGGTCTGCGTCACGCCCCGTCCTGGGGTCGCCTCGCGCCGTCGGGGCGACGCTCCCAACAGGGCAGGGCGCCCCACCACGGCCAGCGCGACCAGCGCCAGCAGCACGACCCATGCGCACCGTGTGCTCGCCGTGCCGCGCAAGACGCGCTGCGCCACATCGTCGTCCAGTCGGTAGCCGTCGGGCGCCAGCGTGAGCACGTATCCGACTCCACGCCCCCTAGGCTGCGACGCCTGGGGGACGGCGTCGTCCGCACACAGGGTCACCTGCACGCGTGCGCGCTGCGACGTCACCCAGGCCCACCGCGGCTCCCGCGCGACCTCTCCGCCCAGCCCCCGGGCCAGCGCGACCGCGCCAGGACCGCCGCCATCGTCCGTCTCGAGCCACAGCGTGTCCCCCGAAGCGCGCGCGCGGAGGGGGGTCCCCACGATCGGCCCAGGGAGCGCGACCCGTGCGGCTTGCCCACGCGGAGGACACATCCCCTCGCGTCTCGCTGGCGTGGACTGTGTGACGAGGAAGAGCATCGCCGCGACCATCATCGCGGAGGTGAGCGTGGCTCCACCGAGCGCCCGCTGCGCACGTCGGCGGATCGTCCACGCCTCGTCGTGCAGCGCCTCGAGCGCCGCGGCGTGGGCCTGCGTCGCCGCGGCGACGCGCGTCCTCAGGCGCCCTGCTGCCCAAGGAGCGCCTAGCACGCCCAGCGCTGGCAACCCCCACGCGGCTCCACCCAGCGCGAGCGCGAGCGCCGCCCCGAGCGCTGGCGCCTGCAGCGCGGCATGGAGCCGGAGCGCGTCACCCAAGGCCGCCTTGCGCGCCTGCGCGTCGCGATGAACCAGGCGTGCGATGCCGAGTGCGCGCTGGCCCAGCGTCCTGGCGCCATGTTCGGCGTCCGTCGACCACAGCCACCACGGCGCCTCGGGCACGAGCCACGTCAGCGTCGCGACGACTACCGCACTCGCCACGAGGCCCAGCAGCGCAGCGTGTCCGGCGACGACCGGCCGCAAGCCCTCCAGCACCAGCGCGAGGAGCAGCCCGTGCAGTGTCCATCCCGCCACCCACAGCGCCGCACGGACAACGCGGGGGGTGCGGGCCTCGCGGCGCGGCGGTGGCTCACGGTCGGTCACTTGCGGATTCTACGGGTTCGGTCGCCGGACTCCAGCGTCGCGGCCATCGAGCCGTCGTCGTGCGCGTCGTACGACCTCGCTCAGCGTCGAATGGTCAGCGTGTCCAGGCCCGGCTCGGCGTCGACCATGCGCAGCTCCGCTTGGGCGGACCACGACAGACAGGGGGTCTCTGGGCGCAGCGGCACGACGCCCACGAACGCGTGGCACTCGAAGGCACCGTAGTGTTCCGTGTTCATGGGGACCCCTCGCTCATGAGCGGCAGGTTACCATCGTGGACCGAGGAGGTGCCGACGCGCTCAGGCGGGCGGCGCGAGTTGCCCGGACGCGTCGATCCCGGGTACAAGTGCCCCCTGGCTTCGCATGACCACTCCTGGCACGACTCCCCTCAGTACGCCGCCTGCCGGCGCCGAACCCACTCCCGAGCAGCGCCACCTGATCGAGCGCTTCGGCTGCACGTTCCAGGCTGGCGCCGAGATCTTCGCAGAGGGGGCGTTGGCCGATGCCTGCTACCTGCTGCACGAGGGCCGCGTGCGCATCCTCAAGGACGTCCGTGGCGCGCCGCGTAGCCTGTCGGTGCTGCGCGCCGGCGATCTGTTCGGCGAAGACGCGCTGCTGCCGCGCGCGCGCAGGTCGGCCTCCGCCGTGGCGCTGGTGGACGTCCAGGCGCTGCGCCTCGAGCGGGACGCGTTCGACTCGCTGATGCAGAGCGACCCCGCCATCACGCAAAACGTCCTGGCTCAGCTGGTGCGGCGCCTGCGCGACGCAGAGGAGCAGCTCGAGAACGCCATGCTGCGGGACCACCCCTCGCGCGTGGTCAACACCCTGCTGCGCATGTCCGCCAGCGCGGAGGTCGCGGCAGAGGGCCACGTGCTCCACATCTCACCGCTCGAACTCTCGAGCCGCGTGGGCCTCGATGTGGAGGCGGTCAAGCGCACCATCCAGCAGCTACGCGATGGAGCGTACCTGCAGATCGTCAACGAGCGGATCGTGCTGCCCGACCTCGAGGCCCTCGCGCAGCTCTACCAGCTGCTGGGGGTCAAGGAGGAGGTGCGCGGCGGCCCCGCGTAGGTTCACGCTGGCATCTCGCACGCCCCGGGCGTAGAACCACTGGGCCGCGCGTCGGCCCTGTCCTCCATGAAGTCTTCGTCTCCCCGCTCCCCGCTCGTGTCGCTCGTGCTCACCCTCTCCGTGAGTCTCGCGGCGTGTGGTGTCCGCGGGACGAGCACGCAGAACATCGAGCAGGCCCAGCGCGAAGTGCAGCTGGCCACCGCTCTCTACATGGAAGAGGGCCGCGTGGCGGAGGCCATCGAGCACCTGCGCGAGGCCATCGAGCTCGACCCGGAGAGCTACGACGCGTTCACGGTGCTCGGCACCATCCACTTGGGTCAGGGTGACGTCTCGGCGGCCGAGGGGGACTTCCGCCGCGCCATCGACCTGATGGTCGAGCAGCACGCCGCCGGCCACGACATCGCCACCGCGCGCAACTACCTCGGGGCCACGCTCATGGCGCAGTCCCGATTCGAGGAGGCCCTCGAGCCCATCACGCTCGCCGCGAACGACGAACTCTTCCAGACTCCGCACGTCGCGTGGGGCAACCTCGGCCTCTGCTATCTGGAGCTGCGCCGCTATCCGGAGGCGATCGCCGCTTTGGTCCGCTCGATCGAGCTCGGGCCGCGCTTCTGCACTGGTTACTACTGGCTCGGCCGAGCCTACTTCGAGACTGAGCAGCTCGAAGACGCGGAGATCGCGCTGGTCCGGTCCGTCGAAGTCGATCCCTCTTGCAGTACTTCGCCGCGTCTGCAAAATGCATGGCGGTTGCGCGGGGAAGTCCGCGCTCAGCTTGGTTATCGTGATGACGCGCTCGCCGACTTCGAGCGGTGCGTCGAGCTAGGTCCGAACAGCCCAGACGGGCGCGCGTGTCAACGTCAGCTAGACGCCACGCCGTGATGCCCCCACACTCCGAGCAACCTATGGAATCCATTGGCCAGACGCTCCGCAACGAGCGCCAACTGAAGCAGCTCTCCCTCGAGGAGCTGGCGCAGACCACGCGCATTCCAATCAAGTCGCTGCAGCAGATCGAGGCGGACGACTTCGCGCAGCTGCCGGGAGACGTCTTCGTTCGCGGGTTCGTGCGCTCCTATGCGAAGGCGCTGGGGATGGACAGCGATCCACTCCTGCAGCGCATCGAGGCGGACCGTCGTCAGCAAGACCAGCTGGCCGTCGTCGGCCTGGTCGGTGAGCCCGAGCGTGCGCGCCGTGTGGGCGTGGCCGTGGCCATGATCATCCTGCTGTTCCTGTTCACCCTGGCGCTCTCCATCGTGTTGCGCCCGCGTCGCCACGACCGCCCCGCCGAGCTCTCACAGGCGCCGGCTCAGGTGTTGGAGACGGTCGCCATCGGGTGACACCCACGCGAGACGGTGCAGTCACCACCCGCGCCGTCGTGCTCAGGCGCGTGGACTACCGCGAGAGCGACCGCATCGTCACGCTCTTCACCGAGTCGCTCGGCAAGGTGGGCGCCATCGCGCGCGCTGCGCGCAGCAGCCAGAAGCGTTTCGCAGGTGGGCTCGAGAGCCTGTGCGTGGTGGAGGTGACGCTCGAACCCGGCCGGGGTGAGCTCTCGACGCTGCGGGAGGCGCGCCCCGTGTTGCCCTGCCTCGCGCTCCTCGCCTCACTGGAACGCATCGAAACGGCAGGTGCGGGGCTCGAGCTGGTCAGGGTCTCCCTCGCCGACCGGCACCCCGAGCCCGAGCTGTTCGAACACGTGGTCCAGTTCCTCCTGGACCTCGACGCCGGCGTCAGCGTCCCGACACGCCTGCTGCGCTTTCAGCTCGACGTGCTGGACGCGCTGGGTCTGTCCCCAGAGCTCGAGCAGTGCGCCCTCTGCGGCAAGGCCGTGCCAGCGGCGAGGGTGGTCCTTTTCCGGGCGGCGGCAGGTGGGGTCGTGTGCCGCGCGTGTGGTGGTGGCGCGGTGCGCGTGTCGGCAGCCACACGAGAGGCCCTCCTGGCGCACCGGCGCGGAGACGAGGAGGGCTCGGATGCCTGGCCCTCGGACCAGCAGGCCGAGGCGCGCGCGCTCATCGCTGCCCTGCGCGAGCAGCATGGCCTGCGCGCCCACCCTCGCTGAGCAGCTCAACGAGGGAACGTGCGCGTCATGATGTCGTCTTCCCTACACGCCTCGCCCAGCGCACGCAGATAGGCGAAGCCGTACAGGCCGGTGTTGTGGCCGTCACCCCAGATGAGCTTGATGGCGTACTGACCGACCTCGCTGACGTCGACCAGCCGCAGGTCACCACCGTCCATGAACGAGATGGGTCCCGAGTGCCCCTGGCACCCCGCGCACGGGCAGAAGCCGCGTAGGTAGCGGTGTGGCAGGATGGTCGTCGCGCCGTCCTCCCAGTCGATTTCGAGCTGCACGGCACCGATGGGTGCGCGCAGCTCCACGGGGGATGTGGCGGGGGTCGGGGCGTCGGCGGTCATCTGCACCACATGCCCAAGCTCGCCGCGTGGCGCAACCCATAACGGCGCAGGCTCGGCAGGCGATCCACGGGCGCGATGGCGCCGCGAGCGCTTCCGTCGCCCGACGGCCTGGCGCGCGCGGCCTCACGCGCGCAGCCCGGCGCCCACAGGCTCCCGCAGCCTCTGGTGCCACGTGTCCCCGAACTTTGGCTCGCAAGTCGCGCTCGCCCCGCGGAGTCTGGTACGCTCGTCCCCTCGGAGCCACAGTGACCCAGCGCGTTCTCGTCGTCGAAGACAGCAGCGCCATGCGCGCGTTCGTACAAGCCGCCCTCGAAGTGTCGGGCGATGTGTTGGTGACCCAAGCCAGTAGCGGCTTCGAGGCGCTGCGCATCCTCCCGCGGGAGTCCTTCGACGTGGTGGTCGTGGACATCAACATGCCCGACATCAACGGGCTCGAGCTGGTGTCGTTCATGCGGCGCAACGAGGCGCACCAACGCACCCCCATCATTCTCATCAGCACCGAGGCGGGAGAGCGCGACCAAGCGCGTGGCCTCGCCATCGGCGCCAACGCGTTCCTGAGCAAGCCCTTCACGGCGGACGCCCTACGCGCCCTGGTGGCGGAGCTGCGCGCCAAGGCGGAGGCCTAGCGTGAGCGACAACGTCCGCGACGAGTTCCTGGCCGAGGCCCAGGAGATCATCGAGAGCCTGTCGCGGGATCTCTTGCTGCTCGACCAGGCCCAGAAGGAGTCGGGCGGCGACCCCGATCTGGTGAACGAGGTGTTCCGCGCGGTGCACACGCTCAAGGGCATCGCGGGCATGTTCGGCTACCACCAGCTCGGCGCGGTGGCCCACGCCCTCGAGGACCTGCTGGACGACCTCCGGCTGGGCCGGGTCGCGCTCAGTCAGGAAGTACTCGACGTCCTGTTCGAGGGCGTGGAGAATTTTCAGCGCCTGCTCTCCGACGAGGAGAACGCGCTGGCGGGGGTGAACCTCGACGCCTACGCCGCCAGCATCGAGCGTGTCTCCGGCAAGGGCCGCGCCGCGGTGCACGATCCGCTCTCGGACTACGACATCGATCCGGGCGTGATGGCGGTGCTCACGGAGTACGAGGAGCACCGGCTGCGCACGAACCTGCAGCAAGGGCTCACGCTCTACCGGCTCCACGTGCGCTTCTCGCTCGCTTCCATCGACACGCTGCTCGAGGACCTCAAGCGTCGCGCCAAGCCGGTGGCAGAGATCATCACCTACCTGCCCTCGATGGACGGCGGCGACGGCGACCACATCGAGCTCGACGTCCTGCTGGCGAGCGGTGTCTCCGCCGCCCAGCTGTCCGAGGTCCTGGACGCGCGGGACGAGGCGCTCCGCGTGGTGCCCCGCGTGCGCGGGGGGTCGCGCACGCAGGTGGACACGCCCGTGCCCGACGGTGGCTCGGACACGCCGATCCCCGACGCGCCCATCCCTGCCCCACCCGTGCCGCGCGAGCTCAACGACGCCGCGCGTGGCGAGGACCGCGGGCACGACCGCGACGTCACGGCCGACCAGCTCTCCCTCCGCTCGGTCGCCAACACCGTGCGCGTCGACATCCGCAAGCTGGACCACCTCATGAACGTGGTGGGCGAGCTGGCCATCGTGCGCAGCTCGGTGGCGCGCCTGACCGAGCGCATCCGCCGCAGCCCCGAGCTGCGGCACCTGGCCCTCGAGCTCCACCGCGTGAACCGGGGCTTCGAGCGGCACCTCGAGGAGCTTCAAGACGGCATCCTCGACGTGCGCATGGTCCCGCTGGGGCAAGTGTTCGACAAGCTCGCGCGCATCGTGCGGCAGGTCGCCCGCGAGCACGAGAAGGAGGTGCGCCTCGTCGTCACCGGCGCGGAGACCGAGGTCGACAAGCTCATCGTCGAGGAGCTCAGCGACCCGCTGATGCACATCATCCGCAACGCCATCGACCACGGCATCGAGCCGCCCAAGGCGCGCGAGCTGGCGGGCAAGCCAGCGACGGGCACGCTCGCGCTGAATGCCTTCCAGAAGGGCAACCACGTCCTGATCGAGATCGAGGACGACGGGGCGGGCATGGACGAGGCCAAGCTGCTCGAGGCTGCGGTGCGCAAGGGCATGATCTCGCGCGAGCTGAGCAGCGAGATCTCCCGCGAGGAGGCCTTCAACTTCATCTTCGCTCCGGGCTTCAGCACCAGCGCGGCCGTCACGGACATCTCCGGCCGCGGCGTCGGCATGGACGTGGTGAAGACCAACATCTCGCGGCTGGGTGGCGTCATCGACGTCCAGTCCGAGACGGGCATCGGCTCGAAGTTCACGATCACCCTTCCGGTGACGTTGGCCATCATCAGCGCGCTGCTCGTGCGGGTGCGCGATCGCTGGTATGCGCTGCCCATCACGTCAGTGCAGGAGGCCATCGCGTTGGACGAGCACGCCGTTCGCACCGTAGAGGGCCGCGAGGTGCTCACCTTGCGCGGTAGCACGCTGCCGATCTGCCGGCTCGAGCGCCTCTTCGATCTGGCCCACATTCCCCGTGTGGACGCCGGTCGGCAGTACGTGGTCGTGTCGGCCCTGGGCCATCGTCGCCTCGGCTTCGTGGTGGACGCGCTCGCCGGTCAACAGGACATCGTCATCAAGGCGCTCGGCCCGAGCCTGCGCGACATCCGCGGCTTCGCGGGGGCCACCGACCTCGGCGACCAGCGGGTCGCGTTGGTGCTGGACGCGCCCGGCCTGCTGGAGGAGGTGCTCTCGGGCAGTGAGGCGGCGCGCATGAGGGTGCGGGCATGAGCGACGCGATGGCGCGCAGCAAGACCATCATGCCGGGCGCGATCACGCCCAGCGCGACGCCCACATCGGATCCCGATGCGCTGCGTGAGTACCTCGCGTTCCAGCTCGCCGACGAATATTACGCTCTGCCGCTGGGCGCCATCCGGGAGATCCTCAAGCCCCCGGCCATCACGCCCGTCCCACGCACGCCGGGACACGTGCTCGGCATCATCTCGGTGCGCGGCCGCGTGACCACGGTGTTCGACCTGCGCCGCAAGCTGCGCGTGGCCGAGGCCCCCCACGACAAGCACACGCGCGTGCTGCTGGTGGACAAGGGCGACGAGATCATGGGCCTCCTCGTCGACCGCGTGCTGCAGGTGTATCGCCTTGCGCCCGACGAGATCGAGCTCTCCGGTGTCGTCGCGGGCGACATGAGCGAGTTCGTCCACGGCATCGGGCGCCCGCGGGTCAACCGCACGCGCGAGATGCGCGGCGACGTCGCCACCGAGTCCGACATCCTCATCCTCCTCGAACCCACGCCGCTGCTACGCAAATGATCGTCAAGCACACCGGACAAGCGTCACGTCGCGCCGACCGCTCCAAGAACCTCGTCGGGTTCCTGGTGGGTAGCGTCCAGTACGCCGTGTCCATCTTCGAGGTGCGCGAGATCATCAACCCCATGCCCGTCGTGGAGCTCCCCCACGCGCCGGCCGTCGTGCTGGGCGTGACCGACCACCGCGGGGAGGTCGTGCCCATCGTCGACCTGCGGCTCCGTTTCGGGCTCGAGGTCGCGGCCCGCACGCGGCGCACCAAGTGGGTGGTGGTCGAGCTGGACGGACGGGCGGTCGGGTTGGTGGTGGATGCGGTGACCGAGGTGTTCGGCACCACGAGCGCCGACGAACGCAGCGTCCCCGCGCTCGGCCGCGGCGACGACGTGCGCGGCATCGCGCAGGTGTTCAACCACGGCGGCAAGCTGGTGTTCGTCATCGACGTGGCGCGCGTGGCAGCGCCGGCCCGCGGGCTCGACATCGACAGCGCGACCCTGACTGGGCTCTCCGAGCTTCCGCCGTCCAGCACACCATCTTCCGTGGCGCCCGCCAGCTCAGCGCCGAAGACCCCAACGCCCAAGCGCGGGAGGAGCCGGCGGACATGACGGCGTCCAACGGTCGCCCCGAGCTCGCTGCCCACGAGGTCCAGCAGGAGGGGGAAGGTCAGGACGCCGAGGCCCGTCGGCGTGAGGTGATCCGCTTGGGGCAGCTGTCGCCGACGGACGCCTCCGGCATCGCGGGACTCGTCGGAGCGCTCGGCGACACCGACTGGCGCGTGCGCAAGGAGGCGGCCGCGCTGCTGGGTCAGCGAGCGGGCCCACCCGCGCTGATCGAGCGCTTGGTGGATGCGGTGGTGCAGGGGGAGAACGTGGGGCTGCGCAACTCGGCGCTCGAGGCGCTCGCCAAGCACGGGGGCACGGTGGCGGACGCGCTCCTTCGACGCCTCCCCCTGGTGGACGTGGCGGCCAAGAAGTTCATCGTGGAGGGGCTCGGCAACACGGGGGCGGTCGGCGCCGTGCCGGCCTTGGTGGATGCGGTGCACCAGCCCGACGCCAACACCGCCGCGGCAGCCGTGGAGGCCTTGTCGCGCATCGGCGGGCGAGAGGCCGAGCTGGCGCTGCGAGGGCTGCTGCGCTCCGCGGACCCCTTCCAGCGCCTGGCGGCGCTCGACGCGCTGACGCGCCTGTCGAGCGAGGTGCCGTACGACGAGCTGGCACCCCTCATGGGCGACCGCATGACGCAGCGCGTGGCCCTCGAGCTGCTCGGACGCACCGGCCGGGTCGAGGCCCTGGACCCGCTGGTGGAGGCCCTCGAGGACCGTTCGCTGACAGTGGCTGGGAGCGGGGCGGTCGGCCTCGTGCGCTTGTTCGATGCGTCTCCGGAGCTGACGCGGGCGGTGAGCGCGCGTGCGCGTCAGCTGACACCTCGGGCGCGCGAGTCGCTCCGGCTGCTGGTCGTGGAGGGCGCCCTGGCCGTCCGTCAGGCCGCCGCGCACCTCGCGATCCTGGGCCAAGATCCAGGCATCCTGGAGGTTGCGTTGGGCCTCGCCTCGGAGGGGGCGCTCCCCAGCGAGGCGCTTCAGGCGTTCTTGCACTGGGGGCCGAGCGCCATCGAGCCGCTCCTGGAGGTCCACGGTCAGACCTCGGGGCTGGTCAGCGGGCTCTCGCTGGAGCTCGCCTGCGACCTGCTGCAGCACGCCGACGCCGCGGGCGCGGCGCCATCGGAGCAGCTGACGCGAGCCGTCCGCGCCTCGCTCTCGGCCGCGCTCGACGCGCACGACGAGGCCGTGCGACGGGCGGCCGTGCGCAGCCTGACGGCGTGCCCGGAGGAGGGCGACGCCGCGCGCCTGGTGACGATGCTGCAGGCGGCGGGCGAAGAGCTCGCGACCGCCGTGGGGGTCGCGCTGCGCCACCTGCTCGCGGTGCATCCGGCGGCCGTGGGTCGCGCCCTGCAAGGCATCTCGTTCGACTGGCCAGGCGCGGCCGTCGTCTGCGACATCATCGCCGACGTGGATGACGCGCAGCGCCTCGAGGGGCTTCGCGCAGCGCAGGCCAGCGCGAGTCCGGTCGTGCGTCGCGCGGCCGTCCTCGCGCTCGCGAAGGTGCACCACGACGACTCCGCCGAGTGCGTCAGATTGTCCCTCTCGGACGACGACGTGAACGTGCGGGTGGCCGCCGCCGAGGCGCTCGGGGTCTTGGGCCGCGTCTTGGGCGCGGACAGCCTCCGCGGTGCCCTGCGCGTCGCGCTCGAAGCGGACACCCCGGCGGTGGTCGCCGCCGCCGCGCGCGCGCTCGCCCTCGCCGGAGACACCCGCTCGGTTCCGGTGTTGCGGGAGAAGCTGCAGAGCGAGCGCCCCGGGGTCGCCCTGTCGGCCCTCGAGGCGCTGCGTGTGCTGCAGGCCCCGCTCGACGATGCGCTGGCCGATCTGGCGCGCCACTCGGACGAGGAGGTGGTGAAGCAAGCCCTCTCGTTGTCGCTGCGCGGCGATCCAGAGACGGCCCTCCGCGTTGCCGGAGAAGCCCTGCGCCACGTCGCGTGGCACGTGCGCGCCGTGGCGGTCAATGCACTGGCGGATGTCCCCGGGGGCGTGGACGTCTTGCGCGCGCACGCCGACGCGGAGACCGACCCCCACGTGCGCCGCGCGCTCGACCAGCACCTGACCCCCAACCGCGTGGAGGAGGGCTGAGTGCCGCTGCTCTTCGACGACGGTCCCGGCCTCGGCGTCGAGGATTTCCGGATGATCCGGGACCTCATCAACCGCTTCTGCGGCATCTATTTCTCCGACGACGCGCGCTCCATCGTGGCGCGCCGCCTGCGGGAGCGCTTGGACGCGGTCGGGCTCAGCGACTACGGCGCGTACTACCAGTTCCTACGCTATCACCCGGACGCCGCGACCGAGCTCGAGAACGCGGTGGAGGTGCTGACCACCAACGAGACCTACTTCTTCCGCGAGGAGTACCAGCTACGCGCGTTCCGAGAGGAGATCCTGCCGCAGCTCAAGGCCCGCGCCGAGGAGCGGGGCACGCGACGCCTCGCGCTCTGGAGCGCGGGCTGTTCGAGCGGTGAGGAGGCCTACACCCTCGGCATCCTCGTGGAGGACTCAGGCCTCTTCAAGGGGTGGGATGTCCGCATCTACGGCAACGACATCTCGCGGAGGGTGCTCCACAAGGCGCGTCGGGCCGTCTACACCGAGGCCAGCTTCCGCACGACCGAGAACCGATATCTGCGCTACTTCGTAGAAGTACCGGAAGGACGTCAAGTCCACCCGCACATCCGCGCGATGTGTCACTTTGGTCACCTGAACCTCCTCGATCACAGCCGCACCGCCATCGTGGGCCGCGTGGACGCCGTGTTCTGCCGCAACGTGCTCATCTACTTCGACCCCGAGTCCCGCCGCAGGGCCATCGACACCTTCTACCAGCGCCTGGTCGCGGGGGGGTACTTGCTGCTCGGGCACAGCGAGTCGCTGCTGAACGCCAGCACTGCGTTCGAGCTGGTGCACGTGTCCACCGACCTCGTGTACCGCCGCCCCGCCCCGCACCTCTTCCGCACGCCATCCGCCACCGAGGGCTCATGAGACATCTCCGCGTCCTGGTCGTCGACGACTCGGCGTACAACCGCCGCACCATCTCCGAGCTGCTCGCGTCGCTGCCCGCGGTCGAGGTGATCGGCAAGGCGGGTGATGGTGACGAAGCGCTGCGCATGGTGGCCGAGCTCCAGCCGGACCTGATCACGCTCGACCTCGAGATGCCGCGCATGGACGGCTTCACCTTCCTGCGCCTCATGATGGCGCGCCGGCCGACGCCCGTGATCGTCGTCAGCGGGTACTCGGCCAAGGAGAACGTCTTCCGAGCTCTCGAGATGGGGGCCCTCGACTTCGTGGCGAAGCCCACGCGCACCGTCACCAGCGATCTCTCCGGCATCGGTGCCGAGCTGGCCGAGAAGGTGGAGGTGGTGCGGCAGCTGTCACCCGCTGGGCTCGAGATCAGCGCGCGCGTGCGCGGCAGCGGGGAGTTCACGCTGCCTCGTCGTGGCGCGGCCAGCGACAAGCAGCCCACCCGGCTCATCGTCATCGGGTCGTCCACGGGCGGGCCCACCGCGCTGGTCGAGGTGTTTCGCCGGCTGCCGTCGTCCACCAGTACGGCGGTGGTCGTGGCCCAGCACATGCCGGAGCGCTTCACCAAGACCTTCGCGGAGCGGTTGGACAAGGTCGGTGGGATGCGTGTGGCCGAGGCCAGCGATGTCCATCACCTCACCGCAGGGACGGCGTTCATCTGCCCGGGGGGGCGCTGTATGGAGGTCGTGCAGCTGCAGCGAGGCCTGGGAGTGAAGGTCGTCTCGTCCGACGCAGGGGACCGCTACGTCCCATCCGTCGACCGCCTGTTCGAGTCGGCCGCGCGCGTGTTCGGGGCCAGCACGGTGGGCGTGGTGTTGACGGGCATGGGCGACGACGGGGCGCGAGGCGTGGTCGCGTTGCGTGACGCGGGCGGCATCGTCATGGCCGAGGCGCCGGAGACCGCCGTCATCTACGGCATGCCAGGCGCAGCGGTGCGCACGGGGGCGGTGGACAGGAGCCTCCCGCTGCGTGCCATGGCGGAGCGCCTGGCGGAGCTGACGAGCACGTGAACGACGCTCGCAGCGTCGTCACGGCGCGCGCCTTGGGCCTTCCAATGCCGCGTTCAGGTCTGATAGTCTTTCCACAGCAAGCGAACGATGAGCGACCCTGACAAAACCCGCGCGAGCGATCTCCCCATGGACCTGATCAAAGAACGAGAGAGCTTCGTACGGTCGTTCTTGAAGAAGGGCGTGGAGTACACGGAGCACCTGCTCCAAGAGAACGCGCAGCTGCGGGAGGAGCTCGGGACCCTGCAGGAGGACAACGCGCGGCTGCGCGCTCAGATCGCCAGCGACGACGCCATCCGCGACCTGCTCCGCACGGTCGAGAAGCTGGAGCAAGAGCGCTCCGCCTTGTTGGAGCGCAGCTCCGAGCTGGAAGAGAAGCGCCAAGAGCACCAGGGCCGGCACGACGAGATCGAGCAAGAGGTCAACGACCTCGCCAACCTCTACATCGCCAGCTACCAGCTGGGCGCATCCCTCTCGCTGCGACGCGTGGTGCGCCACCTGCGCGACATGTGCGGGCAGCTCGTCGGGGCCTATGGGTTCGTCATTTATGTGCTCGACGCGGGCACCGAGACGGCCTATCCCATCGCGCACGAACAGCTAGACCCCAGCACGATCGTGCCGGTACCCGTGGGCGTGGGGCCCGTGGGAGAGGCCTGCCTCACCGGCATCCCGCGCATCCGTGAGGACGGCAGCGCGGACTTCATCCAGGGTACCCACGACGACCCCGTCGCGGTCATCCCCCTCATCTCCGATGGCAAGCCGGTGGGCGCCATCTCAGTCATCACCTTGCTCGAGCAGAAGAGCCAGTGGATGAACGTCGACCGAGAGCTCTTTCAACTCCTCGGCGCTCAGGCTGGTACCGCCCTGATCGCCGCCAACTTGTACGCCGCCGCGGCCGGGCCCATCTCGGCCCTCGCTGGGGTCCGACAGAACCTCACCGCTGCCGAGGCCGCGTCCTCCGAGAGTACCGACTGACCATGTCCGACTTTTCCTGCCTAGTCGTCGAAGATTCACCCATGATGCGGCAGCTCTTGGTGTTCGCTCTCGCACGCATCAAGAAGCTGAAGGTCACGGAAGCCGAGGACGGCGTGGACGGCCTGCGCAAGCTCGCGGGGGGCAAGTTCGACCTCGTCATCACCGACATCAACATGCCCATCATGGATGGGCTGAAGCTGGTGAAGCGCATCCGCAGCGACGAGACCCACAAGGACGTGCCGATCATCATCATCACGACCGAGGGCTCCACCGAGGACCGGCAGCGCGCCATGGCCCTCGGGGCGAACGCATACATCACCAAGCCCATTCAGGCGCCGCAGGTCATCGCGAAGGTCAAGGAGCTGCTCGCCGTCTGACGGCGTGTGCAGATGGGTGCGGGGTCGTCGACGTACCGTCGAGGGGTTCCGCCGCTGGCATTCGCTGGCGTGTGTCGCGTGGCGGCCATAGTCAATTCGTTCGCGAACGGGCCCCGAGGCGGCCCTTGCGCCGCCCGATGGCCCATACTCGACCCGTGGACAAACACAGCATCCTGGGCTTGATCGAGTTGAGCTACGCGCCGTCCGCAAACACCGGGGAGTGGTTGGCGCGCATCGGCACCCAGCTCGCGCGTCAGGTGCCCGGCGCCGTGTTGCCCTTCGGCTACATCTTTCAGAAGCAGCCGGGTCAGACGCTGCACTTCGAAGAGGCGTTCATGGAGGGCAACCCCGATGCCCTCGGCTGGTTTCGGGAGCACAACACGAACCTCGACCAGGCCATGCAGGACGCCTTCTTCCCCACCGGGACCGCCTCCTCGCTCTTCTCGGAGCGCTTCGCGTTGGGGAGGGGGAGCGGCAGCAGCACGGCGTCGGAGCCTGTGGACGACCTCATCCGCTCGGTCGACGGAGACGACTCGTGGGCCACGTACTGCGTGGATGGCGCAGGGCGAGGGGTGCTCTGCGGCGCGATCGCGCGAGGCATCAGCCTCTCGCCTCGCGACCGCGAGACGCACCGTCGGATCGCAGTCCACATGGCCTCGGGTCTGCGTCTCCGCAGCGCCTTGTCGGACGCGGCGCGCGCCGGCGGTGCGGACGCGGTCCTCCGTCCCGACGGGCACGTCGAGGACGCGCGGGGTGCGGCGGTGGAGCAGCGGGAGTGCCTCCGAGAGGCCGTCGCGCGCGTGGAGCGCGCCCGGGGCACCCACTCGGAGGGTCGAGAGACGCTGGACCTCTGGCAGGGCCTCGTCGAGGGGCGTTGGTCCATTGTCGACTACGAGGACTCGGATGGGAAGCGCTACTACCTGGCGCTCGCGAACCCGCCGCTGGCCGTGCTCGATCGCTCGTTGAGCGTGCTGGAGGCGCAGGTTGCGGCGCACGCGGTGACCGGAGACTCGAACAAGGTCATCGCGTACGCGCTGGGTCTCGCCGAGTCGACCACGGCGAACCTGCTGACGTGCGCGCTCCGCAAGCTCGGGCTCGCGAGCCGTGTCGATCTCATCCGGGTGGGTGTCACGCTTGGAATCCACGGGCGCCCGCTCGTGAAGCTGCCGTGCGACCGCTCGCGCCCGGCAGAGGCCATCCCATGAGCGACGACGGGGCGACGCTCGGCCGGCCTCCCCGCTTGTTGTTGCTGGCGGCGCCGGCGGCGTCCGGGCTCGAGCGGCTGCTGACCGACGCCGAAGCCGACATCGCGCGCCGGGTCTTCGCCGGTCACTCCGACCGCGAGATCGCCCAGGCGCGAGGCTGCGCGCTCAGGACGGTGGCAAACCAGCTCCGCACCATCTACCGAAAGCTGGGCGTGGTCTCCCGGTTCGAGCTGGTGGCTCTGCTGGCCCGCGCAGCGCTCGCGGAGGAGCGTGGCCGGCCCAGGCACTGACTCGACCGACGTCCGTTGCCAGCGCGCGTGGAGCTGCGCGGCGCGCGCTTCGACAGCCCCCTGACCTGCAACGACTGCCGCTCGCGCGGCTTGGCCTCAAGGCAACAGGTAGGCCACCCGCAGCACGAGGTCATCGCGTGACAGCAGGACGCCGTCGGCGTTCGCGTCCGTGTTCAGGTCCGTGGCCATGCGGACCCGATACTGGCTGCGGTCGCCCAGGGTCGCGCGCTCTGCGAAGTCGGTCCTGACCGCGTCGGTGACGTCCATGGACGGAACCGTGTTCTCGTCCGTCATCCACGAGCCCACGGTCGTCAGCGGTACGAGGTTGAATGCGGCGTTCACCTCTGCTTCGGTCGCGGCGGCGAACGCGTCCGTGGCGATGGTGAAGCGCGCGTGGTCGAGCAGCAGCGTGCCAAGCTCGAGGAAGGGTGCTCCGTTCGTGCCCACCGACGCAGTCTCGAGCGTCGCGGACGCGATGCCGACCGCCTCGTCGGGGATCCCCGCCAGAGTCATCGTGATGAAGCCGCGCGTGCCCTTCGCTGTGCCGCCGTTGCCGTCGTCCCCGATGTACAGCGCGCCGACGGTGCTCGCGACGGCGGTGGGATCCGTCGTCGCCGTGAGGGCTTCGACGCTGAGCAGGCTCGCAGCGATCGCACGATACGTCGTGAAGGTCGATTGAGCGCCCGCCTGCACAGTGTTGCCCGCGACGTCTTGCCCACCTGTGCCGACGATCACGGTGAATGGCAACGCGGACACCACGCCAGGGTCCGACCCCGTCGCATAGGACAGCGGGTTCACGGGGGTGATCGTGAGCCGCGTGTTGTCGGAGCTCCAGGTGTAGTCGACCGCCCCGAGGTCGGCGGCGGCGACGCTGTCCTGGACGGAAAGACGGTCCATCGGCTCGCTGAACGTGATGACGACCACCGCGTCCTCGCCGATCCCAAGCGCGCCATCCGGGGGTGAGATCGACACGATCACCGGCGCCTCCGTGTCGACCGGCACGCTTGCATCCGGCAGGCCGACGGGCGGCTGCTCACCCCCTGCGCCACAACCCACGATCATCACGACCACGGTCAACATTCCACTCGGATATCTCATTTGCGCAGTTTCTCTCTATGGGGACAGGAAGGACTGAAAGAGCATGCTGTTCCGTTTCACGAGGTGGGATCGTGTGCTCACTTGAAACGACGTATTCAATCGACGGTCACCCTAGAGGTGCGCCCACTGAGCATCCATAGTCATTTCGTTCCGGTGCGTGTCACCGGCGAATCGCCACCCCCGCTCCCGGGCCAACCGCTCCCTCGCCTGACTATCGTCGCGTCGTCGTACCCGTGCCACCCGCCCGGGAACGGAGAGGCTGAGCCGTACGGATGGTCGTGAGACCACTGCATTTCTGCAGCACCGACCTGCAGAGTTCGCTGCGGCGCGGCATGCGGCGGGCCGCCAAGGTGGACGGAGAGAGACGTTTTACCCCTACGGAGGACGATCATGACCCCCACCTCTTCGATCGCGCAGACCCCCACCATGGAGACGGACCACACGGACGTGGCCGTCATCCCCCGCATGCTCGTCACGAGCGATGGACGGCTGCTCGAGGCAGACGTGTACCGACCGCGTACCCGGCGTGTGCGCGCACAGGTGGTCCTACACGGGGCCACGGCGGTGCCGCGCAAGCACTACGCCGCGTTCGCGCGGCACATGGCCGAGGCTGGCTTCGAGATCCTGATCTACGACTACCGCGGTGTCGGAGGGTCGGTGTCCGACCACGTGAAGCACGACGACGCCACCATGTCCGACTGGCTCGAGCGGGACGCTCCGGCTGCCGTGCGAACGCTGCGTGGTGAGGGTCCGTCGAGCGTGCCCTTCTTTGCCATTGGGCACAGCTTTGGCGGTCAGATCGTGGCTGCCCTGGAGGGCGTCCCGCAGCCCGAGGCCGTGGTGACGATGGGCGCCCAACGGGGCTACTGGGCGGCGTTCGCGCCCAGCGTGCGCCCGCGTATGTGGCTGAACTGGTTCGTGCTCATGCCCATGCTGACGACCACCTTGGGCTACCTCCCGGGGTGGGCGGGGCTGGGCGTGGACATGCCCGCGGGTGTCGTCGACGAGTGGGCGAGCTGGTGCAAGCGCCCCGACTACTACCTGAGCGACCACCCGGAGATCGCCACCAGGCTCGCGTCCTATCGGGGCAAGCTGCTCGCGCTGAGCGTCACGGACGACGACTTCGCACCCCTTGGGAATGTCTCGTGGTTGATCGCGCGACACCGCCGCGCGGCCCTCGAGCACGTCCGCTTCCGCCCGGAGGACGTCGCCGTCTCGCGCTTCGGGCACTTCGGCTTCTTTCGCGTGCAGTACGCGGCCTCGGTCTGGCCCGAGGTCGTCGGCCACTTCGAGGAGGTCCTCGGCGAAGGTGTCCGCCCGCGTCGACTCGGCGCGGAGGTGGTTCCTGCCTCCGACGGAATGGTCGCGCTCGACGACGACGAGCTCGCGCTGGACCTCGACTACGGGCGCGTCTGAAGCGTCGCGGTGAACGCACCCGTTCTGCTCTACACTCGGGGCCCATGCTCGATTGGGACGACGTACGCTATCTCCTCGCGGTGACGCGGCGCGGAACGCTCGCAGCCGCAGCGCGTAGCGCCAAGACCAACCCGACGACGGTGGGGAGGCGCGTGGCCCAGCTCGAAGACAAGCTGGGCGTGCGTCTCTTCGACCGCACGGCGCGCGGCTGGATCCCGACCGAGCCGTGCAAGCGGTTGCTCCCGCACGCCGAGCGCATGGAGCTGGAGGCGCTGGCGCTCGCGCGCGCCTCCGCGGCGACGGACGCGGATCTGGTGGGCCCCGTCCACATGACGACCACAGGCATCGTGGCAGCGCGTTATCTCACGCCGCTGCTCCCGCGCCTGCGCTTGCGGCATCCAGGCATCGAGCTGCGCATCACGTGCACCGAGCGCCGCCTGCGCCTCGACCGTGGCGAGGCGGACCTCGCCTTGCGCATCGCCCGACCGGAGGAGCCGGATGTCGTCGCCCGCCGGGTCATGCGCGTTCCGCTCGCTCTGCACGGTACGAGCGAGTACCTCGAACGCAGGGGCCGCCCGAACCCAGGCAGCTCCTATGCGGACCATGACCTCGTCGCGTTCCTCGAGGGGCCCGGCAGTGAACCCGAGAACGCCTGGCTCGAGCAGAACTGCCCCGATGCGCGGGTGGTGCTGCGCACGAACAGCGTTGCCGTGTGCGTCGAGGCGTTGCGCGAGGGGCTCGGCCTCGGTCTGATCCCGCGTCTGTTGGGAGACCGTGACCCACGCCTGGTGCGCCTCGACACGTACAGCCCACCGGCCCCGCGCGAGGTATGGCTCGTCTACCACCAAGACATCGAGCCCAGCCCTCGCGTACGCGCCCTGATCGACTTCCTGGTGCAGCACCTCGCGGACTGAAGGCGGGGCGGTCGCTCGGAGCTGAACGCGGTCGCTGGCCGGCGCTCGGCGCGCAGCGTAGGATCGACCCATGAACGTCGACCCCCGCTGGCTCCTCGTGCGGACCTGCCAAGACCTCCTCGGCAAGTCGAAGTCCCCGGACTACTACGACAAGCTGCGCATGGCGGGACTGTTGAAGCACCTGTTGGTGGGCCCTCGCTCGCTGTACGCGCTCGTGGCTGGCGCCGTCGAGCAGCCCCTGGTGTTCTGGTACCGCGAGCCGAGCGACGATGTCGCGGCTTGGTCTGGTCCGTCGGGCTTCGACGCCTCGCGGCGGGAGCTGGCCAGCGGGAGCGTGCAGCGCGCAGATCGCGATGCGTTCCTCGCGGCGCGCGTGGTGCACTGCCACGAGTGGCTCACGGTGGAGCAGCTCGTCTTGACGGTAGCGCACGCCTACGGGGGCTTCGTGGCCGACGTGCCCCAGGGCCTCTCGCGCGAGGGCATCGTTTCGGTGGACGCAGCCATCCAGGAGGGCGCGGCCGGGCCCATCGCGATCGCGCTCCAGGAGATCACGGGCGTCACGCTGCGCGCGCTGATCCCCTTGGCCAATCCGAGCGGCGAGCCGAAGGTGCGGCCCGCGGTGGAGCGCGCGGCCCCCCCTCAGGCCACGGGCTGCCCGTTCAGCGGTGCTTCGAAGGGCTGAAGGGTCGAGCCAGAGCCCCAGACGGTCCGTCCCCGACCGGGGCGGCGTCACGGGGGTCCCCCGACGCTGCCCCCCGCGCGGGCTGCGTCAGTTGGCCTCGCGACGCCACGTGCGGCGGCCCGGCGCATGCGCGCCATCGTGCTTGCTGCGAAGCGCATGGACAGGCTACACACGCAGGCATCATGGTTCACTGGCTGTCGAAGCATGTCCCCTCGGCGCGCCCTCCGCTTGCATGCGTTCGTGGTGTCGCCGCAGGCTCGCGAGCGCGCGCTGGCGCTCGCCCCGAAGGGTCCACTGAGCGCCCGCGTGCGCGGGGTTCGCTCGTGTCGGCGACTCGCTCGTCCATGAGCTTGTCGTCGATGGGACTCCGGACGCTGCTCCTCGCCGGTACGCTCACCGCGCTGAGCGCGCCCTCGGCAGTGCAGGCCCAGGCGGCCCAGCTGGTGCTCACGGCTCAGAACCCTCCCGCCGAGGGCGCGGCCGTGCGCGTGGACGGCGCGGACGCGGGGAACGTGCCCGCCACGCTGAGCGTCGCTCCTGGGCGCCACCTCGTTCAGGTCGGGCGGCGTGGCTACATCACGTTCAACCAGTGGGTGGACGTGACTCCAGGGCAGACCCTGCAGTTGTCCGTGCTGCTGCGCAGCCAGGGAGGCGAGCTGGGCTCGATCCTGGTGGCGGGAGACGTCTCGGGCGCGCGCGTACTGGTCGACAGCATAGAGCGCGGCACGACACCCGCCGTGGTCGAGGGGTTGAGCGTGGGCACCCACCGCATCCGCGTCGAGGCGCGTGAGGGAGGCTTGTCTCCTTACGAGACCACCGTCGAGGTGAGGGCCGCCGAGCGCACCACCGTGCACTTCACCATGCGCCCGGCTCAGGTGACCGGCAGCCTGCACGTGGCAGCCAACGTGTTGGCGGCGCGTCTCTTTCTGGACGGAGACCCACTCGGCGTGGGCGGGCGCACCGTGGAGGACGTGGCCCCGGGCGAGCACATCGTCGAGGCCGAGGCCAACGGCTACCAGACCGCGCGCCGCACGGTGCGTGTCGAGGCGGGTCGCCGGGCCGCCGTGGTGCTCGTGATGGAGCCGGTCGAGCAGGTGCCGGGCACCATCGTCGTGCGCGCCAACGTGCGCGGGCAGGTGTTCGTCAACGACCAGGACTTCGGCCCGGCCCCTGTCATCCTCGAGGGCGCGCAGCCCGGCACCTACGCCATCCGCGTCATCGCAGAGGGCCACAGCGAGTTCCGCGACGTGTGCCAGGTGCGCCTGGGCGAGACCTGCACGGTCACCGCCGAGCTGATCCCCGAGCAGGTGCTGCTACGGGTCTCGAGCAACACGCGCGGCGCCTTCCTCTACGTCGACGACGAGTACCGCGGGCCCATCCCATTCGAGGGGATGTTCCCCGTGGGTCCCCACCGCGTCGAGGTCCGGGCGCAGCACCACACGACCCAGACCCAGCAGATCACCCTCAGCGCAGGCGGCCCGCGCGACGTCGCGGTCGACCTCGTGCGCGAGGGGCCGGCCACGCCCCAGGAGGAGGCCGAGGCCGAGCTGGCCCAGCTGGAGCAACAGCGTGCGCTGCGCAGCCACGCCGCGACGCTGACCCCCAACCGGCACGCGTACATCGAGATCGCCACCGGCTTCCCGTTCCTGCTCGAGGCGCGCGCCGGCGGCAGCGTGCATCGCTGGCTCGACCTCGGCATCTCGTTGCGCAGCTTCTTCCTGCTCACCGAGATCGAGCTGCGCTTCAAGACCGCGTATCGGCCTCTGACCTCGCTGTCGGTCGGGGCGCAGGTGCGCATCGGTGGTGGCTTTGGCGGCGCCCAGAGCTACATGGACGGCGCGATTCCGCGGGAGTCGCCCACCAACACCTTCCTGTTTTCGCTCGAAGGGTTGATCTCCGTGCACCTCGCCAGCGCCGCCACGGTCACGGCGGTGATCGGCCTGGACACCCACTCGGACCGCTATCGAGCGCCAGACCGCCGCGGGGCCGCGCGCCTTCGGATCGGTGGTGTGGCCGAGGTGGTCTTGTCGGACTCGTGGAACTTCATGGCGCGCTTCGAGGGGATCGTCGCCGGTCGCTCGCGTCCCATCCTCACCAACCTCCTGCGCGCAGGCGTGATCGACCACGACGTGCGGCTGATGGGGCAGATCGGCTTCACCTACAAGTTCGGGCTGCCGTCGTGGGCGGAAGAATGAGCGCCCGCACTCGGGCGCTGCTCGCGGTGGCGGCGGTGTGCGCGGTGGTCGTCGTCACCGTGCGCGCCCTGCGACCGACGGTCAGCGCCACACCCGTCGTGGCCACCTTCGAGTCCACGCTGAACGGCGAGAGCGTCCGGCGTGGCGCCTTCGAGCGCGGAGAGCACGTCCAGACGCCAGCAGGGGGGCGCGTGGAGGTCCTGGCGCCGGACGGTGGGCGGGTGATCGTCGAGGAGAACAGCCTCATCACGTTCATCACGCTCGCCCCGCTGGCGGTGGACGTCGCACGCGGGCGGGTCTCCGTGCGATCCGGGGACCAGGCGCTCACCGTGCGGCACGCGGGACGCGTCGTGCGGGTGGGCTCCGAAGCAGATCTGACGCTCGACACGTCGCCCCCCGAGCTCGAGGTCCGGGCTGGAGCGGTCACCCTCGACGGAGAGCGCGTGAGCGGTCGACGAGCGCTCCCCGTCCCATGAAATGGTGGTAGCTTCCGCGCCATGATCGAGGGTCTACTCATCGCAATCGAGGGCATCGACGGGGCCGGCACCACCACGCAGAGCCGCCTCCTATCGGAGACGCTTTCCGGGCGCGGACTGCCGATCCACACCACACGCGAGCCCAGCGACGGCCCGATCGGCGTGCTCATCCGCCAGATGCTCACTGGACGCGTGGTGGTCCCTGGCATCGGCGGGGCGCGTGCCCCACGCTGGACGACCATGGCGCTGCTGTTCGCGGCCGACCGGGTGGACCACCTGGACGCCGAGGTCGTCCCCAACCTCATGGACGGCGTGACGGTGATCACCGACCGCTACGACTACTCCTCCGTGGCCTACCAGTCGCTCACCGCGGGCGCCGACCGCGAAGAGACCATCGCGTGGGTGCGCACCCTAAACGCGCAGGCGCGCCGGCCGGACCTGACCATCGTCTTGGACGTGGATCCAGAGCAGGCCGCGAGCCGCCGGCAGGGGCGCTCGGGCAGTCGCGAGCTGTTCGAGGAAGAAGAGCTGCAGGCCGCGCTGGCGGCGTTCTACAAGGACATCGGGCGGTACTTCCCCGGCGACAACATCGTGCACGTGGACGGCAACGTCAGCATCGAGGAGACCGCCGAGCAGGTGCACCACGCGGTCAAGGTGCTGCGCCGCGAGGCGTAGGTCCCGACGCGCAGAGCCCCCGCGCAGCGCTCGGCTGGGCAGGGGCTCGACGACGTTCGGGGTCTCGACGGTGGTGCGCCGCTCAGCGCACCACCCAGCGCGTGACGATGTCCACGCGCCCGACCACCACGCGCTGGTCGCTGAGCGTGAACGGGATGGTGCGCGTCTCGGACGGTGTGCGGACGCGGATCTCACCCCGCACGGGTTGGTGGTCGGCGCTCTGCACGCGCGAGACCTCGATGTAGTAGCTGCCGACGCCGGCCCGCCGCAGCCCGAGCCGCTCGCGCCCGCTGCGCGCCGCGTCCTCGCCCACCACGCTGGTGCGGCCACCCATCCAGCTGAGGCGCGTGCCCTGCGGCGTGACGAGCGTGAGGTCCACGTCGTCGGCGCCGCTCCAGGTCGCGTCCAGCATGAGGTCGCCACGCACCGTCTCCGGCGAGGCCGGTTGGTCCACCGCGGTGCGCGCCCGCTCGGCGTTGCGCGGGGTGTCCATGCCCGTCAGCAGGCCCTCGCTGCCTACGCGGTCGCCCAGGCTGCGGCGGCAGCGCGCCGCGTCGGCCACGTGGTCCACGTCGTCGCTGTCGATCTCCGCCAGCGCCACGCGGTGTCCGCACGCAGCCTCCGCTTTGCCAGCGCGCTCGTAGGCCAGGGCCAGGCGCTCCTGCAGGGCCTCGTTCTCGGGGTTGAGGTCCACCACGCCCGAGAGGTAGCGCAGCGCCGCGTCCCGCTTGCCCTGGCGCCCCACCACGTCAGAGAGGTAGGTCAGCGCCTCGGTGTCGAGCGCGTCGCGGGCCACCCACTGACGGGCCACCTCCTCGGCGCGCACCAGCGAACCAGCCCGCGAGAGGGCCCGGACCAGGGCGCGGTGCCGGTCGCGGCTGTCGGGCTGCTCGCGCAGGGCCGCCTCGGCCGCGGTCACGGCCTCGAGGTCGCGGTCGCGGATGGACGAATCGGAGCGCACATAGCCTTCGCGGATGGAGACCCGGCGCATGCGGCGCATGGTGCGGCCACCACCGCGCATGAGCATGTCGTCCATCGGCGCGGCCATCGGGGCCGCCGTCGTGGTCGCCGCCGGGCGGCGTTGCTCGTTTCTCGCGAACGACGCCTCACCGAACGGCTCCCGGATGTCGGCCATCTCCATCGCTGGGCCGGCGCTCGCCCCGGCAGCCATGCGCGCTCGCGGGGCGGAGGGCGTGGGCTGCTGCATGGGCGGGCTCATGTCCACGAGACCGCTCGACGTGCCCTCCACGATGTCGTCCTCGCCCGTCCACGTGATGGCCGGGCGCGCGCGGTCCACCTCGAAGGCGCGGAACATGGCCTCGCTCTCGAGCACCAGCATGGAGGTCTGGCTGGACAACACCTGGAAGGCCTTGCTGAGCGCCACGATGCGCGCGTTGTCGTTGCTCTTGGCCGAGCGCTCTAGCTCCGTGATGGTCGTGGTCGCGTAGACCCGCGGCACGAACGCGTTGCCCGCCGAGGTGGTGGGCGTGAGCGTGACGGGGTAGCGGTTCTCGAACGGACGCCCGCCGACGCTGCCGGTCAGTCGCACCTGCCCGGTGACGGGCGTGCTGCTGGCCATGCGGCCCACCACGAGCACCTCCTGCCCGGCGCGAAGCGTGGGCAGCGACGCGGGGGACACGTCCGTGATGCCGTCCGGCAGCTGCAGCGTGGCGTCGCGCAAGGACGCGCCGTAGGTGGCCTCCAGCACCGCGATGGCGGCCTCGCCGATGCGCTGACCCGGGACGAACGGCACGTACTGACCACCGCCCGCCTGCGCCACGGCCGAGAGCACGTTCGCGTCCGCGTCCTGCCCGATGCCGAGCGTGCTGAAGGACACCCCCGAGCTCGCCAGCTCCCTGACTTGGCCCCCCACGAGCCCGGCGCGCCGGTAGCCCGTCGAGCTGAGCCCGTCGCCCACGTAGACCACGTGCGCGTCGCGCCCCTCTTGGCCACGCAGCAGGGCCGACTGCCCTTCGCGCAGCGCCATCACCACGTCGGTGGAGCCCGCCGGCTCGACCTTGTCCAGGAAGCGCGCCAGGCGCGCCACCACGTCGGCCGTCGGGGCGCTGGGCTCACCGAAGCTCTCGCAGCGCACGTCGCAGGCCAGCACCGTGAAGCGGTCGCGGCGGTCCATCTCGCCCACCACGCGCTGCAGCAGCTGCGACGCACGCTCGAAGCGCTCGCCCACCATGCTCTGGCTCGAGTCCACCACGAACGCGTAGCTGCGCGGGCGCTGCTCGTTCCAGGCCGGCAGCTCCGGCCGCAGCGCGAACACCACGTAGGGGCGCGCGTCGGCGTGCACGGCCTGCTGCAGCGCCACCGACTGGTCCTCGGCGTTCTGGCGCGACTCGCTGCGGCGCGCGCTGCGGTCCGACGAGCGCTCACCGGGGGGCGTGGTGGCGGTGCCCTGGTACGTCCAGTAGCGCACCTCGGCCTCGCCGCCGGGCAGCCGGTAGTCGATGATCAGGTCGCCCGCCGGGCGGAAGTTCTGCGCGGAGAAGCGCAGCCGGTCGGCCCCGTCCTCGGGCGCGCTGGCCATCTCGTAGCCCACGGCCTTGGCCGCCACGTCGCGCCCCGCGACGCGCACGTCCACCTCGAAGTGCCCCACGCGCGTGGAGTCGTCGTCCGCGTTGCTGTGCGCCATCGGGTACACGTAGCGGCGCTCGCCCGCCGCCGAGGGCGCGATGGTCTGCTCGTAGGTGATGCGCACGCGGCGCTCGCCGTGAGCCGGGATGGGGAAGATGCGCAGCTCGAAGCGCCCGCCGCGCTGCCACTCGAGCAGGGCCGGGTCGCGCCAGGGGCCGGGCACCCAGATCCACTCCTCTTGCTGTTGCTGCCGCTCCTGCTGGGGCGTGGCGTTGCGGATGACGCCGCGCCAGATGGCCTGCGCGCGGTCACGCCCGACGATGGCGCCCTCTTCCCAGTTGCCGTCGATCAGCAGCTGCAGGCTGGCGACGCGCGCGTCGGGGGGCAGGGGGAAGCGATACACACCCTCGAGGACGTCGTTGCCGTCGTTGCGGAAGGCCTCCTCCACCTCGGTGCGCGCGACGTTGCCGACGATGCGCACGGACACCTTGTGCTCCGAGATGGCCAGCGGGCGCTCCTGCGCCTGACGCTCACCCGGACGATGCGCGCGCAGCTCGCCGATGCCCGGCACGGGCATGTCCTCGTCGCCCGCCACGTCGCCCAGCTCCGACCAGCCCACCTGCGCCGCCAGGTGCATGGCCGGCGTCACGGTCGCGGCCTGGCCGGGACGCAGCACGCCCTCCTGGCCGGCCTTGACCTCGGTGGCGCCCGCTGCGCCGTGCGCGCGCACCTCGCCCCGCAGCACCTGCACGCTCGCCACCTGGTCGTCGGTGGTGAGCAGGAACTTGGTGCCCAGCACCTCGATGTGCCCGTGGGGCGTGTAGAGGTTGGCGTTGGGTCCCGCGTCGAGGTGCGCCACGTCCGCCAGCAGCTCGCCACGGGCGAGGCGCAGGTCCCGCGCGCCCGTGGTCTCGAGCGAGACCTCCGTGTCGCGGTTCAGGGTGAGCTCGGTTCCGTCGCTCAGGCGCAGGAGAGCGCGCGTGCGCGCGTCGGTGCGCAGCGTGGCCCCGTTACTCAGCGTCACACCCTGCGCCGCCGGGAGGAACTCGCTGGCGCCCGCCATGCGGATGCTCACGCCGCTCTCGTTCGACGGGTCCGCCGCCCGCGAGACGGTCACGACCTCGGCGCTCCAGCCCTGGGCGGCGACGACCGGCGCGTTGGACTCGCCCTCGAACATCTTGGACCCGACGAACGCCAGCGCCGCGGCGGCCGCGATGGCGAACACGGCGCCTGCCCCGACCACCAAGGCGAGGCCCGAGCGCCGCACACCCGCGTGGGGCGCGCTCTCGCGACCGCGCTCGTTTCGCATGCGCTTCTCGGGCACCGTGTCCAGCTGGCTGCTGTGCGCCTCCGCGCCTTCAGCGGCTGCCGCACGGAACGCCGCGGCCTTCTCGGCCGTGGTCCCGGGACCCCCAGCCCAGCGGCTCATCAGCGGGTCTGGCGTGGCCGCGCCCGTGCCCGTGGCGCGCGCCGACGACCCCGACGTCAGCTCGGGGTCGGTCGCCAGGCCGGGGTTCGTCGCGGTGACCGTGCTGGGGGCCATGGGGCTCGCGCTCGCCGCTGTGGGGCTCGCGCCCGGGGCCATGGGGCTCGCGCTCGCCGCCGCCACGCCCGCGACGGACGCGCTCCCGCTCGATGGGGCCGCGTTCACGGCGCTCGGCGCGGGGCCGGCGTTCGTCGACGAGGTCGCGCCCGCCTTCGGTGTCTCCGCGCCGCGCGCATCGAGCGCAGCCAGCACGCGCGCCTCGAGGTCCGGCTGCGGCACGTAGTCGCCACCAGCCTCGCGCACCTCACCCGCCACGCGGCGGGCGTCGAACAGCAGGTCGCGCGCCTCGTCCGAGTCGGCCAGCAGGTCTTCGGCCGCGCGCAGGGCGTCCGCGTCGCCGTCCACGGCGGCGGAGAGGTCGTCCAGGAAGCGCTTGTGGGCCTCGCTGATGCCTCGGGAGTCGTGTTGATGGGTCATCGGGTCACCTCGTCGTTCAGAGTCGATCGGAGCTGGAGGAGCGCACGGCTGACGCGCTTGCGAGCGGCCGCCTCGTCGATCGCCATCAGCTCGGCGATCTCCCGGTAGGCGAGCCCACTCTCGTAGCGCAGCACCACGGCTTCGCGTTCGCTCGGCTTCAGCAGCTCGAGCGCGTCGCGCACCCGCAACGCCCGGCGCCGCCGATCCAGGAGATCGGCGGGCGTCTGGGCGTCCGGGCTCGCGTCGTGCACCAGCTGTAGCCGCCGCTCACGACGCACCCGCGTGGTGAGACGCTTCGCGCACTGTCGTCGCGCGATGCCGAACAGAAAGCCGCGCACGCTGCCCTCGCCCCGATACTGGGGGAAGGCGTCGTACGCGGCGATCAGCGTCTCTTGGGTGGTCTCCTCGGCCTCTCCCACATCGCCCAGGAGGGCCATGCAGAAGCGTCCGAGGGCGGGTCCGTGGTGGCGAGCCGAGAGAGCCACCGCGTCGCGATAGGCCCCTAGGCGAATCGCATCGGCGATGGGATCAGGCTCGTTCATGGGTGTTGCGTGCGCCTCCATCGACAGGGAGTGCTCGTGAGCGCCCCCTTTGTGACCAACTATTTTCGGACGAGGTGAGAGTCATTGTTGAGCCAGGAAGGGGATCAGCCCCGACAGGCAGCAGGTGAAGAGCAGGGTGAAGAGACCGACGATGAGCCCCACCGCGCGGGCCCCAGCGGAGTTCTGCGCATGCTGCGCGCGCGCCATCGGCCCTCCCAGCGGAGCGCCCAAGCCGGTGACGCTCTCGTCGGTCTTACGCGAGCTCTTGTCCACGATGACGGCCTGCGGGATGAGCTGTGGCGTCTGGGGGCGCATGCCCTCCGGTCCGCGGCGCACGGCCGTGCCCAGCGCCACGACCTCCACCAGGCCCGAGCCGATCTCCCGGATCTGCAGGCGGTTGCCGATGACCCGCTCGGCGCCCAGCGCCTGGGCCTCTTTGCGGATGAGCTCGAGGGCGTTCTCGCGCGCCTGGTAGATGAGCTGCGTCACCTCCGGCAGCTCGCCCCGCTGGATGCTCTTGAACAGCGCCCCGATGCTGGCCGACACGCCCAGCGAGTAGACGCTGGTGGCCATGACGAGCTGGTGCGGCACGTAGCCCATCGCGGCCAGGTTCCACAGCTCCTCGCCGGTCAGCTCGCTGGTGACCACCTGCTCCTGCGGGACGGGTCCGCTCGAGAGCAGGGGGTGCCGCGAGGCCGTGCCGGTGAGCAGCAGCTCCACTGTGCCCGGCCCGTACGGGAGCATGCGCACCTGCACGTCCACCACCGCGTTCGCGTTGGCCGCCGCCGCCTCTTGGCGCAGGCGGGCGAGCGCCGTGTGGCGGATCTCGTTGTACATGGACGAGAACTCCTTCACCTCGCCCCGCGCCAGCGTGCGGACGCTGCCGCTCAGCCCGCGCCCGATGCCCAGCGCGTACGCGATGTTGCCCATGACGAACTTCACGGGCTGGTAGCCCGCGTCGAGGTGGCAGTAGAGCTCGATGCCGCTGGCCGCCGACGAGAAGAACGGCAAGCCCTGGTTCGTGTGGACGGCCGTCCCTTGCGAGAAGAACTCGGTGAAGCCCGCCATGGTGCCGAGCGTGGTCTCGACCCCGGTCACCCCCTGCGCGCCGTGCCGCTGGGCCTCCTGCTCCATGCGCGAGATGGCCGAGTGCCGGCCGTCGCTGATGAGCTCGGTGATCTGGCGGATCTCGCCGCCCGAGACGCTGCGCCCGAGGGCGCCGAGCGCGCCGCCGAGGCCCATGGAGTAGACGCTGTTGCCCACGGCGATCTCGCCGGGGGTGAAGCCCTTCTGAGCCAGGCAGTAGATCTCGTTGCCCGACATTCCGCTGATGAACATGGCTGCTCCGTTCTGTCACGCGCGCACGAACGACCCACGGGGCGCGCCGCGCGAGGGTACCCCGGGACAGCCCCGTGGGGGCGGCTCTTCGCCGCCAGAACGGTGTTCGAACCGCGTTGCCAGTCAGGGCGCACGCGTCGTCCAGTCGGTGCACACCACGAGCCCGCCCATCCGCACCAAGCGCTCTGCGCGACGAGGCCGCTCCCGCCGTCTGTCACTGATCGGTGACCACCATCCCGCCAGCTCGCATCGCTCCGTGCGCAGGTTCCTCGACCGCTGGTGCTCGCATCTGGTATGAGTCTCGTGCCGTCATTCACGGAGCGTCCTGCGCGGGCTGCAGCAGGTGTCTTGGGCGGCTCCCCCCCTTTGGCAGCCGGGCATCGCGACGCGACTCTTGGTCGTAGACCGATGACATCAAGAGGAGCCCATCATGCAGAGCCCTGCGTCGGTCGCGAGGTCGATCGCGTTCTTCTCGTGCGCATTCCTGACGACGTTCGTGGCGCCGCAACACCTGCGCGCTCAGTGTCCGAGAGGGACCCTCTACTGGGGAGAGCTCGTACCGAGCGCGACCTGCGGTCAGTTCAACACCTTCGACGTGACGTTGAATCAGTACATCCGGACGCCGCTCTTGTCCGGCGGCAGCTACTCGTTCTCGACCTGTGGTTCGAACGTGGACACGCAGCTCACTGGGTATGAGGGGGGCGCGAGCGTGCCACCGGCGGCGTTCTACAACGACGACAATGGGCCGCTGTGTTCTGGCACGACGGCGAGCGTGACGTACACGTCGACGTTCTCGGACTACGCCCGCACGAGCCTCAACCAGTACAACTGCCAGACGACGGTGACGACCGCGACGGCGCCCCTCGCGGTTCGACAGAACAACAACCTGTCCTTCACCTCCGCGTCTTCGGCCATGTGTGAAGGTCAGACGCGGACGTTGGTGGCCACCCCCGCGCGGGTGACCTCCGGCAACGTCTATCCGGGGAGCGGCGACCGCGGAACGTTCAGCGGGCCGGGGGTGAACGGCTCCATGTTCACGGCCCCCACCCCGAGCGGCTCGCTCCAGGCGGTCACGCTCACCTACACATTCGGCGTCTGCGCCACGACGCAGAGCATCTCGGTCTATCGCGACGTCGCCGCCACGGTGGGATCCGACCACGGCACCACCACCGGTCAGAGCGCGCCCTTGGGCGGAAATGCGGCGCCAGCCTCGGGAACGGGGACCTGGACGGGCCCTCCCGGGGTCACCTTCTCGCCCTCGGCCAACGCTCCGAACGCCGTGGCGCAGAACCTCCCGCCCGGGCCCTCGATCCTCACCTGGACCATCACCAACGGCCCGTGCTCGTCGAGCGCCACGGTCACCGTCACCATGACCTGCGGCAACGCGACGCTGGACATGGGTGAGGACTGCGACGCTGGCGCTGCGAACGGCGATCCGAACGGGTGTTGCGCTGCAAACTGCTCCTTCCGCGCGGGCGGGGGCGTGTGCCGTGGGAGCGCTGGCGAGTGCGACGTCGTCGAGACCTGCAGTGGGAACAGCGCGACCTGTCCTGCCGACTCCTTCCTCATGGGGGTCGAGTGCCGCCCCAGCGCAGACCTCTGTGACGTGGCCGAGACGTGTGATGGCACGGGCGCGGCGTGTCCCGTCGATCGCGTCCTGTCTGCGGCGACGGAGTGCCGTCCCTCGACGGGTGAGTGCGATGTGGCCGAAGTCTGCGACGGAAACGGTGTGTCGTGCCCGAGCGACGCCTTCGTCGCCGCGGGCGGCGCGTGCGGGGACCAAGACGTCGAGTGCACGGTCGACGACACCTGCGACGGGAACGGCGTGTGTCAGGACAATGGCTTGGCCGCGGACGGAACGGCCTGTGTCGACGATGGTCGGTTCTGCACCGGCGCCGAGACATGCTCCGCGGGCGCTTGTACCTCGGAGGGTGATCCGTGCGCCGCCGACGAGACCTGCGTCGAGTCGAGCGCGTCGTGCACGCCGTCACCAGACGCAGGCGTGCCAGGCGACGGTGGTGTCTCGGGCGACGGTGGTGTCTCAGGCGACGCCTCGGTGCCGGGCGACGCCTCGCTGCCGAGAGACGCCGGGAGGACGACCGACGCGGGGCCCGACAGCGGAGCGGGGACCAGCGGCTGCGGGTGTCGTATCGGCGGTGCGTCCGAAGGAGAGACGTCAGGGCCGGTCGCGTCGCTGTGCTTGCTGGTGCTGCTCGGGGCCATGAGGCGCGTCCGTCGTCGGCGCGCCTGACGCCTCGGGTCCCTCTGCTTCGCAGCGTCTCGTTCCACGTTGTCCCTGCGTCCGAATCGAGCGTACCCTCGACCAATGAAGCGGTCGAATGAGCACCTTCTGGTGAAGAGCGCGGATGGGCTCACGCGCTGTCCGACGTGTCGTCGGCACGTCGTCGCTGGCGCCACACCGCGGGACCGGGTGTGTCCGTTCTGCGCCCAACCGTCCGCCGCGCCGCGCTTCGGTGCGCGCGGGAGCCTGCTCGCCGCCTCGCTCGTGGGGCTTGGTGGGTGCGGTCCCTCGGCGGCCGAACAGGAACGGGTGGCCGCGGAGGCGGCCGCTGCCGACCGCGCGACCGAGCTGGCCGCCCAGCGCGCCGCGCAGCAGGCGGCAGAGGCCGAGCAAGCGCGCCTCGCCGCCGAAGCGGCCGCCGCCGAGGAGGCCGCCGCCGAAGAGGCACGCCTCGCCGCGGAGGCGGAAGCGACCGCCGCTGCCGAGGCTGCGGAGGCCGCAGCGGCCGCCGAGGAGGCCGCTGCGTCCAGCAACAGACGCAGGCGCGGGGGGCGCGCGGAGCCCACGTACACCACCATGGACGGGCGCCACGACAACCCTCTGACGTACGGGCTCGACTTCTGAAGCGTCGCCCGGCGAACACGGTCCGTGACATCGGGCCCGCCGACGTCGCGTCCCCGCACCCCATCTACGTGGTCTGGGAGCTGACGCTGGCCTGCGACCTCAGCTGTCGGCACTGCGGCAGTCGCGCCGGTGACGCGCGTGAGGGCGAGCTGACCACCGAGCAGGCGCTCGGTGTCGCCGACCAGCTGGCCGAGGTCGGGGTGCGCGAGGTGACCGTCATCGGCGGTGAAGCCTATCTGCGCCCCGACTGGCCGCAGCTGGTCCGCCGCTTGGTGAGCCACGGCATCGTCGTCGGGATGACGACCGGCGGCTTCGGGCTCGACGACGCCCGCGTGGCCGCCGCCGAGGACGCCGGCGTGCGCGCGATCAGCCTCTCCATCGACGGCATCGGCCAGACCCACGACGCCCAGCGGGGTCACAAGGGAGCGTTCGACGCGGCCCTCGCTGCCGCGCGTCGTGTCAGCGCTTCGCGCATCTACCTGTCGGTCAACACCCAGATCAACCGCCTCTCGCTGCCCGAGCTCCCAGCCCTCGCGCGGCTGATGGTCGAGCTGGGCGTGACCGACTGGCGCGTGCAGCTCACGGTGCCGCTCGGAAACGCCGCCGACCGCGCCGACCTGGTGCTCCAGCCCATCGACCTGCTGGACCTGTTCCCGCTCTTGGCGTTTCTGCAAGAGACCCTGCTGGAACCCCACGGGGTGCGGCTGCGGCCCGGCAACAACATCGGCTACTTCGGCCCGTACGAAGAGTGGGTCCGCTTTCGAGGTGCGGAGGGCGCGCACTTCCACGGCTGCCACGCCGGCGAGTATGCGCTCGGCATCGAGGCCGACGGAACCCTCAAGGGCTGCCCCTCGCTCCCCACCGCGGCCTACGCAGGCGGCGACCTGCGCGAGACGCCCCTGCGCGAGCTGCTCGCGCGCGAGCCGATTCGCCGCCTGGCCGACCGCACGGTCGACGACCTGAGCGGCTTCTGTCGCGACTGCTACTACGCCGAGGTCTGTCGCGGGGGGTGTAGCTACACGGCGCACGCGTGGCTGGGCAAGCCCGGGGACAACCCCCTCTGCATTCACCGCGCCCTCGCCTTCGAGGCCGAAGGCAAGCACGAGCGCCTCGTGCGCGTGGAGCCCGCGGGAGGTCGACCCTTCGACCATGGGCGCTTCGAGATCCGCGTCGAGCCCCTTCCCCCAAGGGACGCGCCGAGTCTCGCGGGCGTGCCTCTCGAGGCGGCGCTGCATGCGCGCGCCGAGGGCGGCAGCGTCCACGCCCTGGGCCCGCTCAGGCGTCGGCTGCGGGTGCTCTGACCCCCGCGTTCTCTGATGGGTGCGCGCCGGCTAGCACGAACCCGTGGTGCTGCCCGCCGAAGGTCCTTCATCCCTGGGCTCGTCGCGCTGGACGGGCTGCGGCCGACTTGCGACCCTCTGCGCATGACCCTCGTGTTCACGCGTTGGCGATGTCTCCAGACGGGCGAAGGGAGCGCTCCGGCGCACGCGTATCGCGCCGCCACCGCCCCGGAGCCGGCCGCGCTCCCGGCTGGCGACGCGGTGCGCCCGGCGGTCCTCGCGAAGACCGCGGACGAGCTCGACGACGTCGAGAACGCGCAGCTCCTGAATGCGTGGACCGCGGGCATGCACGCCGACATGCGGCTCTCCGAGGTCCTGACCGACCCGTGGCCCTACTTCGAAGACAACGAAGACATCCTCGAGCACCAGCTGGGTGCCCCCATCGAGTGGTGGGACGTCGTCGACGCGGACACACAGGAGCGCCGCTACGTGCTGGTGCTCTGGGGCAACGACTGCGGCGCGCTGTACCCCGAGGGGGTGGCGACGCAGGTCGCGATGGTCAGCCAGTTCGCGCTGTGGTGCCCGCACGACTGGCGGCTGTGGAAGGCGCTCTGCGTCGCGCACCGGCGCGCGCTTCGGCACTACCCCGAGTCGGAGCTGGCGCGCATGGCGTTCGCGGCCTCGTTCCGCTGTGACCAGCCGGGGTGCGCGGGCCGCACTCTGCTGTGGAAGGAGAGCGACGCGGACGAGGGGCCGTGCAGCCAGTGCGGCGCGAGCGTGCACGCGCGCGACGCGTGAGCGCACGCTGGCAGGCTCAGCCGAGCCCAGCCGCGTCCCTGACGTCCGCCGCGCCCTCCACCCGTTCGCGCAGGAACTTGTCGATGCGCAGCTGGATGATGTCCGGGTGCTCCACCGGCGCCGCATGGCTCGCGGCGCGCACGACGAAGTGCTCGGCGTCGGGGATCTGCTCGGCCATCTCGGCGGCCAGCGCGGGCGGGGTGAACGTGTCGCCGTCCGCGGCGACCACCAGCGTGGGGGTGCGCACGTGCGGGAGCAGATCCTCGGCCGTGTGGCTACCCGCCGCGTCCAGCAGCGAGAGGAAGCGGTCGGGGTCCATCGTGGCGATGTGGTCCCAGTAGCGCTCGAAGTCCGCTCGGCCGAACGTGCGCGCGTCGATCTCACCCGAGAGGGTGCCCAGGCGATACGCCACGCTGGCTGGGATGCGCCCGAACACACCACGCGCCGCGCTGCGGTGCCGCGCCACCAGCGCGCTCACGCCAGGCAGCACGCGGTGCAGCATGTCGTTGCCGCGGAAGGTGTGGGTGATGCGCCCATAGCTCCCACACAACAGCACCAGCCCGGCCACGCGCTCGGGGGCGAGCCGATAGGCCTCGAGGGCGACCTGCGTCCCCATGGAGTGGCCCACCAGCGCGGCTCGCTCGAGCTGCAGGCCGTCCATCAGGCGCAGCAGGTCTTCGGCCAACGCGGGGAGGGTCAGGCGTGACAACCCCGGACCCATGCCGCTGCGCCCGTGGGCGCGGTAGTTCCAGTGCACCACGGGGTGCCGGCGCGCGAGGTGCGGCATCAGGTAGCGCCACGCGAACCCGTCGCAGCCGATCCCATCGTTCAGCACCAACGGGAGCCCAGGCCGACCCTGACCAGCCAGTCCATAAAACAGCGGCACCCCGTCTCGATCAGGCAGGGTGCCGTGCTGCTCGTAGAGCGCGAGGTCCATGCGGGCCGTGACGCTCAGTCGTTGTCGGCTTCGTCGATGTCGTTCACGGACGGCAGCTTGCGAATCTCGGAGAGCCCGATCTTCACACAGCGCTGCACGATCCACGAGAGCGAGCGGTCCAAGCGCGCCGCCTCGTGCTGGATGTCGTCCAGCATGGACTCGGGGAAGTAGAGACTCTGTTTGCGCTTGTCGGACCCTGACATGTACCTGCCTCCAGCCAGCGCAGACGCGCTTCGAGTGTGGTATCGGTCGTCCTACCTGTAGGATGGGGAGCATGTCAATGCGCTTCGCACCCACCTTGCCGCCCACTTCGCCCCCGAACGGACCGCGTCGCACACGTTGGAGTGCAATAATCGTACTGTATACAAGACGTATTCGTCGTGTGGCGAGCTACGCGCTGGCGGCCCTGCTGGGGGGGATCTTGGCCGTTGCGGCGGTACCTTTTGCACGGGCGACGGGCCCGGACGGATCGTCTGGAGGCACACCCAGCCCCTTCGAGAACCTGGGCGTGCTGGCGCGGGCGCTGGCCCATGTCGAGGTCAGCTACGTGGAACCGGTCGACAGCGCGGTCCTCGTGCAGGGAGCCGTGCGCGGCATGCTCGCGAGCCTGGACCCGCACACCACCTACCTGGACCCACAGGAGTACGCCATGCTCCGCAACGACGCGCAGGGGCGCTTCGCGGGCATCGGGGTCGAGGTGGGCGTGCGGGACGGGTGGCTGGTGGTGCTGGGGGTGCTGCCCGACAGCCCTGCCGAACAGGCGGGGCTGCTGCCCGGGGACCGCTTCCTGGTCATCGAGGGGCGCGAAGCCCGCGACATGCGCCTGGGCGACGCCATCCGCCTGATGCGTGGTGAGGTGGGGACGCTCGTGCACGTGACGATGCGGCGCGAAGGCGACCCCAGCGATCTGCGGATGGAGCTGCGCCGGGGCTACGTGGAGGTCGACGCCGTGAGCTCGCTGCTGCTGCCCGACGGCGTCCTGTACGTGCGTATCTTTACGTTCTCGGACAACACCACACCATCGCTGCGCGAGGCCATCGACACGGCGCTGCGCGCCCGCCCCCAGGGGCTCACGGGCCTGGTGCTGGACCTGCGCAACAACGGCGGCGGGCTGCTACGCGAGGCCGTCCTCGTGAGCGACGAGTTCCTGGACTCCGGGACCATCGTGACCACCCGCGGTCGGGGTGGCGCGCTGTTGCAGGAGAGCCGCGCCCACACGGCCGGCACGCGCCCGCGCTGGCCCATGGTGGTGCTGGTGAACGGCCTCACGGCGAGCGCCTCCGAGATCGTCGCCGGCGCGCTGCGCGATCACGAGCGGGCGCTGATCGTGGGCACGCGCACCTTCGGCAAGGGCAGCGTGCAGAACGTGATCGAGCTGCCCGACGGGAGCGCGATGAAGCTCACGGTCGCGCGCTACTACACGCCCAGCGGGCGCTCCATCCAGGCGCAGGGCATCGAGCCAGACGTGGAGGTGGTGCAGCTCCCCGCCAGCGTGGTGCGCGCAGCTGGCGGGTCGGCGTTCAGTGAGCGGTCGCTCGAGGGGCACCTGGACGGGGAGCTGGAGCAGCCCGCAGACGGCACGACGCCGCGCGACGCCGAGCGTGAAGGCGGGCGTGGATCACGGATCCCCAGCTTCGAGCAGGACGTGCAGGCGCGCACCGGCATCGACACGCTGCGCGCGCTCATCCGCGCGCAGGCGGCTGCTGCGGCGCACGCGCGCTGAGCGTATGTCGCGAGCGCCTCAGCCCTGGTCGAGCGGCACCACGCGCTCGAGCCACAGGAACGTCACCCCGGGCGTCTCGCCGGCGCGCTCTTCCGCCACGCGGAACTCACCCTCGTCGTATGTGAAGAAGGTGTCCGCGTCGCTCACGTCCTGAACGACCTCCGTCAACACGAGCTGGGTAACCCGCGGCAGCGCCTGCCGATACAGCTCGCCGCCGCCGATGACGTACGGCATGGCCTCGTCGGCTACCGCCGCCAGCGCGTCGTCGAGGCTCGCGCACACGGTCACGCCTTCCGCCTGGAACGTGGGATCACGCGAGAGCACGACGTTGGTGCGGCCGGGCAGGGGGCGCCCGATGCTCTCGAAGGTCTTGCGCCCCATGAGCACCGGGTGCCCCAGCGTGGTGCGCTTGAAGTGCTGGAGGTCCTCCTTGATGCGGAACACCAGCTGGTTGCTGCGGCCGATGGCGTGGCTGGGCGTGGCGCGGGCGACCACCAGCCCCAGCGGGGGCAGGGCGGGGGCCGGCGCGCTGCTGGCGTCGGCGTCGTGGTTGGTCTCGGCCTCGGCGCTGACCTCGGCCCCAGAGGACGCCTCGCCGTGCTGCGGAGGACCCGCGCTCATACGGCGACGGGCGCCTTGATGGCGGGGTGCGGGTCGTAGTCGTCGAAGCGCACGTGCTGGGCCTCGAAGTCCTCGAGGCGCGTCACGCTCGGGTCCAGCCACAGCGTGGGCAGCGGCCGCAGACCGCGGGACAGCTGCAGGTCGGCCTGCTCCTCGTGGTTGCGGTACAGATGCACGTCGCCGAAGGTGTGCACGAAGTCCCCCACGCCGAGCCCGGTCACCTGCGCGACCATCGCCGTCAGCAGCGCGTAGCTGGCGATGTTGAAGGGCACCCCGAGGAACACGTCGGCGCTGCGCTGGTAGAGCTGGCAGCTGAGGCGCCCGTCCGCGACGTAGAACTGGAAGAGCGTGTGGCAGGGGGGCAGCGCCACCTGGTCCGCCTCGCCCGGGTGCCAGCCGCTCACGATGAGGCGCCGGCTCTCGGGGTTGCGCTGGATCTCGGCCACGACGTTCGCGAGCTGATCCACGCCGTCGCGCGCGTAGCTACCATCCGACAGGCGCGTAGCGCCGAAGTTGCGCCACTGGTGACCGTACACGGGGCCCAGGTCGCCGGCCTCGCGCCCGAAGCGGGCCGTCTGCTCGGCGGTGGCCCACTCATCCCAGATCGTGACGCCGCGCTCCTGCAGCCACTCCACGTGGGTCTCGCCCTTCATGAACCAGAGCAGCTCGTTGACCACGCTCTTGGTGTGCACCTTCTTGGTGGTGAGCAGCGGGAAGCCCTCGCTCAGGTCCACGCGCAGCTGGTAGCCGAACACCGAGCGCGTGCCCGTGCCGGTGCGGTCGCCCCGGAGCCGCCCGTGCTCACGGACGTGACGCAGCAGGTCGAGGTAGGCCTTCACGGCGTGCCCTCGGCGCCACCCACGGTGGGTGCCGGCGCGGGCTCTACGCTGTCTGCGGCGCTGCCGATCTCTCCCTCTTCGTCCAGCGCCCGCACACGGGCCGGCCGGCGCGCTTCGTCCCGGCGCACCGAGTAGCGCACCAGGGCGCGCAGGATCTCGTTGCGCTCCAGGTCACCCACCAGGCGCTTGATGTCTTCGTAGATGCTCGGGTCCTGCAGCAGGCCGCCGATGGTGCCGCGGCCGGCGCGCACGTCGGCGGTGATGGCCGCCACGTCGTCGCTGGCGCGCGTCAGGTTGGCCAGCAGCTCCTGCCCGGCGTCGCCATACACGAAGTCGTGCACGGTGCCGTCGCCGGTGCGCACGTCTTCCAAGATGGTGGCCACCTCGCCCGTGGCGCGGCCGATGTTCACGACCGCCTCGCGACCCTCGTCGCCGTAGATGAGCGCGTGGGCCGTTCCGTCGCCCCGCTCCACCTCTTCGGTCACGCGCCGGATGCTGCGGGCCGTGCGCGCGAACTCGTCGCTGGTGGCGCGCAGGTTCTGCAGGGTCGCGTCCAGCTCGGCCGCGGTGCCCTCGTCGGTCATGAGGTGCTGGATGGCGCCGTTGCCGTTGGCCAGCATGTCCGTCACCCGCGCCAGGTTGGCGGCGATGCGCGTGACGTCGTGGCTGAACGCTTGGTCGCGGAACGGGTCGGTCGCGAGGCGTAGGTTCTCGGCGGTGCCCTGCACCTCGGTCATGGCGCTGCCCGCCAGGGCCATGAGGTCGCCGCTGGCGTTCGCGGGGAGGGGCACGCTCGGGTCCCACACCGGCAGCTCGCGCCGCCCGACGGTGATCTGCATCAGCTTGTCGCCCAGCATGCCCTTGCTGCCGATGGACACGACGCTCGAGCCCTCCTCGAACTCGCCGTCGCCGCCCGCGCGCCGCCCGCGAATCAATCCGGCGGCGCTGTCGACGATGTCGAAGCGCACCTCGATGCGGCCGTCGTCGGCAAACTCCACCGAGCTCACGGACCCCACGTTCACACCCGCGACCGTGACCACGCTGCCCGGGCGCAGACCGTCCACCGACTCGAAGATGGCGACGAACTCGGTCTTCCGTGTGAACAGGTTCTGCTGCGCCCCCACCACGAACGCGAGCGTGGCGGTGATGCCGAGCGCCACCATGACGAAGAGCCCCACCTGGAGCTGGGTCTTTTTGTTGGCTTGCATGTCAGATGGCGTTCCCGGCGAGTGGCGCGTGCGGCTCGGCCGCCGCGTTCCCCTCGATGAAGTCTTTGACCCGCGGGTCCTGGCACGTGACCACGTCACGGATGCCGCCGCTGAAGATGATGCCACCGCCGTCGATCATGGCGATGCGGTTGCTGACGCGGATGGCGGTGTACATGTCGTGCGTGACCACCACCGACGTGATGTTGAGGGTGCTCTGCAGGTGCAGGATCAGGTCGATGATGCGGTTGATGTTGATCGGGTCGAGGCCGGTGGTGGGCTCGTCGTAGAGCAGCACGTCCGGCCTCATGGCGATGGCGCGGGCCAGCCCGACGCGCTTCTTCATACCGCTCGACAGGCCACCGGGCCACAGCTCGTGGCGCCCCTCGAGCCCGACGTAGCCCAGGCTCTCGTGCACGCGCTCCTGGATCTCGGCTTCGCTCAGCTCCCCGGCCGAGCGCAACCCGTAGGCCACGTTCTCACCGACCGTCATGGAGTCGAACAGGGCGGCGGCCTGGAACAGCATCGCCACCCGCCGTCGGATGGGGAGGTAGTCCGCCTCCGACAGGCCCGAGATGCGCTGGCCGTCGAAGTAGATCTCCCCCTCGTCCACGGTCAGGAGGCCGATCAGCATGCGCAGCATGACGCTCTTGCCCTGCCCGGACCCGCCGATGATGGTCAGCGCCTCGCCCGCTTCGATGGAGAGGTCGAGCCCCCGGTAGATGACCTTGGGGCCGAAGGCCTTCTTCACGCCGCGAAACTCGATGAGCGCCACGCGGGGAGGATAGCAGCTGAGGTGCGAGGCGCTTTCGCGAACGAACCGGGCGCGTCCGTGGGTGCGTCGCGTGGGCGCGCCCGCGGGCCGTCTCTGGCCCGGCCTACGTGGCCCTGGTAGGGTCCCGTCGTGACCGAGCTCGCGACGACGGCGCAGACGGCCGCCGTCACGGTACGGCGCGTGGCCGCAGGGGTCCGTGTCGCGCTCGGTCGAGCATCCGAGCGGTGGGCGCTGTTCACCGGCGCATTGCTGGTGGGGCTCGGGACCGCTCTCTCCGGCTGTGGCGAGCCTGCGGGCGACGCCTCGTCCACGGCGGCCCTACGCGCGCAGGCCGAGCCCTTCCTGCGCGACTTCGAGACGTTCGACGCCTGGGCGCGGCGCAACCTGGACGCCGACTTGGCGCTGCGTGACGAGCGCGCGCTCACCGAGACCGTCTTCGCGCCGATCCGGCGCGAGCCCCATGTGGTGGCGGCGTGGGTAGAGCGCGAGGGTGCAGACCCGCGTCGCGTCGCGCTGCGCACCGAGACGGCCCTCGACCTCGACTGGGTGGAGTTGCGTGGTGTCCCAATGCTCGCGAGCCTCGAGGCGGCGACCACGGAGTTGACGGACCCACGCTCGCGGCCGCGCGTCCCCACACCGTCGTTGGTGCTCTCTCGGCGTGTCGCCTCCGCCCGCGGTGGCGGCGAGGTGCGCGTGACCGTCGCCTACGCGCTCGACGGTGCCCACCGGGACTGAGCGCCGACGTGGGTCCCACGCTGGGGTCGCCGTACTCATCGGGTCGGCTACGCTAGGCCTCATGCCTCTCCGTCGCTCCGCTCCGCTCGTCCCACCGTTGGTGTCCGTGGGCTTGTGGTTGGCCACCCAGCTCGCCGGCTGCAAGTCGGAGCACGTCGTCGAGCCCCCGCCAGACGCCGGCCGACCCGCCAACACGTCGTGCGTGGCGTTGACGCCCCCACCGGAGTCGGGGCGGGTGCGGCTCGAGCGCGTGTACGGAACGGCGCTCTCCGGCGCGTCCGCGCAGAAGCTCACCCACGTCATCCCGCCTACCGCTGCCCACCCGGGCTTCGTCACGCGCCAGAGCGGCCGCGTGCTCGCGTTCGACGCGCAGGACAGCTCGGCCGCGTCCGTCGTGCTCGACATCGCGAGTCGTCTGGATCTGTCGTCGGCCGAGAATGGCCTCGTGAGCATGGCCCTCGCCCCGGACTTCGTGCAGAGCGGCTTCGCCTACTTCGTGTACACGGCGCCGCCCGCCGGGATGGGGCGCTACATCGCGCGCGTCGCCCGCTATCACTGGACGGGGAGCGCCTTCGACGACGCCAGCGAGCTCGTCATCCTGGAGATCCCTCAGCCGGACATCACCCACAGCGTCAACCACGTCGCGTTCGGGTTGGACGGCATGCTCTACATCTCGTTGGGGGACCAGCGCCGGACCGACGTGAACGCGCAGAGCCTGCTCACGCTCCCGGGCAAGGTCTTGCGCATCGACGTCTCGGTCGCGCAGCTGGGCGAGCCCTACCGCATCCCCATGGACAACCCGTTCGTGGGGGAGGGCGCGGGCGAGATCTACGCGCTCGGCCTGCGCAACCCATGGCGCTTCACGATCGACCCGGTGGACGGGGAGATCCTGCTGGGTGACGTTGGCCAGGATCGCCGCGAGGAGATCGACCGCATCGTGGCGGGCGGCAACTACGGCTGGCCGGCGCGTGAGGGCACGCTCTGCTTCCGCACGGACCCCTGCGTCGACGCGGCCTTCACGGACCCGCTCGTCGAGCTCAGCCACGCCGAGGCGCGGGCCGTGGTCGCTGGGTACCGCTACCGCCGGACCGACGTGGCTGGGCTGCAGGGCAGCGTCGTGTTCGCAGACTACGTCAGCGGGAACGTGTGGTCCGCCGACGCCTCGGGACAAGCGCGCCTCGAGGTGGAGGGGCGCTTCCCCATCTCGTCGATCGGCCTCGACGAGGAGGGCCGGCCTTACTTCACGCGCTATGACGGTAGCGCCGACGGCGGGCTCTACCGACTGGTGCCCAACGTGCCCGCTCCCTCCAGCTTCCCCACGCTCCTGTCGGCGACCGGCTGCGTCGACCCCGCCGACCCACGTGAGCCCGCGGACGGCATGGTGCGCTTCACGCCCACCGCGGAGCTGTGGTCGGACGGCGCCGAGAAGCTACGCGCGTTCGCCATTCCGGACGGAACCGCCATCGGCGTGGATGGGGACGGCGACCTGCTGCTCCCCGTGGGGAGCGTGCTGTTGAAGCACTTCGGGTTCGCGGGGCGCTTGCACGAGACTCGCCTCATGATGCGCACCGACGACGGCTGGACCGGCTACTCGTACCGCTGGAACGATGCGCAGACGGACGCCGAGCTGCTCCCGACGGCGGTGTCGGAGGTGCTCGAGAACGGCGTGCGATGGCAGTACCCGAGCCGCAGCGCGTGCTTCGAGTGTCACACCGACGCCGCGGGCACGACGCTCGGCTTCGAGGCTGCGCAGCTGTCGGACGCGGCGCTCCAGGGGCTGTTGGACCTCGGCTACGTCGATCGCCGTGTGACGACGGTGGGTGCGCTGCGGGGGACGTCGCGTGCGCCCCTCGTCCCGCCCTTCGGCGCCGCGCCGGTCGCCGAAAGAGCGCGCAGCTACCTGCACGTGAACTGCTCCGGGTGTCACCGTCCAGGCGGACCAGGGCGAGGCGACATCGACCTGCGCGCGGAGACGCCCTTCGGCGCGACGCGTCTGTGCAACGCAGAGCCAGGCGAAGGGCGCATCTGGGACGTGGGGGTGTGGGACGAGCAGCGCAACTTGGTCCCGGGGGAGCCGGGGTACTCGATCCTCTATCTCCGCATGAACACGCTCGGCATCTTCCGCATGCCCCCGCTCGGCACCGACGTCGTGCACGCCGAGGGGACCGCCCTCATGGCCGAGTGGATCGAGTCTCTCAGTGCGTGTCCCTGAGCGTTGGCCGACGTCTGCGTGCAGCGGGCGCGACGAAGGCGCACGGTCGCCTCACCACGCGGCTGCGGCCAGCAGTGCGCGCGACACCGCGGGGGCGTGTGTTCAGACCACGATGCCGAGGTCGCGCAGCGTCGCGACGCCCGCCTCGAGCGAGAACTTGGTCTTGCTCAGCTTGTTGTTCGCGGGGTCGACGCGGTAGTGCGTGGCGGTCGACAGGTCGGTCCGCACGAGCGTCGTGCGCGCGAAGACCGCGCCGCGTAGGTCCGTGCCGCGTAGGTCCGCGTCGGTGAGGTCTGCGCCGCTGAAGTCGACTTCGTGCGCCACGCAGTCCGTGAGCGCGACCTTGCGCAGCTTGCGGTCCACGAAGACGCCGTAGCTCAGGACACAGCCCTCGTACGACACGTCGAACAGGAGGTCGCGCGCCACCGTCCAGTCCACGCCCATCAGCTTGGTGTGGTCGAAGTGCGCGCCACGGAAGCTGCAGTCTCCGAGCGTCGCCATCGAGAGGTCGCAGCGCACGAAGACGCACTCGTCGAGCACAACGCCCTCGAGGTGCGCCTTGTCGAGGGTCACGGCCTCGAAGCGACAGCGCGTGAAGCGCTTGCCGCGAAGGTCGAGCGCAGAGCACGAGCCCCCCACGAACTCCTCGTCCTCGAAGTCCATGGCGCCTGCGAGGCGCGCTGCGACGTCACTCCCGCTCACTGTCTTGGCTCGTTCGTCATGGATGGCTGCCCTCGGTCGCCGTGCTCAGCGGGGGTCACTGACCCGCCCCAGGAAGAGGATCGCGCCGGTGCGCCGCTCCACGATGAAGAACAGGAAGGGGTGATCCGCGATGAAGCTCGCGGGGTCGGGCTGGGGACGCGCGCTGCGCGTCGCCACCACCACGCCGGTAGCCGCGGCGGCTTCGGTGCCCTCCTCCGTCACCTCGATGAAGGCCTTGTGGTAGACCTCTGCCAGGTACAGCCCCGACTGCGGTCCTGCGATGCCGCGGAAGTCGGCGGTCTCTCGGAACGCGTCGCGCATGCCCAGCGCCTGCAGCGATCCGGACAGTGGCGCAGACGGCGGCTCGAGACGAAAGCGCGGGAGCTGGACCTCCACCTCCTGCTCGGACATGGCGGCACGCCAGATCGTCAACACCCGCTCCGAGAGTGTCTCCTCCACGGCATCCACGGAACGCTCGCCGCGCGTGCTGGGCAGTACGAGCAGCATGCTCAGCTCGTCGCCCGCATAGGGGAGCTCCAACACCTGCACGCCGTCGCCGCGACCGAACGAGAAGCGGCCACGCGTGCGCATCGTGGTCACGTTGGACTCGGCGATGCCTTGCACCAGGAACGTGCGTGGCTCGGTCTCGGCTGGGTCGAAGGGGGTGCGCCAAGTGCCCTTGAAGTACACCGCGTTCACCAGCACCAGGCGCGTGAGCGGGGTGATGGCGCCGGACGGGAGGAGCTCCGGGATGCGCTGCTCCGTGCGGGTCTCGACCCAGCGATTGATCGTGCCGCGTGCGGCGTCGGGGTCGGCGCCGAAGTCGAGCAGCTCGAGGGGAGCGTCGTAGTCGTCGCGCGTGATGGCGAGGAAGGGCTCCTGGAGCGCCAGCCCCGCCTGAGCGTAGAGGCGGTCGGCGACGCGCAGCGTGGCGCTGGTCGTCGCGTTCCAGCTGCGCAGCGCGCCGCCGTAGGTGGCGTGGATGGTGGCGTCGTCGGCGTCCAGCTCGAGCGCGCTGGCCATCTGGCTCTTGGTCTCGCCGTGTGCTCCGGCGTAGGTCATGCTCAGCGCCGCGTGCGCGCTGATGGGCGAGATGACCACGTTTCCTGGGGCCACGCGGAGCCGCTGGTAGAGGTCCATGCCGAAGCGGTTGGCGCGCGCCATGAGGTCGGCCTGACGCTCGGCGGCGCCCGCACCGTCCGCGCTGGCCTCGACCGCGTCGCCACGCCCGTCCTCGGGCGCAGGGTCTCTGGCGGCGGGCTGGCGCGTGCTCGGCTCGGCGTCCGTGCCGGACCCCCCGCAACCCGTGAGTGTGGTCGCGCTCGACAGGAGGCTCAGGCACAGCAGGGGCAGAGGCAGGGGCGCGCGCACGTGTGACGTCATGGCGGGGAGGGTAGCCTCAGCCGCGTACGCTGTCGCGCGACAAGGTCAGCACGAAGCACGCGCCGGGACGCGCCTCGTCGTTGGGCTGCAGTGTGAGGGTCCCCCCGTGCGCCAGGGCGACCGCGCTGGCGATCGCCAAGCCCAGCCCGGTGCCATCTTCACTGTCGGTCGTGAAGAAGCGGTCGAAGATCCTGGCGCGGTGTGCCTCCGGAACGCCGGGTCCCCGGTCGCGCACCTCGATCTGCGCCTCGTGCGCGTCGGCCGAGACACGCACCGCGACCTGCTCGCCAGCGGGCGAGAAGCGCACCGCGTTGTCGCACAGGTTGAGCAGGGCTGTGACCAGGTCCGTCTCGCGGACGGCCAGCGTGATCGGAGCGCCGGTGTCGGCGTCTACTCGCACCACGTGATCGGGCGTGCTGGCCCGAGTCGCGACGTCGGTCACCAGCGCGAGCAGATCGCGGGATACCTTGGGCTCCTGGCTGGCCTCGATGCGGCTCAGCTCCAGCAGGCGGGAGACCAAGCGATCCAGCCGCTGGACGTCGAGCTCGATGTTGTGGAGGAAGCGCTGGCGGGCGTCCGGATCGTCGGCCGCGCCCTCGCCCAACAGCTCCGCGGCGCCGCGGATCGACGTGAGTGGAGACTTGAACTCGTGCGCCACGTCTGCGGCGAAGTCGGAGATGTAGCGCAGGCGCCCGTCGAGCTCGCGCGTCATGGTCGCGAACGACTCGCTGAGCTCGCGGATCTCACCGCTGCCCACGATGGGGACAGGCGCATCGCGGTCGCCGCGTGCGATGCGGCGCGCGGCCCGCGACAGGCGCGAGAGGGGGCGCGAGATGGTCCAGCCGAGCGCCAGGCTGATCAGCACGGTGAAGACGATGGCCACGCTCAGCACCGAGATGAGGCCGCGGCGGATGCGATAGAGCTCCAGCAGTACAGGCTGCGTGCTGCGCACCACGTAGACCACAGCCACCACGCGCCGCTCCTCGAAGACCGGCTCGGCCACGAACAGCAGCACCTCGGGGGAGCGCTCCCGCACGCGGGTGAAGCTGGCGCGCTCGCCCGTGAACGCACGCGCGACCTCGGCGCGCGCGGGGAGGTCTGGCCAGCCCTCGTCGTGGGCGTCGCTCCACTGTGCGGAGAAGTCACCCGCGCGCGCGACGTAGCGGCCGTTCGTGAGCGAGCCGGGCGCGACGCTGGGCGTGCCGAGCAGGGACGGTACGTGGGGCTCCGGGCCCTCGGGCGCACCGTCACGGTGGGAGTCGAGCAGCACGTCGCCGTCGCGGGTGATGACGCGCACACGTGTGCGCGTGTCAGCCGCCGCGAGCCGCAGGACCTCCTGCTGTGTCTCGCTCCCCAGGGCAGGGCTCTCGGGGCCGACCTCGAGCATGCGCCGGATCAACACCGCCTGGTGCCGCATGTCGCGCTCCAGCGCGCCGAGGAGCTGGCGCTCGTACAGGCGCGCGAACTCGAGGCCCGCCACGGGGACGAGCACCACGAGCAGGTTCACCAGGAGCAGCCGCAGGCCGATGCGACCGAGGAGTCGCCTGACCCACCGGCGGATGCGTTCCGGAGCCGGAGCGTGGGTGTCACGCACCGGCGGCCTTGTAGCCGACACCGTGCACGGTCTCGATCGGATCACGCCCCAGCGCGCGGAACTTGGCCCGGATGCGCCGGACGTGCGTGTCCAACGTGCGCTCGGTCACCAAGTTGTCGAACGGGTACGCGCGCTGCATCAGCTGCCCGCGAGACAGGACCACGCCAGGGCGCTCGAAGAGCGCGGCGAGGACACCGAACTCGGTCGCGGTCAGCCGCAGCACGTGCTCGCCGCAGCGCACCTCGTGGCGCGCGAGGTCGATGGTGACCCCGTCGTGCGAGAGCAGCTCGCCGTCGCCCTCGGGCTCTGCGCGTCCAGCCGAACCGCGTCGCAGCAAGGCCTTTACGCGGGCCACCAGCTCACGCGTTCCGAAGGGCTTGGTGAGGTAGTCGTCGCCACCCAGCTCGAGCCCCAGCACGCGATCGAACTCTTCGCTCTTCGACGAGAGGAACAGCACCGGAACGCTCGAGTCGCGCCGTAGCTCACGGCACACGTCGAGGCCGTCGAGCTCGGGCATCATCACGTCCAGCACCACCAGGTCGATGTCGCTCTGACGCGCGCGTTCGAGGGCGGCGCGACCGTGCGTGACGAGGGTCACGCGATAGCCCTGTCGTTCGAGGGTGTACTGCACCACCTCGCGGATGCGGGCTTCGTCGTCAGCGACCAGGATGTGGGCGGCCATCCCGCGCAGTGTACATGGGCCTCGGCGGGCGTGCGTCATGCGCGCGGCACGTGCGGAGACGGAAACGCGAAGAGCGCCCCGGAGGACGCTCTGCACGACGGGACCGCACCTACGTCACTGGAACGCGGTGGGGTTCTCCAGATGCACCAACAGGCCGTTGCACAGGATCGCCTTGCCGGCGCCAGCCGTCAGGGTGCTGCACGTGTTCGGGTCGAGCCCCAGCGGAGCCGCGCGTCCTTCGTCACCCGCCGCGATCTGCGAGCGAGCGCCATCTCCTGCGACAGCGGCCGCACCCGCGGGGAGCTGGCAGACGATGCCCTGGTAGTTGGCCCACACGCCCGGGTTGAACGAGCCAGAGGCCCCCGCGCCGCTCGCGTCGAAGCCGCAGCTGTTGGTGATGGCCTGGAAGTGCGCGCTGATGGCCAGGCGGTTCATGCTGCCCAGCACGCCGTCTCCGCCCGTTGCCTCGTCGATGACCTGGTTGGTCTTCCACCACAGGAAGCCGCCCACGCCACAGGTGGCGAGGAGGATGAACAAGCAGCAGCCACCCAGGATCATGGGCATCTTGCTCTTCGGCTTTTCGCCGCCCTCGGCCGGGGCTGCAGGCGCGCCACCGAAGCCGCCACCACCCGGAGGACTGGACGGGCTGTCACCGCCGAAGCCACCACCCGGGGGAGCCCCCGCGGGTGCGCCGAAGCCACCGCTCGCCGCCGGAGGGGGAGCGCCGAAGCCGCCGCCGCCGCCAGACGACTCGGGCATGGTCGCGCCAAAGCCGGACACCGGGGCCGGTGCGCCGAAGCCACCACCCGCTGCTGGAGGAGGCGCGCCGAAGCCGCCACCCGCTGCTGGGGGAGGCGCGCCGAAGCCGCCGCCCGCCGGGGGCGCCGCTGCTGCGGGGGGCGCTCCGAAGCCACCACCCGGGGGCGCCGCCGCGGGGGGAGCCCCAAAGCCGCCACCGGCTGCCGGGGGAGGTGCGCCGAAGCCACCGCCAGCCGAGGAGCGGCTGCCGGGGAGGTGCGCGAAGCCGCCGCCCGCAGGGGCGCCGCTGCTGCGGGGAGCGCCGAAGCCGCCGCCCGCGGGGGCGCCGCCGCAGAGCGCCAAAGGCCGGGGCCGGTGCGCCCGGAGCCCCCACGCCCGGAGGCGCCGTCATGGGCCCCAGCATGGTCTTCTGGAACGCGAGATCTTTCTTCGCCGCAGGCGGCTGGGACGCGCCGGGAGCCGCCGCGGGCGGCGCGGCGGGGGCAGCTGGCGGAGGCGCCGACGCGGGCGCGCCCGGCAGTGCGCCCGGACCGCTCATCATCATGGTGCCCTTGAAGCGAGCGGCCTTCTTCTTGGCCAGCTCGGTCCCGCAGCTGATGCAGTTGCTCGCTTCGTCAGTGTTCGGTTTTCCGCATGAGGGACAGTAGATGGTCACTCTTAGAACCCCTCCGCCCTGGGGCGGTCATGGACGCTGTGGTGCGGCCGGTGGGAAAGTGCCGCCGGAGCGGCCGGGAATGGGTCGCGGACGGCCTCAAGCCCACCCGCACCAAGGTCAGGGTGTCATACCCTGGTCTCGGCCCGGCTACCCTACCGGGTTGCAAGCGGTCTGCAAAGTAGAAAGGCGTCCATTCTGCGCCCGACCGGACACCTGCGTAGCCGACCGCCAGGCGGCTGACCCGTGCGCCACTGGACTACCCTCGACGCCGCGTGCTCGACGATCGTCTGGGGTGTCCGCGGGGGGGGGAGCGCCAGCCCCGGTCGCTCCCGCTCGTGTCCTCGGAATTGGACGTCGTGTGCGGGTCGGGCGCCCATACCGAGGAACCACCGGCCCAGACCCCGCACGGCCTTGACACGGGGCTTGCCGCGGCCTAGCGTCCCCCCGCCCAAGGCCCTCCTCGGATCCCTCCCCCGATCCCCCAGGGGGCCTTCGGAACCCCTGCTGCGTGTTGAGTTTCAACCGCCCGGATGGGCACGTACAGCGGCCCGCTAGGCAAGCCCGAGAGCACTATGGCCTTCGCCCTCACGCCCGAGCGAGAACAACAAGTCGACGACATCATCACCCGCTACCCCACTCGGCGAGCGGCGCTGATCCCGGTCCTCTGGGTGTGTCAGAAGCAAAACAGCTGGATCAGCCCGGAGGTCATCGACTACGTCGCGGCCCGGCTCGAGATCTCGGCCGCGGCCGTGAAGGGCGTCGTCACGTTCTACACGATGTTCCACGAGCACGAGGTCGGCGAGAACGTGGTGTGGGTGTGCCGCACGCTCTCCTGCGATCTGCGCGGCGCGAAGGTGGTCCAGGAGCACCTCGAGGAGCGCTTCGGCTGTCACGCCGGCGGGACGTCGAAGAACGGCAAGTTCAGCCTGTTCAAGGCCGAGTGCCTCGCGGCGTGCGGCCAGGGCCCGATGATCCAGATCAACGACCGCTACTTCGAGAACCTGGACCTCGCCAAGCTGGACCAGATCCTCGACGCGTACGAGAAGGACGGCGTCGAGGCCGCCGAGCAGCGCTTCGCGGACACCGCCGTGTACAACGGCCACGTCCCGCCTCCTGGGATGGAAGCCCCGCCCGAGCGCCCCTCGTCGATGCGGCCGAGCCCGATGTCGGCGGCTCCGGCCAAGCCCGCTTCCGTGGCACCGCCGGCCAAGCCCGCTTCCGTGGCACCGCCGGCCAAGCCCGCTTCCGTGGCACCGCCGGCCAAGCCCGTCTCGGTCGCGCCGCCAGCGGCCAGCGCACCCGCCGCGCGCCCCGCCCCGAAGGCCACCCTGGTGGGGATGCCCGCCGTGGGCACCACGCCCAGCGCCGCCCCCGCCGAGACTGCCGTCTCGAACGACGCGCAAGATGCGAACGACGCCAGCAAGGGCGAGGAGTAGGACATGGCCGAACCCCAGAAGCTCCTGACCGCGCGCTACGATCTGCCCGAGAGCTGGACGCTCGCCGTGGCCGAGAAGCATGGCGCGTACAAGATCGCTCGCCGCGCGCTGACCATGATGCAGCCGCAGCAGATCAAGGACGAGGTGAAGAACGCCGCCATCCGTGGGCGTGGGGGCGCTGGCTTCCCCGCCGGGATGAAGTGGAGCTTCCTCGCGCCCAAGCCCACCGACCAGGTGTACCTGGTGGTCAACGGCGACGAGTCCGAGCCCGGCACCTTCAAGGACCGCTCCATCATGGAGCTGGATCCCCACCGCTTGATCGAGGGCTGCATCGTCACCTGCTACGCCACCGGCGCCCACGTGGCCTACATCTACGTGCGCGGTGAGCTCGGCTTCTCCATCCAGCGCCTGGAGGCCGCGGTCGAGGAGGCGCGCAAGGCGGGCTATCTGGGCGAGCGCCCGTTCGGCAAGGCGTATCCCGTGCAGGTGCACATCCACTCGGGCGCCGGCGCCTACATCTGTGGCGAGGAGACCGCCCTGCTCAACTCCCTCGAGGGCAAGCGCGGCGAGCCGCGGCTCAAGCCCCCGTTCCCGGCCAACAGCGGCGCCTTCGGCATGCCCACGGTCGTGAACAACGTCGAGACCATCGCCTCCGTGCCCGACATCCTCGAGCTGGGCGGCGAGCGCTGGGCCAAGCTGGGCAAGCTCCCGGGCGACGGTGGTCTGCGCCTCTACGGCGTCAGCGGCCACGTGAAGCGCCCCGGCGTGTACGAGGCCCCGGTGGGCATCACCATGCGTGAGCTGATCGACCACTACGCGGGCGGCATGCTCAACGATCGGCCCCTCAAGGCCGTCATCCCGGGCGGCTCCAGCACGCCGGTGCTGCGTCCCGACTGGAAGGTGGACGCCCCGGCGGCGGACCACCCGCTGCACGCCTGGCACGGGCAGAGCGAGATCGACGTGCCGATGGGCGTCGACACCTACCGCGCGCTCGGCACCATGCTGGGCACCTGCTGCGCCATCGTCATGGACGACAGCGTCAACATGCTGGACGTCACCCGCAACCTGATGCGCTTCTACAAGCACGAGAGCTGCGGCCAGTGCACGCCGTGCCGCGAGGGCAGCGGCTGGTTCGTCGACATCCTCGAGAACCTCTGCGACGGCAACGGCAAGGTCGAGGACGTCGAGCTCATCGCGGGCATCGCGAACAACGTCATGGGCAACACCATCTGCGCCTTCGCGGACGGCATGGCCATGCCGCTGCTCGGGCTGGTCCGCAAGTTCCGCGAGGAGTTCGTGGCCGCCGCGCAGGCGGGTGGGCTCCCCGAGGGCACGCGGCACGACAACCCCACCAGGGCTTTGGTCGAGGGCAAAGCAGCATGAGCACCGCAGGTTTTCTACTCTTCCTCTTCAGCGCGGTGCTCGCCATCGTCGGCGCCGTCATCACCGTCACGTCCGAGCGCCCGCTGCGCGCCGCGATGGGCCTGCTGATGCACGTCGTGGCCCTGGCCGCGCTGTATCTCACGCTCAACTCGCACCTGTTGGCCGTGCTGCAGCTGCTCATCTACGCGGGCGCGGTGGTGGTGCTCTTCGTGTTCGTGATCCTCTTGTTGGGTCCGGCGGGCGAGTTCGCGGGCAACACCGAGCACCTCATCGGGCGCGTCATGGCGGGCTGCTCCGCTGGCGCGGTGCTGCTCCTCACGGCGTTCTCGCTGTCGCGCCACGACGCCGAGTTCGGGCCAGTGCCCATCGACTACGGCACGGTCGAAGGCCTCGGGAGCGCGCTCTACCGAGGGGCCATGGCGCCCTTCGAGATGGTCTCCATCACGCTGCTGGTCGCCGTGGTCGGCGCGGTGGCGATCTCGCGCGTGCGCACGGCCCGCGAGAAGGCATCGGACGCGGCGGACGCCGAGGCACGCAAGCTGGCCAACGCCGGCGGGAGCAACTGACATGGACGTCGGCATCGGCGAGTACCTGGCGCTCTGCTCCATCCTCTTCGGGATCGGCGCCATCGGCTTCCTCACGCGGCGCAACATGCTGATTCAGCTGATGACCATCGAGATCATGCTGAACTCGGTGGTGTTCATGCTGCTCGCGTTCAACCGCGTCCACACCGGCACGCAGGCTGGACAGGTGTTCGGGTTCTTCGTCATCGCCGTGGCGGCGGCCGAGGCCGCGGTCGGCCTGGCCATCCTGATCAGCTACTTCCGCATCAAGAACTCCGTCGAGACCGACAAGGCCGACCTGCTCAAGCACTGAAGGCGCAACGATGTTCGGAGACCTCATCTCACACGAGTCCGCCCTGCTCCTGATCGTGGTGCTGCCCATCTTGGGCGCCCTGGTCAACGGGCTGTGGCTGCGCCCGGAAGACAAGAAGTACGTCAGCATGATCGCCCCCGGGCTGGTCGGGCTCTCGTTCGTCCTGGCGCTCTACAACTTCGTGCACCTGTTCCTGCTGAAGGCGGGCGGCAACGAAGATCCGCGCATCACGTTGCACCTCTACGAGTGGTTCTCGCTGCAGCTGCCGGGTGGCTCCGATCTGCCCATCAACGTCACCTTCACCATGGACTCGCTCAGCGGGCTCATGACGCTGGTGGTGACGGGCATCGGCACGCTCATCCACATCTACTCGCTCGGGTACATGAGCGAGGAGACGTCCTACAACCGGTTCTTCGCCTACCTGAACCTGTTCACGGCGTCCATGCTCATCCTGGTGCTGGCCAGCAACCTGCCGCTCATGTTCGTGGGCTGGGAGGGCGTCGGTCTGTGCTCCTACCTGCTGATCGGCTTCTGGTTCGAGAACAAGAGCTACGCCGCCGCCGGTCGCAAGGCCTTCGTCGCCAACCGCGTGGGTGACCTCGGCGTCATCATGGGCATGTTCACGCTGGCGCTGGCCGCGGGCTCGTTCGAGTTCGAGTCCATCAACGCGCTGGCCACCTCGAACGCGGGCAGCTTCATCCGCCCGTTCCCCATCCAGGGCCTGAGCATCTCGCTCGCGACGGTGGCCTGCCTGTTCCTGTTCCTCGGGGTCACTGGCAAGTCGGCGCAGGTGCCGCTCTACATCTGGCTCCCCGACGCCATGGCCGGCCCCACGCCCGTCTCCGCGCTCATCCACGCGGCCACCATGGTCACCGCCGGCGTGTACCTGATGTGCCGCCTGTCGCCGGTGTTCCTGCACAGCGACACGGCCATGATGGTCATCGCGGTCGTCGGCACCCTCACCGCGCTCCTCGCCGCGAGCATCGCCGTGGTGCAGCACGAGATGAAGAAGATCCTGGCCTACTCCACGGTCAGCCAGCTGGGCTTCATGGTCGCGGCTTGCGGCGTGGGCGCCTTCAGCGCCGGCTTCTTCCACGTGTTCACGCACGCGTTCTTCAAGGCCTGCCTCTTCCTCGGCGCGGGCTCGGTCATGCACGCGGTCCACGCGCACGGCGACGCCGACATCTTCAAGCTCGGCGGCATGAAGAAGTACCTCAAGACCACGCACTGGACGTTCCTGGTCAGCTGCTTGGCCATCGCGGGCTTCCCGGGCTTCTCGGGCTTCTTCTCGAAGGACGAGATCCTCTACGGCGCCGCCGCCATGGCGCTCGGCGAGCACAACGTCGTGGTCGGCTGGATCGTCTTGGTGGGCCTCAGCCTGGCGGCCTTCATGACTGCCTTCTACATGTTCCGCCTGTACTTCCTCACCTTCACGGGCAGCTACCGCAGCGGCGCGCACGGTGACGACGAGCATGGTCATGGTCACGGCGACCACGGGCACGACGACCACGGCTACGACCCGCACCCACACGACGGTGGCTGGGAGATCAACGTGCCGCTCATCGTGCTCGGTGTGGGCGCGATCGCGGTGGGCTGGCTCGGCCTGCCCCACGCGTTCCACTTGCCCAACTGGTGGGGCGGCTGGATGGACGCCTCCATCGCGCACCTGCCGGGTCACGGTCCGCACGACGAGATCGAGAACTTGCTGCCGGTGTACGTGGCCATGGGTCTCGGCTCCATCGCGGGCCTCGGCGGCATCGGACTCGCCTTCGTCCTCTACAACAACAAGGAAGAGGACACCTTCACCACGAAGATCCCCACGGGGCTCTTCAACCTCATGTTCGACAAGTGGCGGGTGGACGAGCTCTACGGGGCCACCATCATCCGCCCCATCCGCGGACTCGCCCGCATCGTCGGCAACGTCGATCAGTCGTTCGTCGACGGACTCCTGGCCGGCCTCACCACGCGCGTGGTCGCGGTCACGGGCTGGCTGGCCACGCGTGTCCAGACCGGCAGCGTCCACGTCTACGGATTCGGCATGACGCTCGGGGTCCTCGGCTTGCTGCTGTGGGCAGTGACGCCGTGCGCCGAATTGACCGCGGAGGTCGAGGGCGAGCGGATCACGCTCCGGGCGACGCCGGGTCTGGGCTACACGTACGCCTTCGACGGTGACGACTTCAACCAAGGTCAGGTGGAGTACGTCGCCGCGGGCGAGACCGACCAAGACTGGAGCACCAACCCGACGTTCAACCCGCGCTACACCACGGCCGAGTACCGTCGCTTCGTCCTCGGCGTGCGCACCGAGCATCCCCAGCTGCCCACCCAGATCGACGTGGGCGAGGACTGGCAGGTGCTGGACTTCCCAGGGCTGGACTGGCGGACCGACCACAGCTCCGCCGCGGAGGGCGAGGTCCTCCCGTGGCTGTACGACGTCGCCGGGCGCGAGCAGCAGGTGCTCATCCGCATGACCGACGAAGGCATCGAGATTCGCCCCAACGGCGCGGAGGTCAGCATCAATGGCCAGCGGGTGGTGACCCCTCCGCCGGCCGCCGCCGACGACGACGACGCGGCCGCCGAGGAAGGCGGCCCGGATCACCCCGAAGAAGGCTCGGCCGGGACGCGCGTCTTGGTCGGACAGACCCTGCGCGTGGGCCACGTCGAGTTCATGGTCCACGGTGTGGTCCGCGCGACCCTCTTGGTCCGGAACGCGTTCGGCTCCATGGCGCGGGACTCGGTCGACATCGTCCTCGAGAACCCGGCCCCCATCACTCTCGGTGAACCCACCCATGCGGCCCTGAACCTTCAGGAGCCAGCGCGATGAACGACCATCTCCTCACCCTCCTCCTCTTCCTCCCTCTGCTCGGCGCATTCACCGTGCTGTTCATGCCCCGCCAGTGGGTGCAGGGGATCCGAGCCACCTCGGTGGCGTTCATGGCGGTCGAGTTTCTGCTCAGCCTGCGCCTCTTCGACGGGGACTACAGCACCGCTGCGTTCCAGTTCGAAGTCAACCGCCCCTGGGTGGAGCAGGTGGGCATCAACTTCCACCTCGGCGTGGACGGCATCTCCCTCTGGTTGGTGCTACTCACCACCGCGTTGACGCCGGTGGCCCTGTTCGCCTCGTGGACCAGCGTGGCCACGAAGGTCAAGGAGTACGCCGTCGCGTTCCTGATGCTGGAGATGGGCATGCTCGGAGCGTTCTTCGCGCTGGACGTGTTCCTCTTCTACGTCTTCTGGGAGCTCATGCTCGTGCCGATGTACCTCATCGTCGGCGTCTGGGGCGGCCCCAACCGCGTGTACGCGGCTGTGAAGTTCTTCCTCTTCACGATGGTGGGCAGCTTGCTCATGCTCGTCGCGATTCTCTACGTGGTGGCCACGTACAAGGAACTCGCGGGTCACTACACCTTCGACCTCGCCGAGCTGACGCGCGTGGCCCTGCCGCGCACGGAGCAGTGCTGGCTCTTCGCGGCCTTCGCGCTCGCGTTCGCCATCAAGGTCCCCATGTTCCCGTTCCACACGTGGTTGCCCGACGCCCACGTGCAGGCGCCGACCGGCGGCTCGGTCATCCTGGCCGCGGTCATGCTGAAGCTCGGCACCTACGGCTTCCTCCGCTTCGCCATGCCGCTGTTCCCGCTGGGCAGCCAGTACCTCGGGCCGACCATCGCGCTCCTCGGCGTCGTGGGCATCATCTACGGCGCGTGGGCCGCGTGGGTCCAGAAGGACGTCAAGAAGCTGGTGGCCTACAGCTCGGTCAGCCACATGGGCTTCATCGCGCTCGGCATCTTCGCCATGACCCGCCACGGCATCAGCGGCGCGCTCCTGCAGATGCTCAACCACGGCGTCTCGACGGGCGCGCTCTTCATTCTCGTCGGCTTCCTCTACGAGCGTCGCCACACGCGCGACTTCGAGGACTTCGGCGGCATCGCCAAGGTCATGCCGGTCTACACGCTGTTGTTCGTCATCGTCACCATGAGCTCGGTCGGCCTACCCGGCACCAACGGCTTCGTCGGTGAGTTCATGATCATGAGCGGCGCGTTCTTCTCGCGCGGCGAGGTGGGGCTCGGCGAGTACTGGTTCTCCATGACCCTCTTCTCCGCCACGGGCGTCATCTTCGCGGCCGTCTACATGCTGCACGCAGTCCTCAAGATCTTCTTCGGTCCCATCACCAAGGACGTGAACAAGAAGCTGGTGGACCTCACCCGTCGCGAGAAGCTCACCCTCGCGCCACTGGTGGTGCTCATCTTCTGGATCGGCCTCTTCCCGTCCGCCTTCCTGTCGCGCATGGACCCCACGGTCGAGGCGTTCCAGGCCGACTTCACCACACGCTACCGCGCTCAGATGAACCTCACCGAGCCGCGCCTGATGGCCCGCAGAAGCCCTGACCTCGAACCCGGCGCCGACCACCCCGGTCTGCACGCCGCGCTCGCCGCTGCCGAGGGAGTCGAACGATGATGGAACTGCTCCCCGTGGCATCCCTGCTGATGCTCGTCTCGGCCGGCTTGGCCATCATGCTGCTCGACGTCTTCGCGCGCGGCCGCGCCGAGCTGCCGTTCGTGACCACCATCGCGCTGCTCGCGGCGGCCGCCACCAGCGCCGCTGGTCTGTTCGCCCCCACTCCGACCGACGTCCCCAGCTTCATCACCGACTACCTCTCGGTCGACAAGTACGGGCTCTTCTTCGACGTCGTCATCGCGCTCGGCGCGGCGCTCGCTTCCCTCCTTGCGGGCGGGTATCTGCGCGAGCATGGCATGGATCGCGGCGAGTACTACGTGCTCACGCTGTTCAGCGCGCTGGGGGCCATGGTCATGGCGCGCGCGGTGGACCTCCTGACCCTCTTCGTGGGGCTCGAGACCTTGTCCCTCGGCGTGTACTCGCTCGTCGCCTATCGCCGCACGAGCGCTCGCGCCACGGAAGCCGCCGTGAAGTACTTCCTGCTCGGCTCGTTCGCGTCGGCCATCTTCCTCTTCGGCGCAGCGCTCGTCTACGGCGCCACCGGCCACACGGACTTCCACGGCATCGGGGAGGTCATCGACGGTGGCCACGCGCCCGTGGTGCTGGTGGTCATCGGTCTGGCCATGCTTGTCGCCGGGTTGGGCTTCAAGGTCAGCGCCGTCCCGTTCCACATGTGGACCCCAGATGCCTACGAGGGCGCCCCGACCTCCACCACCGCGTTCATGTCCGTCGTGGTGAAGACCGCAGCCTTCGCCGTGTTCCTCCGGCTCCTGGCCGTGGGCTTCGGCGGCGAGCTGCGCACCGGCATCAACGGCTGGCCTGGGCTGCTCTCCGCCCTCTCCGCGGTCACCATGGTGTACGGCAACCTCGCGGCGGTCACACAGACCAGCGTCAAGCGCATGCTCGCCTACTCGTCCATCGCGCACGCGGGCTACCTGCTCCTCGGTCTCGCGGCGGTCGCGACCCAGCCCGAGCAGGCCACGAGCGCCGTGCTCTACTACCTGGCGGCCTACACGGTCAGCAACGCGTTGGTCCTCGGCGCGCTCATCTGGTCCGGCAGCTTCGGCAAGGAGGCCACCTCCTACGCCGACCTCGCGGGGCTCGGTCGTCGTCACCCGGCGGTCGGCGCGGCGTTCATCGTCGGCATCCTGTCGCTCATGGGCTTCCCGCCAACGGCGGGCTTCTTCGGCAAGTGGTACGTGCTCAGCGCCGCCGTCCAGGCGGACATGGTGCCCCTCACCATCCTGGCCGTCCTCAGCAGCGCGGTGGGTGCTTTCTACTACCTCAAGGTGCTCGTGTTCTTGTACATGAAGTCGCCCGAAGAGGGAGCGCCCGTCGCCGTGCCGATGAAGTCGGGCTACGTCACCTTCGCGCTGGTGTTGGCCGCGTATTTCGTCATGAAGATGGGCCTCACCCCCTCCAATTACCTCGACGCCGCGCTCGCAGCCGCGTCTGGGCTGGTGAGCTAGGGGCCCTTGAGCGGCTGGCCGAGGCTCGACCGTGTCTTGCTCGCGACCGTCGGCGTCCTGGCGGTCGCTGGCTGCGGGCGTAGCGAGCCTCCCGACCCGGCGCCAGCTGCAGGTGCCAACGCCGAGGGGGATGCCCCGACCGCAGCTCCCGCCACAGTGCGGGTGCGCGGCTTCGTTCGGCTCGCCGCGGACTCCGACGACCTGCCCGGATACGAGCTCGCCGACATCGGGCGTGACGCCAGCCGCCCTGGCGTTCCGCCGGAGTGTCCACCGGCGCGGGCGAGCGACACGCGTCCGCTCTCGTTGAGCCCCGAGCGCGGCATCGGCGGGATCCTGGTGACCGCCACGGGCGACCCAGCGCTCTTCCGCGAGATGCCGACCGAGCCGAGCTCGTTTCCGCTGGCGATCCGCGACTGTCGTCTCCAGCCCACGCTGATGGTGGCCATGGTGGGGGACACCATCCCGCTCACCAACCACTCCCCCGTCGCCTTCATCACGCGGTTCAGCACGGATCCGATCAACGAAGCCATCGCGCCCAACCGCGTGCGGCAGCTCGAGGTCATCCGACCGGGCGTGCACCGCGTGGACTGCACCATGGTGGCGGGCTGCGGTCTGACCGACGTGGTGGTCCTGGCCCACCGTGTCGCGACCGTGACCGATGCCACCGGAGCATTCGAGCTGGACGTCCCAGCCGGGGCCCCGGTGGAGCTCCACGCCTGGCACCCGCTGCTCCGGAGGCGCGAGGGCACCGCGACCCTCCCGGCGGCCGACGCGGTCGCGGGCGAGACGCGCACGCTGGAGGTCACGCTTCGCATCCCGCCCCCGGGCGAGGCCAACGTCCCCGTGGCCCCGGCGCCAGACCCCGCGAGCGGCCCCGTCGACTTCCATTGACCGCGCGCGAGCGCGTCGCGCACGTGTCCCCTGCTCAGCCGCGCGGGAGCGCCGCGTCGGGGGGTCGCAGGTACTCGGGCGCGAGCGTCGCGACGTCGCGGATGCGGCCGGCGTGGACCTCTTCGAGCAGCGACGCCGCCAAGGCCGCGGGGCTCAGCGCGTCGCGCGCGTAGGGAGTCCACAACGCGCGCGCTGCTTCCGACACGGCGTCTCCTCCCAAGCGCTCGAGGTGCGTCATCCCCACCACGATGCGCGCCCCGGGACGCTCCCCCTCCGCGGCCCGCGTGAGCGTGTCGAGCGCGTCGGCGGGGCCTGCGTGAAACGGCGCGACCCGCTCAATCACCCCGCCTCCTCGCGACGGCCGAGACGACGCACTCGGCTCCTCGAACGAGTACAGCGCGGCGTACACCTCGCCTCGGTACGCCGGGCTGACGACGGCCACGGACACCGCCCCACCCGCGGAGGACGCTCCGTCCGCCATGTGTGCGCGTCCTGCGTCGTCCGTGGGACGCGCGACGTAGGCCAGCGCGCGCAGCGACGACACACCGTACAGCGCACGCCCAGCCGCCACGCACAGTCCCTTCGCCGTGGCCAGCCCGACGCGCACGCTGGTGAACCCGCCAGGACCGAGCGTCACCCCGATGGCGTCCACGCTGCGCGCGGTGAGCCCGTGCGCGGCGAGCAACGCAGCCACACCGGGCAACAACACCTCCGCGTGCTTGCCCGCCGTCTCGAGCACGTGACCGTGGACGTCGCCCCCAGGCGTGGTCAGGGCCAGCACCAGCGCCGGCCCGGTCGTGTCGATACACAGCAGATTCATCGTAGATTCCGGGTTCTGGCAGGGCGCGCGACGGGGCGCCAGCCTTGACGTGGCCGAGCGACCACATTACTACGCTTCATCGCTGCGGCCCGCCCGATGTTGAACCTACTGGAACCGACCCCGTCGCACTGGGTGGAGCACGCTTACGCTGACCTGCCCCGCCTGCTGTCCGACCACGCGCACTGCGAGCTCAAGGCTGCGCAGAGCGCGCTCAGCCTGGTGGGGCGCTATGCGGGCGAGGCCCCGGAGCTCGTCGAGCCGCTGGTCGCGCTGGCCAAGGAAGAGACACAGCACTTCAACCTCGTGCATCAGCGCATCGCCGCCCTCGACGAGCCGATGGCCATGCCCGCGTCGGACAAGTACGTCCGCGCCCTGCGCGATGCGGCCCGCGAAGACCACCGGGAGGCCCCCGCCCTGCTCGATCGGCTGCTGGTCTGCGCGTTCATCGAGGCGCGCAGCTGCGAGCGCTTCAAGCTGCTCTCCGAGCACTTGCCGGACCGCGACCTGGCCGCGTTCTACTCCTCCCTGATGGTCAGCGAGGCACGTCACTACCGCCTCTTCAGCGGTCTCGCCGAGGCGCGCTACGGCGCAGATGCGCGTCGTCGCATGCAGCGGCTCGCGCAGCGTGAGGCCGCCATCGCCACCCACCTCCCTCTAGGTCCTACGGTACACGGATGAGCCAAGACGACGCCCCGCCTTCCAAACGTCGGGCTCCGGCTCCCGACGACGACAGCTTGGCTGCCAACGTCAAGACCATCGTCGGCGCCATCGCGCTCGCGCTCTTCATCCGCATCGTGTTCTTCGAGGCGTTCGCCATCGACGGCCCCTCCATGGAGCCCTCCCTCCTCAATGGGGATCGCGTCGTGGTCGCGAAGTATCCCTACGGCCTGTTCCTGCCGTTCTCTCGGGAGGCCATCTTCACCTGGGGGTCTCCCGAGGTCGGTGACGTCGTCATCGTCAAGAGCCCGGCCGACGAAGAAGACATCGTCAAGCGCGTGATCGGCGTGGCAGGGGACACCGTGTCCATGGTGGACGGACAGGTCTTCCGCAATGGGGAGGCCGTCCCGACCACGCTCGTCGGACCGTGCGACGAAGAGTCCCAGAAGGTGGCCGACCCGGAGTGTCGGGTCTACGAGGAGCGGGTCGGCGACCGCTCGTGGCACACCAGCCACGCCAACATGGGCTTCATCAGCCGCGACCTCGCCAACTGGGCACCCGTGACCGTCCCCGACGGCCACATCGTCGTCCTGGGCGACCACCGCGACCAGTCCAACGACAGCCGCCGCATCGGCCTCATCCCGCTCAACCGAGTGAAGGGTCATGCGCTGTTCATCTACTGGTCCAACGACCCTGGTCGCGACCGCCGCTGGGGCCGGATGTTCCAGGGGATCCGTTGAGCGCCGGCGCGGACGTCGAGGCGATCCGCGCGCGCTTGCGTGACGAGCTGGGCACGCTGGTCGTGGACGCTCCCGAGAGCGTCGCGTTCGTCTATCCGAGCCCCTACCACACAGGCATGTCCTCGCTGGGGTTCCAGACGCTGTACCGCGCCGTGAACGAACGCCCTGGGCGCGCCGCGCATCGCGCGTTCCTTCCGGACGACGTGGCCGAGGCCCGTCGCACGCGGACCCCGTTGCTCACCTATGAAGCGCTGCGACCCGTCAGCAGCTACGCGGTGCTCGCGCTCTCGGTCGCGTACGAGCTGGAGCTGGCCGGGGTGGTGGAGTGCCTGGAGCTGGCGGGCCTCCCGCCGCTCGCAGCGGACCGGGACGCGCGCCATCCCATCGTGTTGGCTGGCGGTCCGCTCACGTTCAGCAATCCGCTCCCGCTCGCGCCGTTCGTGGACGTCATCCTCATGGGCGAGGCCGACGAGACGCTGCACCGAGCGCTCGACGTCTTGTTCAGCGGAGGCGACCGACAGCGTGTCCTACGCGAGCTGGCCGATCGCATTCCGTCCGCCTACGTGCCCATGCTGCATGGGGACCACATGCCCCCGGTCGAGAAGGCCGACGACGCGTGCCTACCCGCCTACTCGCAGATCCTCACGCCCCACACCGAGCTGCGCGAGATGTTCCTGGTGGAGCCAGAGCGCGGCTGTCACCGCGGCTGCGAATACTGCGTGATGCGGCGGTCGACCAACGACGGCATGCGCACCTTCGACATCGACAAGGTGCTGTCGCTGGTGCCGACCGTGGCCCGCCGCGTTGGACTGGTAGGCGCCGCCACCACCGACCACCCGCGCATCGCCGAGCTGGTGGAGGCGTTGGCCGAAGGTGGGCGTGAGGTCGGGCTCTCGTCTCTGCGCGCCGACCGCCTCAACGACCGCTTGTGTGCGGCCCTCCGCCGCGGAGGCCAGACGGTGCTTACCACGGCCAGCGACGGAGCCAGCCAGCGCATGCGCGACCGCATCCAGCGGCGCGCACCGGAGAGCGTGCTCGTCCACGCTGCCGAGCTCGCCCGCGCGCATGGCTTCAAGCGCTTGAAGCTCTACATGATGCTCGGCCTCCCCGGGGAAGAGGACGCCGACGTGGATGAGCTGATCGACTTCAGCGTGCGGCTGAGTCAGCTGGTGCCTGTCTCGCTCGGCATCGCCCCCTTCGTGGCCAAGCGCAACACGCCGCTCGACGGCGCGGGGTTCGCCGGCATCAAGCTGGTGGACAAGCGCCTCGACCGCCTGCGGAAGGGTGTGCGCGGCAAGGTCGACGTACGCGGGACCAGCGCGCGCTGGGCGTGGGTGGAGTACGTCCTCGCGCAGGGAGGTCAGGCCGAGGGCCGCGCCGTGCTCGACGCCGTGCACAACGGCGGGGCGTTCCGCGACTGGAAGGACGCGTTCGACGCCCTCCCGCTCGACCGCCCCCCGCGCGCGCTGGTGCGGCCCGGGAACAAGCTGGGGCGCGCGCTCCAGGTGCTCGGGCAGTCCTGAGCCTCTCGTCCTGTCCGCCGTCTGTCCTATTTCGCGCTACGCGGCCTCGCCCTCGACGGCCGGCAACGCGCTCTTGTAGGCGCGCACGAAGCCGTGCGCCGCGCGCGTCCAGCTGTTGTCCAGCTCCATCACGCGGCGCACCAGCGCCTTGTAGCCTTCGCGCTGCAGGTAGGCGCCCACGGCCCGCTGCGTGGCCGCCAGCACGTCCTTCGCGTCGAGCGAGTCCGACAGGAACGCGTTGCCGCTGCTGAGCGTCGCATCGCAGTCCACCAGGACGTCCGCGAGGGGGGCCTGGCGAGAGAGGATGGGCAGCGTCCCGTAGCGTTGGGCCTCGCGGGCGAACGCCCCATCGTCCGAGAGCGACAGGAGCAGGTCCGACGCGCCCATGATCGCGTGTGTGAGCGACCCGTCCGAGCCCGTGCGGACCTGGAAACGGTCCGGAAAGCGGTCCCACAGGTCTTCGAGAGCGGCCACGGCCTCGCCGCTGGCGTCTGCCTGCACCACCAGCTGCACGTCGTTGCGCAGCAGCTCCGCCGTAGCGTTCACGAACGCCGACAGGTACCGGCTGTCCTGCGCGCGCACGACCACCCCCAGCAGGGGCACCTCGGGGCGCACGGGCAACGCGAGCTCCCGCTGCAGCGCCGCCTTGCTGCGGGCCTTGCCGCTGCGGTCGATGGGGTCGAAACGCGACGCCAGGTGCGAGTCCGTCAGCGGGTTCCACAGGCTGGTGTCCACGCCCGAGCCCACCACACGCACGAACTTCCCGGCGCGGTCGTCGGCGTGGCGCGCGGCGAGCGCCTCCAGCACGCGGTCGGCCTCGGAGGTGGTCGCGGCGATGAGCGTGGTCGCGATGTCGAGCGAGCGCGTCAGCGCGTCAGCGTCGGCGCTGAGCACGCGCGGCGTGGGGTGGTCGGCCTCGGCCAGCTCGCGCAGCACGGCGGTGCCGGCCTCTCCCAGACCGTGGATGATCTCCGCGCCCACCGTGATGTCGTCACGCACGAACGCGGCTGCCGCCAGCGAGAACACGCGCAGGCGCCGCTGCACGGTAGCCGCGTCGCCGTCATCGAGATCGTTGGCCGTCGCGAACAGCTCGGGGTGCCCGATGAAGACCTGCTCCACGCCGTGGACGTTGCGCCCCGTGTACAGCTCACAGGCGTAGGGCGTGCCCTCGACTTCGACGTTCAGCTTCACCAGGCGGCGCGCCAGCGCGCGCTGCCCGGGGTCGATGCTGCGGTAGAGGGGAGAGAGCGTGGTGACGCGGTGGTCGAGGGCCCGCAGAGCCTTGGCGAGCGCTGCGGTGAAGGGGTCTTCCTCGAGTCCGCCCGTGAGGACGAGGATGTTCATCTGGCCGGGACCATACACCCGGGACGTCGGGGCCACCACCCGAAGCGCAGGGCGCGCGCGCCAGATGTGAAACGGCGGCGATGTGGCGAAGCTGCCGACATATGAGCACTTCGAAGGGACCCTCGACGGGTGGTGGTGACCGGTGCCTCCAGGCCTGGTGGGGCAGGCCTTGCATGTCCAGTCGCTGGCGGATGACGGGGCACGCGTGGTGCGGCTCGTGCGCAACAGGCAACAGGTGGCCGAGGACGGCGCGCTACTGGTCGCCCGCGAGGCGTGCTGGATCCGCAGCGCTGGCCCGACGCGGACGCCATCGTGCACCTGGCCGGGTCCAACATCGGCGACCGGCGCTGGACCGCCGCCGTGAAGCGCGACGTCCTCGACAGCCGCGTGAGCGGGACCTCGCTGCTGGCGCGCACCCTCGCAGAGGCATGTCGAGCGCGCCCAAGACGCTACTCTCCGCGTCGCCGTCGGCTTCTATGGTGACCACGGGAGCGCGCACGGTGGACGAGGCGCGCCTCGCGGGGAGGGCTTCTCGCGGATGTCTGCGAAGCGTGGGGTCAGCCTCGCGCCTGCCTGAAGCGGCGTGCGCGTGGTGGTCGCGCACGCTGGGCATCGTGCTGAGCGCCGAGGTGGGGCGCTGCGCTAGATGCTCCCCCCGTTCAAGCTCGGCCTGGGCGGCGTGGTCGGCTCGGGCACCCAGGGCTTCCCGTGGGTGTCCCTCCCGGACGTCGTGGGCGCGCTGCGCTTCCTCGTCGCGGCGGAAGACGCGGGCGGTGTGTTCAACATCGTCGGCCCCGAGCTGGTGGACAACGCGGCGTTCACGAAGACACTCGGCAGCGTGCTCGGCCGCCCCACGGTCATCCCGCTGCCCGGCTTCATGGCGCGCGTGGGGCTCGGCGGTGAGATGGCCGACGAGCTCCTGCTCCAGGGACAGCGGGTGGTCCCCAAGGCGCTGCGCGACGCGGGCTTCGCGTTTCGGCACGAAAAGCTCGAGGCTGCGCTGCGCGAGACGCTGGGACGCTGACGCTTCACACGGTCTGCCCGACGGAAGATGGCGCGGGTATGCCCGGTGCGATACACCGGGGTCGCCGCCCCGAGCGCTGGCCACCAGCGGGCGTGCGCGTGTCCACCAGCATTGCGCCGGAGCCTGCTAGACTCGCCCGGCTCCGCCCCGCTCTCCTCATGACCGCGCCCCTCGACGACGCCGCCCCCGCGCTCACCATGCGCACGTTCTTCCGCGCCCTCGGCCCCGGCATCCTGTTCGCAGGGGCCGCCGTGGGCGTGTCGCACCTCGTGCAGTCCACGCGCGCTGGCGCCGAGTACGGCTTCGCGTTCGCGGGCGCGGCGCTGGGGGCGAACGTCCTCAAGTACCCCGCGTTTCGCTTCGGCCCGGAGTACGCCGCGGCCACGGGCACCTCCCTGCTCGAGGGCTACCGCCGACAAGGCATGTGGGCCCTCTGGCTGTACGGCCTCGTCACCTTGCTGACCATGTTCGGGGTGCAGGCGGCCGTCACGCTGGTCACCGCGGGCCTCGCCATCCACCTATTCTCCCTGTCGCAGGGGCCGCTGCTCGTGTCGGTGCTGCTCACGGTGGCCTGCGTCGCGCTGTTGGGCTTCGGCCGCTATCGCTGGCTCGAGCGGGTGGGCAAGGTGGTCGTGGCCACGCTCACGGTCACCACCTTGGCGGCCACGGCGCTGTCGCTGCGTCACGTGGACTTCGACAGCGTCCAGCTCTACCCGAGCGCGGCCATGCTCGAGCGGCCGGGGACGTGGTTGTTCCTCGCGGCGCTCATCGGCTGGATGCCCTCGGCCGTGGACGTGGCCGTGTGGCAGAGCCTGTGGACCCTCGAGCGCGCCAAGGCGGCCCGCGAGAACGGCGAGCCCGCGCCCCCGCGTGCCATCGCCCTCTTGGACTTTCACGTAGGCTACGGCGGAACCACCTTCCTCGCGCTGTGCTTCCTCACGCTCGGCGCGGCGGTCATGCAGGGGCAGACGTTCGAGGCGTCACCCCATGGCTTCGCAGCGCAGCTGGTCAACCTGTACGGGGAGACGCTTGGCGACTGGAGCCGCCCGCTGCTCGCCCTGTGCGCGTTCATGGTGATGCTCTCGACCACGCTCACGGTCGTGGACGGATTCCCGCGCGCGCTCTCCGCGCTCTACCAGCGCTTCCAGCGCTCCGAACTGGACGCAACGGCGCAAGAGGAGCGCCGCGCCGACAAGGCCTACTGGGGCGCTCTGGTGGTGCTCGGCGTGGGCTCCCTCACCCTCCTGGGCAGTTTCGCCGAGCGCATGCCCGCCATGGTCACCTTGGCAACGACGGCGTCCTTCCTCACGGCGCCCGTGCTCAGCTGGCTGAACCATCGCGCCATGCACGGCGCGGAGGTGCCCGAGCGCGACCGACCGCGGCGCTGGCTGACCATCTTCTCCTGGGTCGCCATCGTCGCGCAGCTGGCGTTCGCCTTCTTCTACCTCTGGCTCAGGTTCACATTGTCGTGACTCTTCCACCGCTCGTTCTCGAAGCCCTCGCCATCGCCGGCGGGATCGCCTTCCTGGTCTGGGGCGCGGACCGCTTCGTGCTGGGCGCCGCGGCGCTCGCCAACAACATGGGCGTGTCACCGCTGCTGATCGGCCTCACCATCGTCGGCTTCGGTACGTCGGCGCCCGAGATGCTGGTCTCCGCAGTGGCGGCGTCCCGCGGCGCGTCCGGCCTGTCCGTGGGGAACGCGATCGGCTCGAACATCACCAACGTCGCGCTGGTGCTGGGGGCCGCAGCGCTCATCAGCCCGCTCGAGGTGCACAGCAAGGTCATCCGCCGCGAGCTGCCAGTCCTCATCTTGGTGTCTGCGGCGACGCTCGCGCTGCTGTGGGACGGCGTGCTCGGCCGCACGGACGGCGTGGTGTTGTTGCTCGCGCTGGTGGGCATGATCAGCTGGGTGGTGCGCGAGGGCATCGTCGAGGGCGGCGCGGGCAGCGACGACGCGCTGGGGGCCGAGATGGCCGACGAGATCCCGACCGACATGAGCACGGGCATCGCCCTCTTCTGGGTGGTCTTCGGGCTCGCCATCCTGCTCGCCGCGAGCGACCGGCTGGTGTGGGGGGCGACCGGGGTGGCGCAGTTCTTCGCCGTGCCCGACCGCTTGATCGGCCTGACCGTCGTCGCGGTGGGCACCAGCCTGCCGGAGATGGCTGCCTCCGTGGCGGCCTCGCGGCGCGGCGAGGACGACATCGCCATCGGCAACGTGATCGGCAGCAACATGTTCAACCTGCTGGGTGTGCTGGCGCTGCCTGGGGTCATCGCACCCGGGGCCATCGACGCGTCCGTGCTGACGGCCGACTACCCGATGATGATCGGCGTGACCGTGCTGCTGCTGCTCCTCGCGCGCGGCTTCCGCAACGACCGCAACCTGACGCGCGCGCACGGCGTGGTCCTGCTGCTCACGTTCGCGGGCTACTACGTGTACCTCTTCACCCAGCAGCAGGGATAGGCGGCCCATGCACGAAGGAGCGTTTCGCGTGCTGCGCGCGCTCGCGGACCGGCAGCGGCGTCGCCGTCCGGCGCTCGCGCGCGTGGCGGGGGAGGCCGAGTCGGTGCTGCGCGAGCTCCTCACGCGCTACCCGAAGTGGTTCGACGAGGACCCCGACGGAGTGCGCGCCACCGACGTGGGGCTGGCCGCGCTCGCGACCGAGTTCGCGGCCAGGCACCCCGCAGAGGGCACTCGCCCCGGCGACTCGGACGAGGCCGCGCTCGTGACGGCGTTTCAGACGCTCGCCGAAGGCCGCGCGCCCCTTCGGCCGGAGCTCGACCAGGTGTGGGCCACGGCGCCGTCCGTGCTCGCTCGCGCGCGCTACCTCATCGAAGCGGGCGAGGTGCAGCGGGGGCTCGCGTTGCTGGGGGACGACGACCTCACCAGCCTCGCGCTCGGTCTGCTGGGGGCGTCACGTGGCGCGCACGTGCTCGACGTGGACGAGGCCCTGCTGCGCTTCCTGACCGAGCGCGCCGCGCGGGAAGGCTACGGCCTCGACGCCACGCTCGCCGACGCGCGCGAGCCCCTCCCGGCTGTGCTCCGAGGCCGCTTCGGCGCCGTGTTCACCGACCCCCCCTACGCGGACGAGGGCTTCGCGCTGTTCCTCGGGCGCGCCATCGAGCTCACGCGGCCGGACGCGCGTCTCTACGTGTGCTTTGGCGCGAGCCGCCGCGCCCCGGAGCGCGCGCTCTCCAAGCAGCGCATCATCGCCGAGGCGGGCCTGGTCATCGACGCCGTGCTGCCCGACTTCCACACGTACGAGGGCGCCGAGAGCATCGGCGCGCGCAGCAGCCTGTACGTCTTGAGCAAGACACCCGGCACGCGCTCGGGGTTGGGACCAGGGTCGGTCGACGGCCCCCTCTACACGCGGCGCGCGCCCAACGCGCCGAGCGCGAGCAAGTCGCGCAGCGCGCGGAAGGGCCACGCCAAGCACAAGAAGCGCCCGCCCGGTGGAGGCACCCCGTGACCGACGCACGTGACCCGGACGCGCCCGAGCCCGTCCCGGCCCATCCTTCGGCCACCGTCGTGCTCCTGCGCGACGCGCCTGACCCCACGGGAGGCCTCGAGGTGTTGCTGGGTCACCGTGGCGCCGAGCTCACCTTCCACGGCGGCGAGTGGGTGTTCCCGGGGGGGCGCGTGGACCCGGAGGACTGCCTCGACGGTGCGCCCCCCGGCTCGCTCGACGCCGCGCGCCGTGCCGCGGTGCGTGAGTGCGCCGAGGAGGTCGGCGCCCACGTCACGGCCACGTCGCTACGCGCGTGGTCGCACTGGACCACGCCCGTGCGGTGGAAGAAGCGCTTCGCCACCTGGTTCTTCCTCGCCCCCTTCGCCGACCAGGCTCTGCGAGTGGACGGCGTCGAGATGCAGACCTGCCGCTTCATGCGCCCCGCCGAAGCGCTCGCGCAGCAGGCCAGCGGCGCGCTCGGCCTGCCCCCGCCCACGTTCGTGACGCTGGTCGAGCTCTGCGCGTTCGCGTCCGTGCACGAGGCCCTGGCCGCGGCCGAGCGGCGCGAACCGCCCGCGATCTTCCCGCGCGTTCACCGCGTCGACGACGGTGCCGTCTCGCTCTACCCGGGTGACGCAGGCTACGAGGTGGGCGCCCTCGACGCACCCGGGCCGCGGCACCGCTTGGTCATGCGGCAGAGCGGCTGGCGCTACGTCAACGAGCGCCAGCGCACCTGAGCGCGTCACCCGCGGCTTCGTCGCCGCGGAGGGTCGCGCGGTGCGGCTCGAGGGCGGTCCCCTGCGATGCGCCGCCGCTGTTCGTGGGCAGCTAGGCTCAACCCTCGGTGTTGCGGAGGAAGTTCGCCACGTGCGCGAAGCGCTCGTCCAAGAACGTGCGCAGCTCGCCCTCCACGCCGCACTCCGTCAGCGCTGCGTCCATGCAGCGCAGCCACGCGTCGCGCATGGCGATGTCCACCGGCACGCGCCCGTGGCGCATGCGCAGCCGCGGGTGCCCGTGACGCGCCATGTACTCGCCAGGCCCGCCCAGCCAACCCAGCAAGAAGAGCGAGAACCGCTCGCGACTACCGCGGTCGACCTTGCCCGCAGCGTCGCGCGCGTGCAGCAGGGTGAGGGCAGGCTCGCGCTCCTCCATGACGTCGTAGAAGCGCTGGGCGATGCGGTCCACGCAGGCGCGCCCTGCGGCCTCGATGCCCCTCGGCACGCTGGGTGCTGTCAAGCGGCATCCGAGCTCGGCGAACGCCAGTGGGTCGAACGGCGTCCGCTCGTCGTCGGGTTCAGGCAGCTCGGGCGGGGTGGCGTCGACTTCCTGGGCTGGTCAGTCGCGATCCGAGGGCTCCGTGGGGCTCTGGGGAATGCGGGGTGGCGCGCCATGCACCGCGGTCCGCAGCTGCTCGGCGCACGGCAGCATGCCGAGCCCGGGATCGTTCAAGATGCCGCTCGGCAGCTCCACCACCTGCGTGCCCGCGAGTCCGCGGCAGGCGCGCATCGTCGCGAACCCATCCCGCTGACACAGCAGCCCCCTAGTGCCCTGGTGCAGCACGACCACGTCCGGGTCCATGGCCAGCACCTGCTCGGGGGTCAGCTCCGGCCAACCGTCCATGTGGTCGAGCGCGTCGCGCAGCCCCGCAGCGATCAGCACGTCGTGGTAGCTGGTGTGCTGCGCGCCCCCGTACAGGCCGCGCCCCATGACGCCCAGGTACAACGCGCGAGGACGCCGCGAGAGAGGGATGTCGGCCGCGACCATCCGCATGCGTCGCTCGAGGGACGTGGCGAGCTGCGCGCCCGCACCGCTCGCGTCCACCAGCGCGGAGACCAGGCGCGCATCGCGCGCGAAGGTGGACAGTCCACGCATCTCGCCCAACCGGAACACCTGCACACCCGCGTCGCGCAGCTGCCGCACGTGGCCCGCGTCGGACATGCCGCTGACGATGATCAGGTCGGGGTTCAGCGCCAGGACCTCTTCCACCCGTGCGCCGTCGATGCTGCGGATGCCCTCGAAGCGGTGCGACCCGAGACCGTCGCGCATCGTCCCGGCCAGCCCGATGATGCGCGTGGGCGCTACCGTCTCCAGCAGCACCACGTCGGCGATGGGAGAGAACGACCCGATGCGCTGGTAGCTCCGCACCGGTACCACCGTGCCGTCCGCGTCCGTGACCTCGTGGGCATCCGTCTGGTGGGTGAGGGCCGCGCGCGCGGGAGCCCGCTCCGTGAGCGCGATGCCGATACACGCGAGCAACGCGGCGACGACGGTCAGCAGGTTCAGCAGCGTGATGCGCGCGCGGCTCATGCCGTGCCTCCCGAGGCGCCACCGGTGCTGGCAGTGCTGGCGGAGCCCGCCGTGTCCGCGGGGAGCGAGAAGCGTGGACCGGCGCCCACTTCGGTCTCGACGTGGTAGACGCGTCGGATCGTGGCGGGCGACAGCACCTCGGAGGAGAGGCCGATCTGATCGATGCGCCCCTCGTGCAGCAGCAGAGTGCGATCCGTGTGGCGCATGGCGTCGTCCAGCGCGTGTAGCACCACGATGACCGCATAGCCCTGGCCAGAGAGGTTCTGCAGCAGCTGCAACAGGCGTAGGCTCTGCTCCAGATCGAGCGCGGCGGTGGGCTCGTCCAGCAGCAGCACCCGAGCGCCCGTCGCGAGGGCGCGCGCCACGAGCACGCGGCGCTGCTCGCCATAGCTGAGCGCCGTGAAGGGCCGGTCGCGCAGCGCGCTGGCCCCCGCTTGGGCGAGGGCCGCGTCGATCTTCTCCCGGTCGCGTGGGCCCAGCCGCCCGAGGGCGTCGCGGAACACGTGGCGCCCCTGCTCGACCACGCGCGCCACGGGGAGCGCGGCGTTCAGGCCAGAGCGCTGCGGCACGTAGGCCACCTGCGAAGCGCGCAGGTGCGGCGGCGCGCTGGCCGGGACGCCGCGCACGGAGAGCTCACCCGTGTAGGGCCCGAGGCCCGCGATGGCGCGCAGCAGCGTGGTCTTGCCCGCGCCGTTGCGGCCGGCGATGCACAGCACCTCGCCCTCGTGCGCGCGGAAGCTCACGTCACTCAGGATTTGGCGCGCGCCGAGCCGTAGCGACACACCGACCGCCACGACCGCGGCGGTCGCCTCGGGCGCGACACGCTCCGGGTGCGTCGGGGTGCCAGCCTCGACAGCCGGCGCCTCGCCCGCCGTCGCGTCTCCATGGGCGCTCATACGTCACGCTCCGCGCGACGCTGCTTCAGCAGCAGCCACAAGAACACCGGCGCGCCGAGGAGCCCGGTCACCACCCCGAGCGGCACCTCGGCCTTCGTCGGGAAGGAGCGCGCGGCCACGTCGCACAGGACCGAGAAGGCACCGCCCAGGAGCGCCGCGGCGGGCACCAGGCTGCGGTGCGTGCTGCCCACGATGGGGCGCAGCACGTGCGGCACGATCAGGCCCACGAACGCGATGCTTCCGGCGAGCGTGACGGCGGCGGCGGTCAGCACCGAGACCCAGATCACCACCCACGTCCGGGTGGCGCGGACGTCCACACCCAACGTCTGCGCCTCTTCTTCTCCCGACAGCAGCACGTCGAGCGTGCGGCCCCACGCGAAGGCCGCGAGCGCGCCCGTCAGGACCAGCGGTGTGCACATGCCGATGACGCGCAGCGACGTCCCCGACACGCTGCCGAGCGCGAACGCCACCACGGCGCGTCCGACCTCCCAGGACTCCTGCGCGATGCTCGTGACGAAGCCCGCGATGCTGAGGAAGAGCGAGCCCAGGATGAAGCCGACCAGGAGCAGCACCACGGAGTCCGACTCTTCCCGCACGAACAGCACCAGCAGCGAAAGCGAAGCGGCGGCGCCCACCAGGCAGCCCAGCGGCAACAGCACGTCGGGGGACAGCGCGCCCTCGGTGGCCATCAGCAGCGGCTGGAAGGCCAGGATGGCGATGCGCCCGCCGAGGTTCGCGCCGGCTGTGGTGCCGAGGATGTCCGGGCTGGCGAGCGGGTTGCGGAAGAGCCCCTGCACCAGCACGCCAGCCACGCCGAGCGCGGCGCCCGCGAGCAGACACGCGAGCGCGCGAGCACCGCGCAGCGAGAGGAACACGTCGCGCAGCGCCGCGTCGCCCAGGTCACCGGCTCCGACGCGCAGGGACAGCCCGAAAGACAGGGCCGCCAGCACGGCGAGGGTCAGGTACACGGTTGCGCGACGCGCCATGCCCGGGGGGTGTCAGGCGAGCGAGGCGCGCGCAAGCCGGGCGTCAACCGAAGATGATGGTTCCGCAGGGGAACTGGATGTCGAGGTTGGACTCCCCGTCCTTCCACGTGTCGCACGCCGTGCCGTTGATCCGGATGGTCGACGCGTCGAGCAGCTGCCAGCCGTTGTCGTCTTCGAACTGCAGCGTCACGTTGCCCCCCGGGGTCATCAGGATGACGGTCCCGGTGTCGGCGTCCTCGGAGGGAACCTGCCCGTTCAGGGTCACGTCGCAAGAGATGCGGTCGCGCAGGATCTGTGTGAGCGCCGCGTTCAGCGCGGTGGTGTCGTTGGCCGAGAAGAACTGCGCCTGCGTCCCGGCGGGCTCGTTGCGAGCGAGACCCTGACCGACGTTTGCCAGCTGTTGGAAGTGCGACGAGTTGATGCTCACGCCGATCACGAAGGTCGGGATGCCCGCCGTGAACGCGGCCTCCACCGCCTGCAGCGACGCCTCCTGGCCGTTCTGTGGGTTGGGCTGCGCGCAGGTGTCCGGCTCGCCGTCGGTGGCCAGGATGATGAACGTGTCCTGGTCGGGGAGCGTCGGCACGATGCTCTGGACGACGTGGTCGATGCTCTCGCCGGTCGGCGTCTCGTCGGCCCACGTCTGCCCCTCGTACGCCGTGACGAGCGCGCCCAAGCCACCCGAGATCGGGATGTTCACGATCTGCGGGCAGGTCGCGTTGGGGTCGCCCGGCGCCTCGCCGGTGGTGTTGCAGATCCCATCGGTGCAGAGCGGGATGGGGTCGCCGCTGCCGCCTGCGGCTCGCGCGGTGTAGAGCGAGAGGATGAAGTTGATGCGGTCGCCCAGCGCGGGGAACAGGCCCGTCGCGGCGTCGCGGCCACCCGGTAGGTTCGTGGTGCGAGCGCCGAGCAGCGCGTCACGCACGGCGTCCCAGCGATTGGGCACACCTTCGCAGTCGCCCTCGGTACACGTGAAGCCGGCTGGGCAGTCGACGTTCGTCGTGCAGCTCACGGCGCAGCCCGCGGGCTGGCCCATGCCGCTACAGGGGTTGCTGCCGAAGTTCGCGTTCATGCTGCCGCTCTGGTCCACCAGGACGACGACATTGGGGACGATGCGGTCGGCCATGACGGTCTCGTCGACGCAGCCGTTGCCGTTGTCCGGCTCCGGGCCGTTGTCGGGCTGCGGCCCCTGGTCACCGCCAGCGTCGCGCCCGGCGTCGGAGGAGTCGCGTGGCACGCACTGGCCGTCCGCGGCGCACATCTCGTTGGCGCGGCACTGGTCACCCGTCGGGGTGCAGTCGGCCTCGCACACGCCCTCGCTGTCGCAGTAGAGCCCGCTCGGGCACGGGCTCCCCGCACCACAGGCGTTGCCGCAGCCAGGCAGCCCGAGGGAGCTGCAGATGGCGCGCGAGGGGGCCGGATCGCTGCAACTGCACCCGGGGGACGTGGCCCCGATGGCGGTCATCAAGAGAACGAACGAGAAGGCGGGGATAGGCAAGCGCGCATGAGACATGTCTCAGAAACTAGCACTTCTGCGAATCCAATGACAACGGAACGCTGGAACGACGCTAGCGGTCGGGGCTCGAGGGCGCCTTCTCCACCGCGCTGCTCATGCTCAGCTCGATCACGCGCGGGAGCCACGCGCGGGGCACGAAGCGCAGCAGCCACACGCTGAGCGCGTTCATGAAGCCGGTCACCACCGTGCGCCGGCCGCGGAGCATCTTGTCCACCGCGATGCTCGCGCAAGCCTCGGCGGTCATCATCGCGAACTCGCCAGACTTCTTCAGCACCTGTCCGCCGAGCTCCAGGAACTCGGTGCGCGTGCCACCAGGGCTCACCGCGATGGCGCGCACGCCGGTCTTGCGCAGCTCGTAGTCGAGCGCCTCGGTCATGTTGCGCACGTAGGCCTTGCTGGCCGCGTAGCTGGCGAAGTTGGGGCAAGGCGCGTAGGCGCCCGTCGACGCCACATTCATGATGCGGCCACGGCCACGCCCGACCATCGCCCTTGCGAAGAGGTGCGAGAGCTGCGTCAGCGCCACGATGTTCACCTGCAGCATGCGCGCGTGGCGCTCCCAGGGGATGGCGATGAAGTCGTCGTAGGCGCCGAAGCCCGCGCAGTTGATCAGCACGTCCACGGGCTTGTCCGCGCCCTCGGTCGCGTCGTACAGCTGCTGCGGGGCCGCGGGGTCCTCGAGGTCGCTGACCAGGGTCTCGACCGTGACGCCGTGCTTCGCGCGCAGCTCGTCGGCCAGCGCGGTGAGACGCTCGAGGCGGCGCGCCGTCAGCACGAGGTGGGCCCCCTCGGCGGCGAGCTTGCGGGCGATCTCCGTGCCGATGCCGCTGCTGGCGCCGGTCACGAGGGCGCGTTGGCCTGAGAGTCGCTGCATGGGAGTCCTCGTCGGTCAGGCGGCCACGCGCGCTGTGCGTGCGCGTCGGATCCGGAAACGGCGGCGCTCCGCCAGCATGGGCTGACCTCGCAGGAAGCGCAGCAGCACGCGGTTGTACTCGGCGCCGCGCTCCTGGTTGGGGGAGTGCGCCGCGTTGGCGATGACGTGCAGGCGCGCGCGCGACCCCACACGGGCCCGCAGCCGCTTGGCCACGGGGACGGTGAACACCCGGTCGTGCTCACCCCAGAGCAGCAGGGTGTCTTTGTCGATGACGCGCCCCTCCCACTCGGGCGACTCGATGCGCCCCACCAGCTGCCGCATGGTCTCGGCCTGCGCCTCGCGGTGCGTGGTGAACATGCTCTGGTAGGCCTCCTCCAGCGCGAAGCCCGGCACGGGGGGCGGCTTGTGCCACGCCACCGCCAGCAGGCGGCGGATGTCCTCGGGCCGCTCGGGCAGCAGCAGCTGGTTCATGTCGCTCACGCCGAAGTGCTCGAGCGTGGCCTGGTGATCCACGTGCAGGTACTCCGGGCCGGAGCTGTTGGAGAGCACCACGCGCTCCACCCGCTCGGGGTGGCTGGACGCCATCTCGCACGCCACCAAGCCACCGAACGAGATGCCCACCGCGTGCGCGCGCTCGACGCCATAGCGGTCCAGCAGCTGGAGGCACGCGCGCACCTGGCACTCGAGCGAGAAGTCGTCGCCGTGGCCCAGGCTCTTGCCGAAGTACAGGAGGTCCGGGACGAACAGACGGAAGTGCCGGCTGAGCGCGACCACCTGCGGGTGCCACTGCCACGCGGCGTCGCTCCCGAAGCCGTGGAGCAGCAGCAGCGCGGGCTTGCCCGGGGGGCCCACCCACACGTGCAGCTGTCCCTCGGGCACGGTGAGCAGCTCGGCCGAGAGCTTGGCGCGGCGCATCTGCCAGCGGATCCACTGCTCGGGCACGAACAGAGGCCGCGCGACGTTGCGCACCGCGGCGCGGGCGCGGTGGGTCCAGCTATCGGGTGCGACGGCCGCGCGCTGGTTGGGGGCGTGCTCGAACGCGCTCGTCTCGCGGTTGCGGGGCAGGGTCTGTAGCGCGCTCGGGGGGGACTCGGTCGGCTCCATGGACGGGGGTTGTATCGTCTTTTGGATCAGGGGTCTACGCACGTGCAGACCCGAGGCGGGGGACGGGTGTGACGAGCCGTCGGGGCAGATTTTCGTTGAAAATGAAATTGACTATCGTTTTCAATTAAGTCAGGAAGCGGGGCATGCCCCGTATCGACTTCCTCGCGCGCCCTCGGACCACCCCGTGAAGCTCGGCAGGGACACGTTCGTGCGTTACTGGGACGTCCACGCCTGGGCGGGGGTGCTGGTCAGTCTGGTGCTGTACATGATGCTTCTCACGGGGGGCATGACGCTCTTCCACGAACCGCTCGAGCTGTGGGAGGAACCTTTGAATCAGGTGTCCGTGTCCCGCGGCGACGCCCTCGGTGCGGCGGACCGCTGGCTCGCGAGCGTGCAGGACCTGCCGGACACCGCCCGGGTCTACCTGCCCCGAGGGGAAGGTCATGGGCTCGCCTCGTTCTACGCCGCGCCGCCGGGCGAGGAGAGCGAGCTGCTCTTCCTCCACGCAGACGAGCCTGGCGCCACCGCTGCGCGCGAGCACTTGGCGCACTTCACCTACCAGCTGCACTTCCTGTGGCACGACCTGACGGGGCGTCCCCTCTACTGGTTCGCGGGCTTCATCGCCTTCGTGATGCTGGTCACGTTGATCACGGGGCTGCTGATCCATCTGCAGCACCTGGCGCGCGCCTTCCACCAGTTCCGCGCGCACAAGACGCGGCGAGTGCTGTGGTCCGACATGCACAAGGTGCTGGGCGTGATGGGGCTGCCGTTTCAGCTGCTCTACGCGTTCACGGGGGCGTTCATGGTGCTGGGGCCGGTGTTGCTGGGCGCGTTCTTGGGGCCCGTGTTCGGGGGCGACCGGGCTCGCGCGTCGGAGGCCGCCTTCGGCTTGGCGCCCCCCGTGATCGACGACGCCGGCGAACGCGTGGCGGTGCTGCCCCTCGAGGCGCTGGTGGCGCGCGCGCAAGCCGCCGCGCCAGACCTCGCGATCGACACGGTGGTGCTCTACCGGCACGGGCACGAGCACGCCTTGGTGGACGTGCGTGGGCTGGTGGGGCAGGCCCCCACCACCTTCGGCGCCGTGCGCTTGCGCGAGGTGGACGGCGAGGTGATCGACGTGAACGCGCCGCGCACCCGAGGTGCCAGCGCCGAGCTCGTGCGCTTCGTCTACGGGGTGCACTACGCGCACTTCGGCGGGTGGGGGACGCGCCTCGTCTTGTTCCTGCTCGCCCTGGCCGCATGCGGGACCGTGCTCACGGGCAACGCCGTGTGGCTCGCGCGACGCGACCCTCTGGGGCAGCGAGTCGGCAACCGAGTGCTCGCGCGCCTTTCGGCGGGCGTCGGCGCGGGTGTGTGGGCGGCGCTGGGCGTCATCTTCGTGGTGAGTCGTGCGCTGCCGTTGGACCTGCCCGGGCGGGGCGGAGTCGAGGAGCTGTCGTTCCTGGGTGCGCTCACGCTGTGCGTCATCGCCGCGCTGTGCACCGAGGATGCGCGGCGCACGTGGGCTGTGCAGCTGGGTGTCGCGGCCGTGTGCTTCGCGCTCGCGCCCGTCCTCGCCCCGCTGCGGAGCGGCGCGGGCGTGCTGGGTGGGGGCGTGCGGCTCCCGTACGTGGTGGCCGTGGACTGTGGCCTCTGGCTGACCGCCGTCGTGTGCGGTGCAGGAGCGTTCGCCCTACGCCGTCGTGCGCGTGTCGCGCGTGCCCTCGCCACTCCGGACACCGAGCTGGAGGTCGCGACATGAGCGCGCTGCCGTCCCTCAGCGCCCCTGACGCCGTGTGGGAGCTGGCGGCGTGAGTGCGTTGCTCTCCGTTTCCGCGGGGTGTGCCGCGTACGCGGCGTTCGGCTGTCTGCACGCGGCGTCGTTCGAGCGCCTCGAGCGTCCGCCTGCGGTGCTACGTCGGCGTCTCGGCGCGCGACGCTGGCGCGCCTTGATGTACGTCATGGCGAGCGTCCTCTGCGTGTGGTCGCTGCTCGCGTGGCGCGCCCACGAGACCCTCTACGCAGCGGTGATCGTCGTCAGCGCGGTCCTCACCCTGGCCGGCACGTCCTTCGTCCTCTTGCGCCCCCGCTATCCACGGGTTCTCTGGGCCAGCGCGGGGATCGCGGGGCTGCTCTCGTTCGCGACCGCGGTCGCCCTGCTCGCAGGACGGGGGCCGCAATGACTTCTCGCCTGCGCCATGTCGAAGGCGGCGTCTCCGCTGACGAAGGCGCGCCTGCGTCGGTCGAACACCGCGCTCGACGGACGCGTCACGGAGCGCGGGGGGCGCGCTCGCGCTGGTCCGCCGCCGGGCTCGCGCTCACGGCGCTGCTCGGACCACTGCCCGTCGCCGCGCTCGCTGGCGTGTGCGTCGCGCGCTTCCTGCCCGTCGCCGAGAACACCCGCTTCACCGTCGGCATCACGCTCGTCATCCCGCTGTGGTTGGCGGGCACGTGCCGCGCCTTCCTCGTGCAGCGCACCTCCCGTGCGCTCTTGGCCTGTGTCCTTTCGAGCGTCGCGCTGGGCGCGCTCGCCTACGGAGTACCCTCATGAACCGAACATCCCCCTCTCGCTCTCTCCCCCTCGTGCTCACTGCCCTGTCCGCCGCCCTCGTGGTGCTGGGCTGCGGCGACGACGGTGACTCGCCCGTCGACATGGGCATGGGCCCCGTCGACACGGGCATGACCCCCGACACGGGTACCCCGCCGGACGCGGGTCCGCCGCCCCCGCAGTTCATCGTGCACTCGGCGGTGCAGACCACCGACGGGCGCAGCAACTACTTCAGCGTCGTGAACTCGGTCGCCACTGCCCAGACCCTCGACTACGCGGACTCGCTCGAGATCCCCGGGCGCGCGCGCCTGTACGCCGCGGAGGGCATCGGCTTCTTCGCCATCGGCGACAGCGAGGACGTGTCCATCACGCGCTACGAGCTGTCGGACGCGGGAGAGTTCGTGGAGGGCGACAGCATCTCCCTGCAGAGCTACGGCGTCAGCACGATGGGCGCCCAGGCGGTGCTCTTCGTGAGCGCCACCAAGGCCTACTACAAGGACCCGGCGCAGGCGCAGATCATCGTCTGGAACCCCACCACGATGACCATCACGGACAGCATCGACCTGCCCGCCGAGCTCATCGTGGCCGACTGGTCGTTGGGCTTCGGTGACTGGATCCTGCGGGGCACCGACGCCTTCCTGCCGGCGCGCTGGACCACCGCGACCTACGACCGCGTGCGCCCGGGCAGCGCGCTGATCCACCTCGACACCACCAACGACGAGGTCACCGTGACGAACGACGCCCGCTGCCGTGGGCTGAGCCGTAGCGGCGAGCTGAACGGCGACCTCTACTTCTTCAGCGAGGTCATCACCGCCTTCGGTTACGCAGTGTACGGCACGGACGGCGGCCAGCAGGACTGCATCCTGCGCGTCAACGCGGGCACGACCGTGTTCGACGCGAGCTACCTCGGCAGCGTGAACGCGCTCTTCGATGCCGACGAGCTGGGCGCCGTGATGGCGCTCACGGACGAGGGCGAGGCGTGGATCCACGTGGTGGACACGAGCGTGGCGCCGACCGCCCCGGGCACGACCTACAGCGAGTGGTACGCCACCGGGTGGACCTGGATGCACGTGGACTTCGCGACGCTCACAGGCGCCACGCGCGTCGACCGCCCGGCGGGTGCGTACAGCAGCTTCACCCTCACGGCAGAGGGCCACTTCTTCATCAGCCAGGCGGAGCCCGACTACTCCATGACGACCCTGCTGGACCTCACCAGCGGTGAGCCCGTGGCCGCGCTCGCGTTCCCCGGCTTCGTGTTGGACGTGGCGCAGGCGCGCTGAGCGGCACGGGGCGCGTCTCTGGGCGCGCCCCGCCTCTAGCCGCGCAGCAAGAACGCGGTCGTCACGCTCTCGAACGCCTGCTTCTGCTCCAGCATCACCCAGTGCCCGCAGTTGGGGAACACGTGCAGCTCGCAGGCGGGGATGAGGCGCATGGGCAGGAGCGCGCTGTCCAGCGGGTTCACGCGGTCGTCGCGGCCCCAGGTGAGCAGCGTGGGTGCTTGGATGCTCGCCAGGTGCGCGATGGCCATGGTCGTCTTCGGGCCGCGCCGGAACTTGGCCATGAACTCGAGCGACTTGCGCGAGTACATCTTGCGCATGGTGGCGGCCGTGGCGGGCTCGGTGGCCTGCTTGAAGCGCTCGTCGATCATCTCTTCGGTCACGAAGCTGGGGTCGAAGACCATCGACTGCAGCCACTGCGCGATGCGCTCGCGCGTGGGGTTCTCGGTGAACTCGGTGATCAGGTTGAGCCCCTCGGCCGGGAAGGGGCTGAAGATGTTCAGCCCGATGCCGCCGAGGCACACCAGCCGGTCCACGCGCTCGGGGACCTTGGCCGCTACGAGGGACGCTATCTGCCCGCCCAGGGAGTTGCCGATCAGGTGCGTGCGCTCGACGCCCAGCGCTTCCAGGAACTTCGGCACCGCCGTGGTGCAGGCCGTGATGGGGTCGCCCTCCACGGCGTCGCTCTTGCCGTAGCCGGGGAAGTCCAACACCAGGCAGCGGAAGTGCTGCGCGAAGTGCGGCAGGTTGCTGCTGAAGTTCGCCCACCCCGTGACCCCGGGCCCCGAGCCGTGCAGGAAGAGCAGCGTCGGGCCCTCGCCCAGCTCGTGGTAGTGCATCTTCGCGCCGTCGACGTCGACGGTGCGGCTGGTGGACTCGTAGGTCGGCGTGGTCATCGCGCGGACAGTAGCACTCCCCATGGTCGCCACCACGTGGGAGCGTGCGGACGAAGAGGTCGCCTTCCGTCGAGACATCCACGAGGCCGTGACGCCCGACCAGCACCGCGCTCGCCTGCTATCGTGGAGTTCCCTCACAGGCCAGACGTGACGTTCGACATCGCGACGCGACCCAAGGCGGAGCTGCACTGCCACATCGACGGACTGCTCAGTCCCCGTCTGCTGCGCCGCATGGCCCAGCAGGGGCACGCGATCGGCGCCCACGCGGACAGGCTGGCCGCGATTCATCCGGTCGATGGCGTGGCCGCCTGGGTGGAGCGCTACATGCCGCTCGTGAACGAGCTGTTCACGCCCAAGGACGTGTGGCTGCCGATCATCCTGACGTACCACCTGGAAGAGCTCATCGCGCAGCACACCGTCTATGCGGAGTTCTTCGTCAGCAACCTGCTGTTCGCGCGCCCCGACGAAGTGCAGACGGTGGACCTGTTTGCGTCGCTGCGCAGGCTGGTCGACGACACCACGCGCGGGCGCATGGTGACGGAGCTCGTCGTGTGCATCGGGCGTGGTGGGCGCGAGAAGGTCGCGCCGCAGGTCCCGCGCATCTTGGCGCTGGCCGAGGCGGGGCTCGTGTGCGGCGTCGCGGTCGCGGGGCCGAACGAGAGCGCCTCGCTGAAGCCCATGGCCGGCTTCCTGGACGAGTTTCGCCGCGCGGGGCTCCCCATCGAGGTCCACGCTGGAGAGTTCGAGGGTCCAGAGGCGGTCTGGGACGCGCTCGAGTTCGGTGAGCCTCGGCGCATCGGGCATGGGGTGTCGGCGTTTCGTGACCCAGCGCTCGTCCGGGAGCTGGTGGACAGAGGCATCCATCTCGAGTTCTGTCCGACGAGCAACGTGAAGCTGGGGAACGTGCGTCGCGTCGAGGACCTCCCCATCCGCGCGGCGCTCGACGCTGGCGTCTCCTTCAGCGTCAACACCGATGACCCGGGGGCCTTCGAGTGCACGCTGACGGGCGAGCTGACCGAGGTGGCGAGCCGGTTCGACCTCAACGACCGCGAGCTGGACCTCATCTTGGACGACACGCTCCGCGCCGCGTTCGGGGCGGCGCCGTCGGTCGACGTCCGACACCCCAGGTAGGCCCGACGCGAGGGGCCGACGCACGGCCCCACGAGCGCAACGAACTTCGAGGCCGGCTCGCGACGTCGCGGCTCAGACGTCGCCCAGGAGCAGGCTCGGGGCGAGGGTGGTCGCGAAGCGTCGCGGGTCGACCACGCCTTGCGCGGCGAAGTAGTCGCGCGCGGCCAGCGCCTCGGCGACGCCCACCTCACCTCCGCGCAGCACCCCACGCGCCCAGCGCGCCGCCGCCGTGCGCCCGGCCATCCCGAGGGCCTCGTAGCGCCGCACCGCCTCGTCGAGCCACCAGCTCGCGTCGGCCGCGTCGCCCTCGATGGCGCTGGCGCACCCGCGAACGAGCGCGCCCCCGGCGTTGGCCCAGCCCGCGTCCTCGCGCAGCAGCTTCTTCGCCTCGCGACGAGCCTCGCGCAGCAGCGCGGGGCGCGCGTCGGGCGGGGCCTCCACTGCGGCACGCAGCGCGAGGAGCGCGTGCGCCTGATAGGCCCCCGCCCGCATCAGCTGCACGTGGAACAACAGCGAGCGGTGGGCTCGCGGCAACGAGGCGCGAAACTGCTCGAGCGCCTGCTCTGCCTGGCCGAGATAGGAGCGGGCGAACGCGCTGTGTACCCAGAACATGTAGCGCTGCACGTCGAAGGTCTCGCCGCTCCAGTTGTCCACCACGTGCTTCGCGCCGGCGTAGCCCATCTCGGCGCGGTCCAGCATGCACTGCACCTGCATGTTGAGGCCGGCGCGGATGGTGGCCTCGGTGAACAGGTCGCCGCGCTCCTCCGACTCCTTCAGGACGCGCGCGGTCCGGCTCTGCAGCTCGCGCCAGTCGCCTTGCTCCCACAGGCAGTGGACGATGCTCGCCTGGATGGTGCGGAGCTCCGCCGGAGCCTGCGCGCACTCGCTTCGATACAAGCGCTCCGCGCGCCCGAAGCCCTCGAGGGCGTTCGTCCACTCGCCCGTCATGTAGCCACCCATGCCCTCCGAGTAGTGCACCGCGCCGCGGGCCTCTGGATGCCCCGCGCGCTCTGCCAGCTCACGCGCGCGCTGCAGGATCTTGTGGGCCCGCCGCTTCCTCTTGCCGTTCGGGGTGACCAGCTGCGCGGCCTCCATCGCGAACTCGACGGCCACGCGCCCGGGCTCGCCCAGCTGCAGGGCGAGCAGCAGCGCGCGCCCGTAGTAGTCGAAGCCGTGGATGGTGTCCGTCGCGGCGAGCCCGACCGCGACCGAGTGCGCGGTGTCCACCCGCAGGCGTTCATTGGGAGGCACCATGGACTCGTCTCGCTCCGTGAACCGCCCGCGTCGAAACAGCAGCCGCATCCGGATCAGGATGATGCTCCACACGGTGCGCAGCGGGCTCGGGTGGTAGGGGATGCCCAGCATGGCCAGCAGCGGCTTGAAGCTCTCGATGCCGCGACGGACGTGGCCGCTCAGCAGGAACTGCTCCGCAGCGCGGCGGCGCAGGTCGATCGCCAGGGCTTCGGGTGCCCCCTCGACGGCCGCCAAATAGCTCCTCCCGGCGTCGGCGCCGCGCCCAGCGTTGGCGAGCGCATGCGCGAGCTTCTCGCGACGGCCTTCGAGCCCCTCGCCCGTGCCGGGGTGCAGCTCGAGCGACCACTTGAACAGCGCCGCGGCGCGGTCGAAGGCGAGCGCCTCGTTCGCCCGCTCGGCCGCACGCACGGCGTAGCGCGCCGCCTTCTCTCGCTCGCCGGCGCCCGCCCAGTGCGTGGCCAGCGTCATCGGGTCGGGGTCACGGTCCACCTCGAGCGTGCGCGCGATGCGCTCGTGACCGCGCGTGATCTCGTCGCCTGCGAGTCGCTGACGAAGCGCCCGCGTGATGCGGTCGTGGTAGAGTTCGACCGTGTCGTCGTGGCGCACGCCGCTCATGCGCACCAGCCGCTGGATACGACACACGCTCGCGGCCCGCATGACGCGCTGGTTGTCACGCTGCGCGGCCCGCGCGAGCACGTCCAGCGTGATGGGCCCACCGGCCACGGCCAGCACGTGCAGCAGCGCCTCGGCGTCCTCCCCCAGGGCGGCCACGCGGGCGCGGATGGCGTCCTCGAGCTGGAGCGCCCCGTGCCCCTCCGGCGCGGAGGCGCCCGTGTGGCGCGCCAGCTCGTCGATGAACAGCGGGTGCCCATGCGACTCGCGCACGATGGCCAGCGCGCGCGGCGTCGCGGACTCGTCGCCACCCAGCAGCGCGCGCGCCAGCTCGAGGGCGTCGTCGTCCGAGAGAGGGTGGAGCGGCACGGACTCGAAGGGCAGCCCGCCCAGCAGGTTCGGGTCGCTGCCCGACTGCGGCGCGTTCGCCGCGGCGCGGACGGTGCGCACCGTCCCCACGAACAGCAGCGCAGGCGGCTGCGGTTCGCGCAGGAGCTCACCCAGCAGGCTGCGGCTGTCGTCGTCGAGCCACTGCAGGTCCTCCATGAACACCACCAGCGGCGTGGTGGACGCGAGCCGCGTGAACAGCGTGCGCACCGCGGTGAACACGCGACCGCGCTGCTCCTGTGGGTCGCGCACCTGCTCGCGCGCCTGGCGCGGGTCGGTGAACAGCTCGACGCGCTTGAGCACGGGGAACGCGCGCGCCAGCAGCTCGTCATGGCGCGGCACCATGCGTCGCTGCTCGTCGATGGGCATCCGCGCGAGGAACCCGCTCAGGCCGTCCATGATCGCGTCGAACGACTTGTAGGGGACCGCCTCGCGCGCGAAGCAGCGCCCCCGCAGCACGGCGACCTCCGGGCGACGGCGGCGCAGCTCCCGCTCGAATTGGTCCAGAAGCTCCGACTTGCCGACGCCCGACTGTCCCTCGATCACCAACGTGACGGGCTCTCCCTCCTCGGCGCGCGCGAGGGCGGCGTCCAGCTGAGCGAGCTCGGCCCGGCGCCCCACGAACGTGCTCGCGTGGGCTCCGGTGGTGTGCGAGGTGCTGGAGATCGGCTCGCCCATGCCGGGCGCGCCTGCGCGGCTGAGCACCTCTTGGGCGGTGGGACGCAGCACCGGGTCACGGGCCAGCAGCTGGTTGCACAGCTGCACCAGGTCGGGCGGCAGCCCATCCACCAGCCGTGACGGGTCTGGTGCGTCCACGTGGATCTTCGCCATCAGCGCGCTCACGCCCTTGCCCGGGAAGGGGAGCTCGCCGGTCATCGATTGGAACAGCACCACACCGACGCTGTACATGTCGGAGCGTGGGTCGAGCGGCAGCCCCGCGGCCTGCTCCGGGGACATGTAGGGATACGTCCCGTAGGCGCCGACGTCCGTGACCTGCTGCCCGTCGTGAACGTCGGTCACCAAGCCGAAGTCCAGCAGCACGGCGCGTCCCTCGGGGGTCACCAGGATGTTGGAGGGCTTGATGTCGCGGTGCACCTTGTGGGCGGTGTGGATGGCGGTGAGGCCAGCGGCCAGCTGAGCGAGCGCCGCGCGCAGCCGGGCCTCGTCGAAGTTCGCGACGCCACCGCGTGTCCGGGCTCGGGACGCTGGCGCGACCGTGCCCTCCTCGTCCCCGCGAGCAGCCTCTGAGCTCATCACCAAGGGGGCCATGGACGCGGTCGGAGGGTCGTTCGCGGCGCCGTCGTTGCATGCGTCCGCAGCACGCCCGTCATCCCGCGGCGCGTCCCCACCGCGGCTGCTCGGGGCGTCCTCGTCCGGTCGTGTGGGGGCCCCGACGTACGGCGTGTTGCGCACGTACTGGAGGAAGTTGACCCCCTCGATCAGGTCCATCGTGTAGAACCACTCGCCCTCGTTCTCGAACAGCTCGCCGTAGCCGATGATGTTCGGGTGGTTCAGGTCCTGCAGCGCGCGGAACTCCCGCTTGAAACGCAGCAGCATGTCGCCGTCCACGGCGCCCACCGTCTTCAGCGCCAGACGCGTGCCGCGCTCCCGATCGAGCACTTGAAAGACGGTGCCCATGCCGCCGGCCCCCAGCCGGGACACGACCTCGAAGCGGCCACCCTGCCCGAGTCGTCGTTGGTCGTTGAGCATCGACCTGCACACGCTAGCACCACTCGGGGCGCCCAGATCACCAAGAATTGCGCTTGTGTGCGATTTTTGCACAAGTGCGGTGATCCGCGCGTCCGGCAGCCACGGCGGCCACTGGCCCCAACGGGTCGCAACACGCCGCAGCTCGTCAGGCGCCATGCTCACGGGCCAGCTCGACCAGGCGAGCTGCGTCGTTCTGCTCGTGCGCTACACCGCGGTGTGCCCAAGACCGAGCTCCCCGAGACGCGCCCCCTCGCCATCCCCCTTGGACCTCGCCTCGAGGCGGTGCTGGAGGTCGCCTACCGCGCGCGCCGTGCCGTGCTGCTCGAGGGGCCCACGGGCATCGGCAAGAGCGAGATCGTGCGCCACGTGGCGGAGCGGCTCGGCGTCGCCACGGTCGTGCTGGACCTGAGCCTGCTGGAGCCCCCCGACCTCGTGGGGCTGCCCGTCGTCGCGAACGGTCGCACCACCTACGCGTTGCCCCAGATCCTGCCCGAGGGGGGCGCGGGCATCCTGATGCTGGAGGAGCTGAACCGGGCCGAGCGCTACATCCAGCAGCCCGCGCTGCAGCTCCTCACGGCGCGTCGGCTGCACGAGTACGTGCTGCCCGAGGGGTGGGTGTGCTTCGCCGCCGTGAACCCCGAGACCGCCGACTATCAGGTCACGCCGCTCGACCGGGCGCTGCGTGCGCGCTTCATGAACCTCTCGGTCTGCGCCGACCGCGCTGCCTGGCTCGCCTGGGCCCAGGTGAGCGGCGTGCACCCCGCCATCGTCGAGCTGGCGCAGTCCCATGCGCGCATCCTCGACGAGGTGCCGCCGCGCACGTGGGTGTACGCGTCGCAGGTGCTCGGCGCGCTGACCCCCGCCGAGGTCGCGGACGGGGGGCTGCTGCGCGACGCGCTCGGTGGCTATCTGCCCGGGGCGTGGGTCGAGCTGCTCGTGGCGGGACGCGACAAGTGGTCGAGCCCGCTGCCGTTCGACGTGCGCGCGCTGCTCTCCACGTACGAGCCACGTTCCCCGCTGGCGCGCGAGATCAAGGGCTACCGCGAGGGCGGTCGGACGGACCTGCTGGACGAGCTGACCACGCGCCTCGAGCGCCTGCTCGCCGGGCCCGAAGCGGGCGTGCTCGTCGCGCAGAAGCGCCTCTCGCTCGCGTCCTTCGAGGCGCTGTTGGCGGACCTGCCAGGGGATCAGCGCGAGCGCCTCCAGGATGCCCTGGGGCACAACCCGACGGCCACGGCCCTCGTCGCGGTCACCCCGGCCGAGCTGCTGCACAACTACGCCGGGAGCGCGGCAGAGACGAAAATGCTCGCGTGGTGCGCCAACCCGCTCGAGCAGCACCGCGCGGGGCTGGCCGTGACCGCGCTGCGGGCGCACCTCGAGCAGCAGGCGTCGGCCACCGAGCTGCGCAAGAGCAACGTGGCCCGGGCGTCGCTCGGGCAGCTCCTGCTGCAGCTGAAGGAGCGCTGGGCGCTGCCGCTGGTCGACACCATGAAGAAGCTCGGCATCACCCCCATTCGCCCGCGATGACCCCGCGCAGCGACATCGACGTGTGGCTCGACGCGTTCGTACGCGCGCCCGTGTTCCTCGCGCGCTACCCGTTCTACGCGGCCGTCCTCGGGCAGCTGACGCCCGTCGCCGACCCATCGGTGAAGCGCATGGCGGTCTCGCTCGAGGGCGGGGGCTTCTACCTGCACGTCAACGTGGACGCCTTCCTGCGCGAGCCACAGTACCTGCTCGGTGTGCTGCTCCACGAGGTGCATCACGTGGTGCTCGGGCACCTGACGCACCCACGCTTTCACGGTCTGTGCGACGTGGAGCTGATGGACCTCGCCATCGAGATGTCGGCCAACGAGTACATCGAAGAGCCGCTGCCCGACCCGATCACGTGGCGACCCTACGCGTCGATCGGGCTGCGCGCGGGGCAGAGCACCCTCGAGCGCTACGAGCGGCTGGTTGCCGCGTTCGGGGAGGGGACCGCGCCCGCGTCAGGGGGGAGCGGGCGCGAGCAGGGTGCCGGAGAGCGCGCGGACGACCACCGCTACTTGCGCCGCGGCGACACCCAGCCGGGCGCCCTCGAGCAGACACGTCAGCTCATCCAACGCGCCGCCGTGGAGGCGGGTGAGCTCCGGGCGGGGGACGGCGACGACACGCCCGGCGTGCTGTGCGCGGGGAAGGACCCCGGCAGCCTGATCGAGGCGCTGACCGGCGTGCTGGGCCGCGCCGAGCGCTACCTCGACTGGAAGACCGCGCTGCGCATGTTCGTCGCGCGGGCGCGGGCCCCGGTGCACACCTACGCCCGACCCAACCGCCGCTTCCCGGGTCGTGTCGGTGAGGTCCCAGGCAGGACGTACTCGCCGCGTGTCCTGGTCAAGCCGCGGCTGCTGGTGGTGATCGACACGTCCATGAGCATGACCGGGCCCGAGCTGGCGGAGATCGCGCGACAGCTGGGGGAGCTCGCGCAACACGCCACGCTCACCGTGGCCGAGTGCGACACGCGGGTCGCGCGCGTGTACGCGTGGGACGGCGGGCTGACCAACGTGATGGGGCGCGGCGGCACGGATCTCCGACCCGTCTTCGCAGGACCGCTGCTGGCCGCGCACGGCGTCGAGGGCGTCATCTACTTCACGGACGGAGACGGCCCCACACCGGACGCGCCGCCGCCCGTGCCCGTGCTGTGGATCCTGACCAAGCCCGAGGCCTTCACGTGCCCCTGGGGCGAGCGGGCGTGGCTCGGGCGAGCGCCGCTGCAGCGTACGCCAAAGAAGCGTGCCACGCGCGGCGGGGTCGCACGCGGACGAAGCACACCGGGCTGAACGGGAACGCACGCGGCAGCGGCTCAGCGCGGTGATGGGGAACACACCCGTCCGCGTCCCGATGCTCGGTGGTCGCTCGTCCGCCCACGAAACCCAACGTGCCTATCTCGAGCGCTCTGCGTCGGCCTGTCGATCCGGCGGTCCGTCGAGGGCATCCGTCGCGGCACAGCGCGGGAGAGTCACCCGGACCGTCGTCCCCACGCCCAGCGCGCTCTCGAGGCTCAGCGTGCCCGCATGCGCGGCGACGACGCGGTCGACGAGCGAAAGGCCGAGGCCCACGCCGCCGGTGCCCCGCGAGCGGCTCCGGTCGGCGCGGTAGAAGGGCTCCCGCACCCGCGTGAGGTCCTCGGGCGCGATGCCCATGCCCCGGTCGCGCACCTCGATGCGGAGGTGGGCGGCGTCGGCCGCGATCGAGACGTCGATCGGTGAGCCTGCGTCAGGGGTGTACTTGTGCGCGTTGTCGATCAGGTTCTCGAGCGCCCGCCGGAGCAGCCTCTCGTCGGCGAGCACCTCGGGAGCGGCAGCGCCGAGGACCGTCGGATGGAGCGCGATCGGACGCTCCGGGTAGCGGGTGCGGCAGCGCCGCACGGCGTGCTCGACCACGTCCACGAGTGGCACGCGGCGGCGCTCACCGATGGGAAACGCACCCTCTGGGCCCAGCGCGTCCAGCCGCGCGGTCATGAGGACGTCGCCCACGATGGACTCGAGCTCGTCGAGGTCCACGGCGATGTCCGAGAGGGTCTCGCGCGTCTCCTCGGCGTCGCCGCGCCCCTCCGCCGCGAGCTCGACGGCGACGCGGATGCGCGCGAGCGGTGTGCGCAGCTCGTGCGAGACGTTCGCCATCAGCTCGCGCTCCACGCGTAGCAGGTGCGCGATCCGATCGGCCATCTCGTCGAAGCTCTGGGCGACCTCCCCGAGCTCGTCCTCCCGCTGCAGGTTGGCCCGCGCACCCAGCTGGCCCGCGCCGAACGCTCGCGCGGCGTCGTTGAGCCGCCGGAGGGGACGCACGATCCACCGCGCTGTGAGGAACCCGCCCGCCGCGAACACGACCGCGCCGGCCAGCAACGTCAACAGTGGACCCATGAAGAGGGGCGTCGGCGGCCGCGTGCGCGCCTGCGGGGGACGCTGGGGGTCGGGCGCGGGAGGCGCGCCACGGGGAGGGCCATGGAGCGGCGGCTCGTGCTCGCGCCAGCCCTGGTGCGGCGGAGGGCCGTGTGGCCGGGGTCCTGGCTGCGCGGACGAGCTGGGTTCTTCGTGACCGTCGTGACCGTCGTGGTCGGGTCGCGTGAGGAACGCGATGTACAGCGCCACACAGGCGAAGACCGCCAGCTGTGCCAGCGCCAAGAGGGCGAACCGGGCTCCCAACGACCTCATCCAGCACCGTCCGCACCGTCGACCAGGGCGTAGCCCACCCCACGGATGGTCTTCAGCCAGCGGGGGTTGCGCGGGTCGTCGCCGAGCTTCTGCCGCAGGCGCGAGACGTGTACGTCCACCGTCCGCTCGAAGGCCTCGTCAGGGGCGCCGCGCACCAGGGTCATCAGCGTCTCGCGGGTGAGGACCCTCCCGGCGCGTTCCGCCAGCGCACGCAGCAGGTCGAACTCGTAGGTGGTCAGTGTGATCTCCTGACCCGACAAGCTCGCGCTGCGCGTCCCCGTGTCCACCTCGAGGGCGCCGACCCGAATCCTCGCCGGCCCTGGTCCGACCTTGCCGCGGGCCCTCCGCGCTTGGGCGCGGACGCGGGCCAGCAGCTCGCGCGGCGAGAACGGCTTCGTCACGTAGTCGTCGGCCCCGCCCTCGAGCCCCAGCACCCGGTCGACCTCCTCGTCGCGCGCCGTGACCATGACGATCGGCGTGTCGACCTTCTGCCGTAGCCGTCGACACACCTCGAGGCCATCTACTCCAGGCAGGCTCAGGTCGAGCAGGACCACGTCTGGCCGCAGGGCGAGGACCTCACGCTCGGCCGCGTCTCCGCGCGTGACGACGTGCACCAGCACGCCGTGAGAGCGCAGGTAGCGTGCCGTCAACGTCGCGAGGCGTTCGTCGTCCTCGACGAGGACGACCGAGAGATCGCTGCCGGTGGCGTCGGTCACGTCTCCACCATGGCCGGGCGCGTGCGCGTTGGGAAGGACGGAAACATTCCGCAACATGCGCGCAACGGGAGCAGCACGTGGGCGCGGCAGCGTGGTGGTCATGGATTCGCCTCTCGAAAGGACCGCCCGCATGACTCGCCACGCCCCTCTCCGCATCACCCGCCGTGAAGCCCTCCGCCGCATCGGCGCCGGTGTCGCGGCCGTGCCCCTGCTCTCCACGCTCGGGTGCGCCGTCAGCCACGACGAGCCCGACGGTGGTGGCTCGGGCTCGGACTCCTCGACCCCTCAGGATGGCGCCGCGTCCTTCGGGACCTGGGCGACGGGCGGCACCGCCGCGATGACCGACGCGGCGAGCTACCCCGACCCCTTCACGGCGGCGGCCTCCGCGTGCGTGATGACCTGCCAGGCCACCATCGGCCCTTGCCACACGACCTCGCCCGAGCGTGCCGACGTGAGCGACGGATGGGACGGCATCCCCGTGCGCCTCGCGCTCCGCGTGCTGGACGAGGCGTGCCAGCCCCTGGAGGACGCCATCGTGGAGATCTGGCACACCAACTACCGCGGCGTGTACTCCGGGCAGATCAACGCCGCATGCAACGAAGACGAGGTCGACCGTCAGGCCGGCTACTTCCGCGGCTATCAGCGGACGAGCGCCGACGGGCGCGTGGACTTCGATACGGTCTTCCCGGGCTGGTACTCCGGGCGCTGCGTCCACATCCACTTCCGCATCATGACGGGGACCTACGACGCTGCAGACGGGGCGGCGGCCACGCTGGTCTCCCAGCTGTTCTTCAGCGACGCCCTGGTCGCCTCGATCTTCCAGAGCGAGCCGCTCTACGCCGACTACGGGCAACCGGACACGACCGTCGCCACCGACGGCGTCGTCGGCGGGGAGGACGACCCCTCGCCCTACGTGTGCGACGTCGCCCAGATGACCGACGGCGCGATGCTGGCCTCGAAGACCATCATCGTGCGCTCGAGCTCGGCCAGCGTCTGCAGCATGCAGGGGTCTGGCATGGGAGGCCCCATGTAGTACACGCATCCGCGACGGCGACATCCGCGCCGTCGCGTGTCGCCCGGCCGCATGCGGTGTAGGCTTGGCATGCCCAGACGCGCTCGAGGTGGAGCCCGAACGTCGTACGGGTCCATCTGCGAATCATGACCCCACCGCCTCGCACCGTGCCACCCACGGGTACCGCCACGTTCCGACACCGCGCGGACCTCACGCGCTTTCCGCTGGTAGTGGTGTCTGCACCCGCGGGTGCGCCCCCGGAGGCCATCGACGTGGAGAGCTTGTTCGAGGCGTTCGAGCGGGCGCTCGCCATGAAGAAGCGCCACGTCACGCTGCACGACCTGCGCGGGACGCGCCCCGACGCGGCGCGTCGCCAGCGCTTCGTGGCGTGGTTCCGCAGTCGTGAGGCGGACGTGCGCGAGCTGCTGGTCGCGTACGCCGTGCTGCTCGACTCCTCGCTGCACCGGCACATGTTGACGGCCATCCTGTGGGCCGCGAGCCCGCCGTGCCCGACGCGCGCGTTCACGAAGCGTGAGGACGCCGAGGCGTGGCTGCTCGAGATGTACGCGCGCGGCGGGGGCGAGGCGGGGTTCATCGACGACACGGGCGGTTGACGGCTCCGCGGCGCTACGGTGTCGTCGGCGGGTGTGACCAATGTGCGTGCGCGTGCCGCGATTTTCGCTACCATGCCGCGCATGGAGCTGAGGACGACCCACGGGTGCACCGAACGGGCAGCGGCGCTCGCACGCGGTTGCGCGGCGAACACGCTCTGGCGTACGAGCGCTCCTGGCCACCGCCTCGGGATACGTCTCGGTGTACTGCTGGGGGTGATGTCGGTCTGCACCCGCGTCGACGCTCAGACGAGCGCCGAAGAGGCAGCTGACGCCGAGCGCGCCGCTGCGCGCTCAACTTGGAGGTGACGGGCTGGCTCGTCATCGCCAGCACGGTGCCCGCCATCAGCTTCGCGGTCGCCCCCGTCAACTGCCGGCGCTTCGAGAGCGGGCGCGGGTCCCGAATCACGCCGGGGGCCGGGGCCTTCATCGCACTCGGGGTGGGGACAGCCATCGCCATCGTCGGCTCGGTCTTGCGTGCGCGCCGCATGCGAAACGTGCCGCGGACCACGCTGCTCGAGCGCCAGGCGCTCTTCAGGGCGCCGTGGGCGCGGGGGGTCGGTCTCACGGCCTTGGTTGTGGGGACCACCTTCGCCACGTCGTACGGCACCGTGCTGCGCATCGGCGGTCAGTGCCTCGACTAGAGCGCATGGAGCTGAGGACGACCCACTGGCACACCCAACAAGCGGCCTGGCCCGCGCGCGGCCGGCACATCCTCGCGCAGCACGACGAGCATCATGTCGTCGTGTATCAGGCCTTTCGCCGCGACATCGCGGACTACGCCGTGACGCATCAGCGCCTCGGAGGGCCGTGGAGTGCGGAGCGCATGACGTGGATCAAGCCCAACTTCCTCTGGATGATGTACCGCTGTGGCTGGGCCACGAAGGCCGACCAGGAGCGCGTCCTCGCCATCTGGCTCGACCGCTCGGCGTTCGAGGAGCAGATCCTCGCGTGCGCCGTCCCCAGTCAGTACGACCGAGACACCTACGCAACCCGTGAGGCGTGGCAGCACGCGGTGAAGCGTTCGGACGTGCGACTGCAGTGGGACCCCGACCACGGGCCCAGCGGCGCTCCCCTCGAGCGGCGCGCCATCCAGCTGGGGCTCCGCGGCGTCGCCACACGTGCATACGCTGAGTCGTGGGTTCGCGAGATCCAGGATGTGACCGACTTCGTCGCCACCCAACGCGAACACCGCGGCTCGCGGGACCTCCTGCTCACGCCGGAAGAGACGGTGCTGTCCGTGCTTGACGGCGCGACCCGGTCTCGCCTCGGGCTACCCGCTCTCGACTGACCGTCGCCGACGTCCCGCCACAGTCTCCGCTCGTCGCGCGACAACGGTCGTCTCGGAGAACGGCTACATGCTCGTGGTGGGCACACAGGCGCCCGCCGCGCATGTGTGGGGACTCGACGACTCGCCGAGGCACGGGAGGCCATCTCGAATAGAGAAGTAGCGGCACTCGGTCCCGCCGTGCGGCTCCGCCCTGAGACAGGGCCCGTGCGGGCACACGACGACAGTCGTGTTGCACGTGCCGTCAGCCGCGCACGGCTGATATCTGGTACGTAGTGTGCTGACCGCGGCCCAGCACCAACCGGCCGAGTCGTCCGCGAGGCATGCGGGGCATGGCAGCGAAGGAACGGTGCAGGCGCCCCCGAAGGCGTCCAACGTGCCCCCGTCGGTGGGCTCTGCGCCCGCATCGGTGCGCTCGGTGCCCCCGTCGGCGGGGTCGGTGCCCCCGTCGATGGTGTGGGAGTTGGCGCACCCGGACGCGAGGAGCGACAGCGACACTACGAGCATACGAACCACGAACTCACCTCCTTCGCGGAACCGCCAGCGCGTGCGCCTCCACCTGGACGCATGCCTAGCACAGTCAGCGAAGTCTGCGCCAACAAGGAGGCTTCAGGGCGCGTGGCGGTCGGGCAGACGACGACGTTGACGAACCACGTCCGGACCTACCAAGCTTCCCCCATGAGCGACAGCGACATCGGCCAACAGAACAGCGCAGCCCTGGGTAGCCACGGAGCTGACGGCGACCAGACCCGCCACGGCGCTGGTCGCCTGCGCGCGAGCGCGCGAGCGCTCCGTGCACCCCTCGCGCTGTGCTGCCTCTCGCTGCTCGCAGGTTCGTGCAGCGAGGCCACCATCGATCCCCCGAACTATGCGTTCGTGATGACCGAGGTGTCGCTCATCTCGACCGCCGAGCCGGACGGCTCGGTCATCGGGCTGAACCTGGACGGCCGCGTCGATGACGAGCCGTCTCTCGAGACGTGCAACAAGATCGACTTCACCGCACCCGACGGAACGCCAGGGATCGACAACCAGGTGTCGTTGTTCGGGGCGGTCTTGGGGCTGTTCGGCGGCGACCCGGAGGCGCTCGTCCAGGGCGCCATCAACGAAGGGTCGCTGCTCGTGTTGCTCGAGTTCGAGGGGCTCGACAGCTTCGAAAACGACAACGACGTGACGGTGCGAATCCACTTCGGCGAGGGACCCACCGACGTCGGGAACGACGGTCGCTTGGTGCCGGGACAGTCCTTCGACATCAAGCCTGGGACGACGTCGGTCGAGGTTCGCAACGTCCGGGTGGTCGACGGCCACGTGGACGTCGTCGGATTCGAGACGGTCCTGCCGGTGTCCATCCTGGACCAGCGCTTCGACCTGCCCATCTTCTCGGGGCAGTTGTCCCTCGACTTCGACGCAGAGAACGGCGAAGTCGACGGCCTCCTTGGCGGCGGGCTCCCCACGCGGACGCTCATCGACGACCTCATCCGCATGATCCCCGGGGGTCAGGACGTGGAGCCCATCGCCACACTCGCGCTGACGCGCTTGGCGGACCTCAACCCCAACGAGCTGGGCATGTGCGACCAAGTCTCCACGGCGTTGACCGTGCATGCCGTCACCGCCTTCCTGCTGCCGCCCGAGGACGCGCCCGTCGAGTGACACCTCGCAGGTGGGGGTACGAGCCGGTCAGCGCGTGAAGCGCACCCGGATGGGCGGGGAGGTGGCCACGTACGGCTGGCCCGACGCGTCCAGCGCGGCTTCGAAGCGCGCGTTCCGGGCGCAGGGGAGGGCGGCGGCGCCGAAGCCGTGCCCCGGGTCGGCGAGGATGTCCACGGAGAGGGCGCGCCCGTCGGCGCCCACGACGGCGCGCAGGACGACGGTCTGGGCGTCGATGCCCAGCGAGTCGGCTTCGGTGGGCCAGGCGCAGCGCCAGTTGCGGGCGGGCAGGCGCACGGGGCGGGCCTGGCTCGCTGCTCCCTGCGCGCCGTCGGGGCGCGCGTTGGGGTCCACGGCGGCCGCGTGCACGGCGCGGGTGTTGGTCCCCGAGGAGGCCGTGATGCCGCCCGCGTAGCGTTCGGCCGCCCCGGTGGTCATGTCGAAGCCCGTGAAGTCCACGGGCGCGCTGGGCGCCTCGGCGGCCACCACGGACGCGGCCTGGGCGGGCGGTGGCGGGTTGCCGCTGGGCTCGCTGGGGGCAGAGGCGCTGGGGGCCGGTGCGGCCGCAGCGCGCGCGGTGGGCGCGGCTACCGGTGAGGGCTCGGGGGCCGACTCGGGCTCGTGCGGGGGCGGGGGCTCGGGCTCGGGCTCGAGGGGAGCAGGCGCCAGGTCGATCTCCTGCTCCGTCATCACCAGCGGTGCGGAGAGCGTCGCCGGCGGTTCCGCGCGACTCCGGGGCAGGACGCTCAAGGCGCTCGCGTACGCCGCCATGAGGCACAGCGCGCCGGCGCCGCGCAACGCGCTCGCACGGCCAGCGCCGCGCAGGTCGGGGAGCTCCCACGCGATGCCACCCGGGGTCACGGCGTGCGTTCGCCGTGCACGCGCGGGAGGCTCGTCGCTCGCCGCCCACGCTGGCACCACCGCGGCGCCGACCGATCCCGGAGCCACCGTGGGGCCGACAGATCCCGGAGCCACCGTGGCGCCGACCGATCCCAGCGCGACGGTGGCGCGACGCGGGGCCCGGCGTGCGCCGACCGATCCCAGCGCGACGGTGGCGCGACGCGTGGCCTGGCGTGCGCCGACCGTCGCCCCGGCATCGTCCGCGCGGTCTGCTGGCTCGCCGCCATCTCGCGACACGTGCCGTTGCGCGGTCTCAGCGCTCACGGTGCGTCTTCCCCAACACGCGCATCCGTGGCGGCCCTCTCCTCGCTCTCCGGGCTTCCCGTCGATGGGGCGCCTTCCGGCGGGCGCACCGACGCGTGCTCGTCCGCCGCAGGTCGCACGGTCGCGAACGCCACGCGGGTCACCCCGTTGGCCTTGAGCGTGTCCAGCACCGCGACCACACGCCGGTGACGCGCGTCGCCATCGGCGTGGATCACCGCGCGCACCGCGCCATCCTCTGCCAGCGCGGCACGGGCCCGTGCGGCGAGCCCCGCGTCGTCCAGGGCTTGCCCGTCCACCGACACGGCCCCGTCGGCCGTGAGTGTCACGGCCAGCACGGTCTGCACCTCCTCGCTCTGCGACGCCTGCGGCAGGTCCAGCGGCACCGCGGGTGTCACCACGAACTTGGCGGTGACGATGAAGATGATCAGCAGCACCAAGACGATGTCCACCAGCGGCGTCACGTTGATGCCCTCGATCGAGCCGCCGCGCGACGGTCCCATCCCAGCCATGGCTACTCGGCTCCTTCGGGGGCTGCGCCCTGCGCCGCCGCGTCTTCGAGGTAGGCCACCACCAAGCAGGCGAGGGCCTCGGCGTCGGTGAGCATGGCCGTCAGGCGCTGGTGGAAGTAGTTGTTGAAGGCCACGGCCGGCAGCGCCACCGCGATACCGACGGCGGTCGCGACGAGCGCCTCGGCGATGGCGCTCATTACGGCCGCCGACGCGACCTGGCTGTCTGCCGTGCCGCTCACCGCGCCGGCTTGCCCCAGCGCCTCGAACGCCAGGATGACGCCAATGACCGTCCCGAAAAGCCCAATGAAGGGCGCGTTGTTGCCCAGCGTGCCCAGGAACGAGAGCCGTGCCTCGAGCCCCTTGCGCTCGATCGCCAGCGCGCTCTCCATGCCCTTCTCGGCCGCGCGCGCGCCTCGACTGGCGAGTCGCAGACCCGCCGCCGCGACGGACGCGCCGACCGAGCGCGACGCGTTCAGCTCGGCCAGCGCCGCCTGGTGCGCGCCCGCCCGCAGGTGCGCGTCGAGCGTGCCCACCAGCCCGCGCAGATCGTCGCTCTTCTGCCGGAACAGGATGAACCGCTCCAGCGCCACGCCCAGGCTCAGGCACGAGAGCGCGAACAGCAGCCACAGCACCCACTCGGCCCCCGAGTGGACGAAGAATTCTTTGATGGTCTCGACAGTGCTCATGGGAGTGGCTCCTGCGCGCCGTGGCGCGCTGCGTACGCGCCGGTCAGAACTCGGCCGTGGTCTTGAAGTAGAAGGCGCGCCCCGGACGCTGCACGCCGAAGAAGTCGAACGCCGGGGCGTCGGTCAGGTTCTGCACCTCGCCCGTGAAGGACACCGTCGCCACGTCGCCGCGCACCACGTAGACGAGCCCCAGCGAGTGCAGCACTTGCGCCTCGATGACCTGCTTGAAGTCGCGCAGCCCCACGCTCTCCCAACCTCGAAAAAACGCGTGCACGTAGCGGGTGCTCCAAGTCAGCGCGAGCTCGTCGTTGGGGGCCGCCACCCCGCGTACCTGCAGGCGCGCCGTGCCGTTGGCGAACAGGTAGGGGCGGTTGGGGATGCGGTCGCCCGCGAAGTCTCCGAACGTGCCGTTGCGCGAGGTGTTGCGCATGTCGACGTAGGTCACGTTCCCGTCCAGCACGACGTACTCGCCCGGCGAGGTCCAGCCGGCCGAGGCCTCCACGCCCATCGAGCGCGCGCCGAACACGTTCTCGTAGCTGAACGTGCGGTCGTTGCCGAGCAGCACGATCAGCTCCGAGGCCCGTCGCAGGAAGAGGTTCACGTCTGCGCGGAAGGCCCCCGCGGGGCTCTCTTCCACGTTCAGCGTGAGGCCCAGGTTCACGTTGTGGCTCTGCTCGGGGCGCAGCTCGAGGTTCGCGATGACCAGCACGCCGTCGCCAAAGATCTCGTCGGGGCGCGGCAGGCGTGTGGCCCACTCGTACGAGCCCTTCGCGTACAGCCACTCGGCGAAGCGGTAGCGCAGCGCGCTGCCGAAGCCCACGCGGTGCGTGTCGCGGTCGTAGCGACGGAACGTGCCCCCGGGGATGGCCTCCTCCGAGCGCGTGCGCTGCACGTAGTCCTTCACGAACAGCACGCCCTCGAAGCGCTCGTCCAAGAGGTCCGCTTCGTACTCGAGGCCGGTCACCAGCGTGGTCAGACGGCGCTCGGCGGTCAGGGGATCGCGCGCGTCCGGGTTGGTCTGCTGTCGATCGTGCCCCGTGCGGGTGGCGTAGGTGGGCGAGAGCGACAGGCGCAGCGTGTGCCCCAGGCGCGGCCGATACTGGACGTTCGCGCGCGCGAACGCGTTGTGCTCCCAGCGCCGCTGGTCTCGCCCGGGAGTCTCGATCTCGCCGGCCTGGCGCCGCTCGCGCACACACTGCCCAAACCAGTTGTAGACGCACGTGCCCACGTCCACGAACGTGGCGCTCGTGTAGGCGTAGCCCGCGACGGCGTCGAGCGAGACCCGCTCGCTCAGGCGATGCTCGAACCGCAGGCTCGCGCCCGTGGTCACCTCGCCGTAGGTCACGTCCCCGTACGGCACCGTCATCACCACGTTGTTCTGCAGCTCCTTGTCGTAGTCGGTGACGAACGCACGCAGCAGCAGCCGGTCCGCCCAGGGGCGGTCCACGAAGCCCAGCTCGAGGTTCGCACCGCGCGCGCGGTAGCCGTCGTGGAAGCGGTGCGCGCGGGCGGGGATGGGCCGCCCGCTGCTGTCGGGCACCGCCACGTCGACGGGGTAGTCGTTCTCCGCGTAGTCCAGGAACGCGCCCACCCGCGTGAAGAAGCCGCTCGGCGCGTGCAGGTGGTGCCCGCCCAGCGAGAGCCGGTGCGTCCCGAACGAGCCCGCCTGATACGACGCGGCCACGTGGCTGCCCTCGACCTCGGTCTGACTCACCAGGTTGACCGCCCCGCCCAGCGCGTCGGCCCCGAAGCGGATGGGCACCACGCCCCGGTAGACCTCCACGCGCTCCACCAGGTTCACTGGGATGTTGGAGATCCCGAACGGATACCCCGCGAACTCCAGCGGGACGCCGTCCACGAAGAAGCGGATCTGGTCGTCGGTCAGCCCGTTGAGCGAGAAGCGCGTGCCGGACCCGAGCCCACCACCGCGCCGCACGCCGATGCCCTGGCTGCGCGCCAGCACCTCGCCCAGGTCGGCGGTCTGCTGCTGGGCCTGCTCCGTCTCGATCACGTGTACCGCCTGGGCGGACTCACGCATGCGCTGCGCTTCGGACGCGCCGCGCACCGTGACCTCGATGGGCGCCTCGTGCTCGTCGCGCAGCAGCCGGAGCGACGGCGTAGCGGGCTCGCCCGCGGCCACGAACACACTCAGCTCGGCGTGGCCCAGCCCGTCACCGTGTGCCTCGAGCTGGTACTCGCCCACCGGCAGCGCGTCGAAGCGGAACGCGCCCTCGGTGTCCGTCCGCGTGTGGTACGCATGACCTTCGGCCGTCCTGAGCGTCACCGACACGCCCACCGCGGCCTGCGCCGCCGTGCCAGGCAGCTGCACCTGGCCTCGCACGTCGCCCACCTCGGGCGCGGCGGGCAGGGTGAACTCGTACGCGTACAAGATGCGCGACGCGACGGTGACGCCGTGCTGGCGCGCGGGCTCGAAGCGGAAGCGCAGCGCCGCGGCCTGCGCGGCCTCGGACAGCCCGTGACCCATGGGCACCATGATCTCGGCCTCGGTCACGGTACCCTCGGCGTCGATGGTCAGGCGCAGCACCACACGTCCCGCGACGCCTGCCGCGAGAGCCTCGGGTGGGTAGTCTGCCTCGACGAACTGGATCAGCCGCGGGGGGACGACGGCAGGCTCGGGTGCGGCGGCAGGAGCCTGCTCGTCCGGGGCGGGCGCCGGCGCCTCCTCGGTCGTCTCGGGTGCTGCCTCGGGCGCAGCTTGCGACGGCGTCCCTTGCGCCAAGGCGGGGGCCGGCGCGCGTGGGCTCAGCAGACTGAGCCCAACGGTCAGCGCGGCCATGACGCGTGATGTGCGGGGGGGATGCATGGGGTGTCCGGGGGCACCGCTGGTGGGGGCCAACGGGAGCGACGCGGGGGCTCGATGCTCCGCGTCCTGCAAGATGGTGAAATTGACTTTCATATGCAAGTTCAATCTCGCCGCGGAACAGAACCCACGAATTCACGTGTTTTTGGCCGCACCGAGGTGGGCTTGGGGCTCTTCATCGTGCGCACGCGTCTAAATTGATTTTGACTTGCATTATCATTAAGTCATACCCGGGCATCTTGCCCGGCGCCACGCGCACGCACGCCGGGCTCTCCCCTCGCCAAGAGAGACCCCGCCCATGCATCCCTTCCGCGTTTCTCCGCCGCCCCCGTCGGCCGGCCCCTCGCGCCAGCTCCGCACCTGCCGCCGCATGCACCATCCAGCCTCGGCGTTGACGCTTGCGCTCGCCTTCGCCACAGCCCTCGGCTGCAGCGGCGGCAGCGATGGCCCGCGCACCTTCGACCCCGACGCGCCCCTCTACGCCATCATGTACGAGGTCTACGACGACTCGGGCTCCAACAGCTACCTCAGCTTGATCTCCGACCTGGACCTCGAGCGCGTGGACCCCGCGGAGTCACGCGAGTTCGGCACCGGCCGAGCGTTCATCCAGGCCTACGGCGACTGGCTCTTCGTGGGCGACGCCGACGCGCCCACCGTCACGCGCTACGTCGTGTCCGACGAAGGCGAGCTCGTGGCGGACGGACCCCAGCTCAGCTTCGCCAACTACGGCCTCACACGCGGCCAGTTCGACTCGTGGAACGTCAGCTTCATCAGCGCCACCAAGGCCTACCTGATGAACTTCGACGACGGCACCACCATCCTCTGGAACCCCACCACGATGGCCACCACGGGGGACATCCCGCCGCCCGACGAGTTCTTCCGCGAGGGCTGGTCGTTCGAGAGCTCGCCCGCGGCCATCCGCGGCAACCGACTCTTCCGCAGCGTGAGCTGGGCCGACTACAACACCGCCACGTACTCCAGCGACTACCTGCTCGCCGTGTACGACCTCGACACTGACACCCTCGTGGACCTGGTGCCCGAGACGCGCTGCCCCGTGCCCGGCAACCTCGTGTCCAGCGACGAGGCCGGCAACATCTACTTCAGCAACTGGGTCTGGCCGGTGGCCAGGGCCATCTTGGCGGACGCCCCCACGCCGTGCGTTCTGCGCATCGCGCCCGACGAGGAGGTCTTCGACGCGGACTGGACGCTGGACTACGGCGAGGTCGCTGACGGGCGCTACGGCGCCATGTTCTCTTACCTGCACGACGGGCAGGCGCTCATCTCCGTGTTCCACGACGAAGAGACCAGCTTCGACGCCGAGACCGACCCGTGGGCCTACGTGGGCAGCAACCACTGGAGCATCTGGCGCATGGACCTCGACACCCAGCAGGGCGCGCCCATCGAGGGCATCGCGCACAACGGCGGGGCGTTCACGCCGCTGCAGTTCGACGACCGCTTGATCCTCATGGTCCCGGGCGGCGACGAGGTGGGCTACGCCACGCAGCTCTACGAGGTCGTCGACGGGGTGGCCACGCCGCGCGTGAGCCTCCCCGGCTGGTCGTATCAGTTCGTCAAGCTCCGCTGACGTCCGCGTCGCCCTCGGACTCCGCGTCGGGCGTCGGCTCTGGCTCGGCCGGGACAGCCTCCGCGGGGCCCGTGGCTGGCGCGGGCGCGGACTCACACATGGGGCGGGTGTCGAACGGGCTCTCCTCGTCGCCCGCTGGCCGGCAGCCGCGAGACGCGTCGGGGCCGTCCAGCTCGGGTCCGATGTCGTCGCCGACGACCGGCGCGCGCACGTTGCTCTGGGGCACGAACGCGAAGCCGCCGACCACGCGGAACACCGGCACCCCGACCCCACCCAGGATCCCGGCGCCGCCCGCGAGCGTAAAGCGGAACGAGCCGTGGTCGATGAGCGCGCCGAGGCGCCCTTCGAGCGGGTTCTCGTCGTAGTCACCGCTCAGACCCGTGGCGCCGCTCACCTCCGCGAAGAGCAGCACGTCCGGGTGCACCTCGTAGCCGATGGCGCCGCGGTAGTAGATCTCGGGGCCCTGCGTGGTGCTCAGGAGCGTCTGCTCGTCGCGCCACAGGCCACCCACGTTCAGGCTCAGATGGAAGCCGTTGGTGACCACCTGCGCGATGGCGTGGCCACCCACACTCGCGCTGGCGTTGCCAATGAAGCGCCCCTCCTGGAACACATCGCCAAGCGGCAGCGCGACCCAGACGGCCGCGGCCAAGCGGAAGGTGTCGCTCTCCTCGCCCAGGATGCGCACCTTCGCGCCGAGGCGCGGGTCCCCAAGGCCCACCGCGGACCCGCCCTCGATGGTGACGTTGTCGGGGCCGCGCCCCAGCTCCATGAACCCGTCGCCGCTCGAGAACGTCAGCGGCAACACCAGGCTGATCTGCAGGCGGTCAGCCAGGGTGAGCGCCCCCCACAGGCTGGCCGTCAGGCTGTAGCTCACCAGCTCGGAGCGCACGCCGTCGACCTGGCAGCCGGTCCCCGCGACGGGGTCGGTGCATGTCACGCTGTGGATGACCAGCGGCTGGTGGGCGTAGTCCAGCGTCAAGCCCACGCTGCCCTCGAGGTGCGAGTGCACCGCAGCGCCGTCCACCTCGAGGTAGTTGCCGCTTCCTGCGGCGGGGCTGAAGCGGTTGGCCGTGAACGTGCCTTGGGGGGCCTGCGCTGCGCCGCTGCTGGTCGAGAGCGCGAGGCTCGCGAAGGAAGCGATCCCCAACAGCGTCTGCAGGGCCGGGCGGATGTGTCGACGAGTCCGAGTCATGGTGCCACGTCCGAGCAGCAGCGGAAGCCGAGCGTCGCCTGGGCGGTGTCCGGCAAGGCCTGGGAGAGGGTGGTCTGGCACGTGAGCCCCAGCTCGGGGGACTCGAACGAGCCTCCGCGAATGACGAAGGTGGCCGGTGGCCCGGTTCTCGGGTCCTCGGTCCACTCCTTGACGTTGCCGGACATGTCCAGCACGCCGTCCGCGCTGACACACGCGGCGAGGGCACCCGTCGGCGCGACGCTGTGGTTCACCATGCCGCCCGGTATCGCGTCGCGGTCGCCGCCATTGCAGGTCATGGGCGCGTACGCGTTGCCGTAGGGGTAGGTCGTCGCGGTCGCGGCCTCGCACGCCGCCTGCCACTCGGGCCCCGTGCACAGCCGGAAGCCCGCCGCGCTGCAGGCCGCAGCGGCCGCGCTGTGGGCCACGGTCGTCCATGGCAGCACGTTCGCGTTGCTGCACGCGCGCTGGCTCGCAGCGCCCGCGTCCGCGTCGCTCGCATCGGGTCGCGAGGCCTCGTAGCGGTAGATGTAGAAGTCCATCCCGCCGTGCGTGATGTGGACCATGTCGTCGATGACGCGGTCCGGGTCCATGGGGTCCGAGTTGTCGATGACGCCGTCGCAGTTGTCGTCGATCCCGTTGCACGCTTCGGCCATCGGAGCGCCGGGGACGGGGTTCGGGCCCTGCGTGAAGTCGCACATCGTGGCGCTGGTGTCGGTGGGGTCGCACACCACGCGCCCTTCGTCGCGGCAGGCGCCGAGGTCGCCGTTGTCGCAGTCGGTGCCCAGCGTGGGGAACGCGTCATCCGCGACACCATCGCAGTCACCGTCGAACCCGTCGCAGCGCTGCTCCTGCAGCACGACACCGCTCGGGATGTCCGGATCGAACTCCACCTCGGGCGCGTAGTCGCAGTACCACGTGCCGATCCCGTTGCGCGTCTCGCACACGGGCACCGTGCCTTCGCACGGGGTTCCTGGCGTCGTGCGGCACAGACCCGCCGGGGGTGGCGGCAGGTCCACCGCTTCGTCCACGCGCCCGTCGCAGTCGTCGTCGATGCCGTTGCAGTCCTCACTCGTCGTGGGGAACACCGGGCACCGGTACTCGCACCCGGGCGCTGCGCTGCTCGTGTCGATGTCGGCGAAGCCGTCGAAGCAGCCGTCCTGCGTACACTCGCCCTCCTCGCACGCGACGTTCGCGTTGGGCCGCAGGCAGCTGGTGTCGCAGTCCCCGCAGTGCAGCGCGTCGGTCTGCAGGTCGAAGCCCTCGTCCACACGGGTGTCGCAGTCGTCGTCCTGCTCGTTGCAGGTCTCGTCCTCGCCGGTGGGCACGCACACGCCGCGGTCCATGCGCTGGTCGGCTACGTCCATGTCTCCCGGGAGCACCATGCCATCGCGGCCCTGATCGACCGAGGCGTCGCCTTCGACGCAGTCGAGGCAGTAGGGGTCCACGCCGCAGCCCGCAAAGATGGCCGACAGCGCGACGGCGCACAGCACGGGCCGGGCCCGCATCATGACGGTAGCGCGCATCACTTGGCCCCCCGACGACGCAGCAGGGCCAAGCCGACGAGCAGCACGCTGGGTAGCCAGGCCGGCCATGGCGGCGCATCCCCGCCTCCACGCGCACCCGGCATGGCCACGCACCCACTCGCGCCGCCGTTGCCCGACACCAGCACGTTCGTCCCGCCGGGCGGCGGCGAGACTTCACCGGCCACGCGGCACTGGGCGAGCCCGGCGTCGGTCACCTGACACACGCGACCCGCGGCGCACGTCACCATGACGCACGGGTTGGTGATGCAGCCGAGCGCGGGCACGCACACGTTCCCGGTGGGGCACAGGATGTCCGTGCACTGGTCGTCGCGGCACGACCCGCCGAGACACACCTGATTCGCGTCGCAGCTGACGTCGGCGCAGGGGTCGTCGGTGCAGGCCCCCGTGGGATCGCAGGCCTGGCCCACCGGGCAGGTGCGGTCGTCGCAGCTGGGTCGGCAGTCGCCGTTGAAGCAGCTCTCGCCCGTGGCGCAGTTCGCGAGGGCGCACAGGTCCGTCACGCAGACCGCGTCGACGCACAGCTCGCCCGTGGCGCAGCCCTCCGTGGTGCAGTCGCGGCAGGTGCCGCGCACGCAGGTCTCGTTGCTGTCGCACATGACGTCTGCGCAGCGGTCGACGCAGACGTTGTTCACGCAGGCCTCGGCTTGCGTGCACACGGAGCAAGCGGTCGGGATGCAGTATCCGCCCTCCGGAAGCTCCACACACTCGAGGCCCGGCGCGCAGCCGAACTCGGCCAGACAGCGTGAGCGGCAGCCTCCCTCGGCGCACAGCGTGTCGGGCGGGCAGACGGCCTCGTTGTCGTTCATTCCGTCGCAGTCTTCGTCGAGACCGTTGCACACCTCCATGCGTGGGCCCTGGGCGCCGATGCACTCCAGCATCCCCGCGATGCACCGCAGCGTCCCGGCGCGGCACTCGCCTTCGTCCATGCCACACGCCGTGCCGAGCGCGGGGTCGGCTTCGTCCACCAGGCCGTTGCAGTCGTCGTCGATGCCGTTGCAGACCTCGGCGCCGGTCGGCGTGCAGTTGCCCGTGCACACCAGCATCTCGTCGATGCGGCCGTCACAGTCCTCGTCGCCGCCGCCGCAGGCCTCGGTGCCGGCCATGCTACCGGGCGACGTGATGTCGCACTCGGTGCCGCCAAAGTCGTCGCGGCAGGCGATGACCCCCGTGCCGCGACACGCGCCGATCAGGCCGTCGTTGCAGGCCGCGCCCAGCCCCACGAAGCCCTCGTCGACGACGCCGTCGCAGTCGTCGTCCGCTTCGTTGCACGACTCGAAGCGAATGGACCCGCCCACGATGCTGGTCAGCGTGGGCACCAGGTCCGCGGGGTTGCTCACGAACGTGGCCGCCGTCGTGCCGCCCGCCGCTGCGATGGCGTTCAGCGCCGCCTGCTCTTCGGCCAGCACGCTGACCGCGACGACGTACACGTCCACGCCCGCCGCCTGCAGCAAGGCCGCCTCGGCGGGCGGGTTGCCGTTGCAGCTCTCGTCGCCGTCCGTCACGAGGATCACGCTGTAGCCCCGGCACGACGTGCACGGGTCGGTCGCGATCAACGGCAGCATGTAGTCCTGGATGGCCTGCAGCGAGCCCGCCAAGGGCGTGGGGCCCGTGGCGCGGATCTCACAGTCGTTGCCCGAGCTGTGCGCGCAGAAGTCCCCGGGCGTCTCGCTGGCGTCGAAGGCCGTCTCGCGGCTGTCGAGCCAGCGCACCACGTCGATGGTGTCGCTGCCGAAGCCCGCCAAGATGTCCGCGCCGCGCCGCGGGCCGCCGCAGCTGCCGGCGTAGTTGATGCATTCCTCGCCCGTGCTGGTCTCGCGGACCTGGACGGTCGTGGTGCCGTTGATGTTCACGTTGCAGATGACGTTGCCCGTGTTGTCCGTCGGGTTGTCGTACGTGGCGAAGATGCCTGCGCACTCGATCCACTTCGCGATCTGACAGCTCTGGTCGAGCGCCGTGTCCTGGTGGTAGCGCGCCAGGGCGAAGTCGATCTCCGGGTAGCTGCTGATGACCTGCGCGAGGGCTTCCTTGGCCAGGTACATGCGCGAGTCGTCGGGCTGCATGTTGCCGTCCGTGTCGAGGCCGGGGTGCTCGAGCGATCCGTCGCCGAACGTGGCGAAGCCCGCGAGGTTCTGCAGCATCGACGCGGAGGTATCCAGAATGACCGCGATGCGCGGCTCGTTGCACACGGGCGGCTGCTCGCAGTCGGGGCCACTCACGACCGGCGTGCACGTGGTGGGGGTGCCGCTCATGCACGCGGGCATGGTGGTGGTGCACGACCCGAGGCCGCAGGAGACCGTCCCCAGCCCCTCGTCCACCATCCCATCGAAGTCGTTGTCGAAGCCGTCGCAGAACTCGCCGATGTAGCGCGCGTTGATCTGGAGCTCGCCCGCCCCGCCGCCCGCCTCGCCGCTGCAGATGGGGCACACGCCGCCGAGCGCGGCCGAGACGTCGAAGGTGGCGCCCGATGCGATGTTGGACGTCACGGACAGCACGCTGACGATGCCACCGCCGCCGCCGCCGCCGCAGTCGTCGCACGTGCCCGAGGTCTGTGACCCGGCTGGACAGTCCTGGGAGTCCGGTTGGCCCATGGCGCCCGCGCGCGTGTCGCCGCCCAGGCCGCCCGCCGCAGAGACCACCGCGTTGGCGCCGATGGTCACCGACATGCCCGCGATCATCACCGTGCCGCCCGCGCCGCCGCCGGCCGAGTCGTTGCCGATGCCACAGCCGCGCTTGCCGTCTGCGCGCACCGAGCCCTGCACGTCGATGGTGCCGTTGGGAGCCGCCAGCACGATGCGGCCGCCGCCGGGGCCGCCCACGCCGGGGTCCGTGTCGAAGCCGTCTCCGTCGCGGCAGCCCTTGTCGCCGCCCGCGCTGCCGAACTCCACCTCGTAGATGGAGTGCCAGAACGGGATGCCCGCGGTGGACGGAAGGCCGTCGTTGTTGCGGCAGTTGGACGTCGTGCTGCACATCAGCCCGGCGCCGTTGAGCGAGTTGCCGCAGTCCTCCTCCCAGTGCAGCGGGAACGTGCAGCCGGCGGCTGCGCAGTCCTTGGTGCCGCGCCCACCGCGGCCGAAGTGCGCGCCGCCGCCACCCGAGTCGCGCACCGCGCAGCCGCCCACGCCGCCGCCGGGTCCGCCGCCGTTGCCGCAGCGCGCCGTCTGGTAGCCCGCGCCGCGCGCGAGGATGGACGACGTGGCGTCCACCAAGATGCTGTCCGCGATCAGCTCGAGGTTGCCGCTGCCGGGCGTCATCGGGTCGAAGGGCGTGACGTTGATGCGCCCCCCGTTGATGACGCGCACGGTGTCGAAGCGTTGGACGCCGTGCATCGTGATCGTCATGTTGTCCACCACGAGGTCTTGAGCGTTGGCGCGTGGGCGCCCACCACACAACGCAAAGACGAGCGCGATGGGGGCGAGCCACCGCGCGGAGACACGGGCCGAGGGGAAGCGCATCCCGGAAGGATACCCCTGTCTGGGTATCAGCGACAGCGGGTGCGCATCTTTCCGCTGTGTCTTGCGTATGCAGGCGGGCTTTCGGGCGCCTACAGCAGCACGTGCCCCAGCAACGGCACAGTCCCCACCCGCACGCTCGGGTCGATGGCCGTGAGGCCGTCCACCAGGCGCGGCAGCTGCATGGCGGGCAGCGCCTTGGCGCCTGCGCTCATGGGCAGGAAGAAGTTGTCCCAGTGCGAGAGCAGCACGGCCCCGGGGCGCAGCGCGCCCATCACGCGCGGCACGAAGCGCGGGGTGGTCGTCCAGCCCGCCACGCACATCAGCAGCAGGTCCACGTCGCGCTCGGGGTGCGCGTCCAGCAGGTCGGCGCTGCCCAGGTGATACAGGCGCTTGCCCGCCACGCGGATGTCCACGCCGAACACCGCGCCGCAGCGATACTGCTCGGTGCGCAGCGGGATCTGGTCGCAGTCGGCGATGTCGCCTGGCATCGGCACGCGCCCCAGCAGAAACGCCGAGTGCGCGCTGGGCACGAAGCGCAGGTGGAAGGGGCCCACCTCCGCCTCAGCGAAGGGGCCGCGCCGCGACTCCACATCCACCACCTGCGCCTCGGGGATGCCCGCCATGCGGCACAGCTGCACGCACGAGCGCGAGCCGTAGACGGTAGCGCCCGTCGCGCGCGCGATGTCGGGCACGTCCAGCGCGTGGTCGAAGTGGGTGTGCCCCGTGATGATGGCGTCCGCCTTGGGCACATAGCGCTGCACCGCGACGGCGTCGCTCACGAGCGGCGCGCGCACGCAGTCCAGCAGGGACGAGCGCGTGACGTAGGGATCGATCAGCACCGTGTAGCCGGCGTGCTCGATCGCAAAGCCGGCCGTGCCGAGCCACGTCACGCGGACGGGCTCGCGGTCCGCGGCTGGGGACAGAGACGAGGGGTCGTAGACAATGTCTTCGGGGCGCATCGCGCTCAGCGTACACGTGTGCGAGGATGAGCGACGCTGTGGAGGTTCGCGGACGAGTTGCGCACCGCAGGCTCCGTGCCAGACCGCAGCGCCCGAGAGCCGCCATGACCCCTTCGACCGCACCGCACAGCCCCACCCGCGAAGGCTTCAGCCTGGACGTCTCGCGCTTCCCCAACGTCCTCGTCACGCTCAGCGGCGGCATGTCGCTGCCCGGGGCGCGCGTCGTGACCGAGGCGCTGCAGGACAAGGTCTTTGCCCGCCGCGAGCCCTACACGCTGGTCATCGACGCCACCTACGCCAGCGTGCCCGACGCGGCCGCTCGCCAGCACTTCGCCGAGTTCTCGAAGCGCAACAACGCGCACACCAAGCGCTACTGCCGCGCCGAGGCGTACGTGCTCCCCTCTGCGGTCCTGCGCGGCGCGCTCACCGCCATCATGTGGTTCTCGCCGTTCGAGTACCCGCACAAGGTCTTCGCCACCGTGGACGAGGCCCGCGCCTGGGTGGCGCAGGTGGCGCTCTGACTCCTTGGTGGGCGTGCGCGGGGCTCTGCGTGGGCTCGGCGCTCGTGGGCTGCAGCGGCGACTCGGGGGCCAGCGAGGCCACGCCAGTGCGGCCCAGCGAGCGCGCCGCAACGGCACCCGCCAGCACGGCGACCACCGAGCCTGCGGCGCCCCCCAGCGCACCCGGCGTGTGGGTGGAGCGTCCGGCCAGCGTGTGCGGCGAGACGCGCGTCACGCGCTGGGAGGGCACGCACCGCTTCACCGTCCACCGGGGGCGCGTCTTCGCCGCCGGGCGTACTGGCGTGCGCGAGTGGGACCTGCGCGGCGGGCGAGAGCGCCTGCTGTCCGCGGCGCCGCTGAACACGACAGGGCTCACGGCGGACGACACGCACCTCTACGCGTTCAGCGCCAACCCCATCACGCGTGGGCGTGACAGCGTCCAGCGCCTGGACCTCACCACGCTCACGCTGACCCCCGTCGCCGAGGGGCTCTCCGGGCTCGCCGTGTCGGGGCTGTTTGCCTCGGACGGCGCGCTCTACTGGATGGACACCGACCCCAACGTGGGCGAGGCGCGGCTCATGCGCCTGCCCGGCGTGGGCGGCGCGCCCGAGGTGGTCCGGACCCTGCCGCGCTCGCAGTTCCGCCTGGGGCGCAGCCAGGCCGGGCACCTCGTCCTGCGCAGCGCGTTCGAGACCGCCTACGTGGACCAGGCCGTCCAGCAGGCCGAGGAGCGGCGCGTGCCCGTGGGCGCCGACGAAGCCACCGCGGACGGCTTCTACGAGCTGCGCCGCGCCGGCTACCCGCGCGAGGTGGTGTTCCGCCCCATGCGCGGCCCCGAGCGGCTGGTCGGGACCGTGCCCCTCTCCGGCGCGCTCTCGCACGCGGCGGACGACGAGCTGATCATCGTCGCGTTCGAAGACGCGTTCCTGGGCGAGCTGCACGCGCTCCCCACGGCCGGCGGCGAGGCGCGCCGCGTCGCGCACCGGTTGGTGTTGCCGCAGCGGCCCGCGCTGGTGGAGGGCTGTGTGTTCTTCAATCAGGGCGCGGAGCAGGCGGGCGAGACGGTGTCGTTCACGCGGGTGCATCCGGCGCGCTGAAGGTCTTGGACAGGGGCCCGTCGGCGCGCGGCGGACGGGGCACCCGGCACCGAGCAGGTGTGGAGAGGCTGTCTCGGAAGCAATGACTGTCCCGAACTAGGGCACTTCGGACTGGAGTGGCTGTCTCAGAAGCGCTGAACGTCCACAATTGGGGGCATCCCGGACTGAAGGGGCTGTCTCGGAAGCAGCGAACATCCATGAATAGGGGCACCCCGGACTGAAGGGGCTGTTTCAGAAGTGCTGTCTGTCCCTAAATTGGGGCACCCCGGACTAAAGTCCGGGGCAGCGATCTTGGTGATCGCGCGCTCAAAGTCC
>JACKEJ010000012.1:300000-384660 GCA_020633055.1 Sandaracinaceae bacterium | reverse complement strand
CGTGTTCCGGCTGGAGGGCGCACCCGACGGACAGCGCGCGCTGCTGTACGTGCACGGCGGGGGCTTCTCGTCGTGCTCCAAGGCCACGCACATCAGCTTGGCCGTGGCCTTCGCGCGGCGCGGCTTCACGGTGTTCAACATGGACTACCGGCTGGCCCCGAAGCACCGCTATCCCGCCGCGCTGGACGACGTGGTGGACGCGCTGGTGTTCGTGCGCCAGCACGCGGCCTCGTACGGCGCGGACGGCAGCGCCATCACGCTGGCCGGTGAGTCCGCCGGCGCCAACCTGATCGTGTCCACCGCGCTGCTCTCTGGCTACGATGTGCCCCTCGAGGCCACGCAGCGTCTGCGCGAGGGCGCGCCCGACATCACCGCCGTGCTCGCGGGCTGCGGCGTGTTCCAGGTGAGCGACATGGGGCGCTTCTGGCGCACGGACACGCCCCCTTCGCGCTTGGCGCACGGCGTGGCGCGCTCCATGGAGGCGGCCTACTTGGGCGCCCCCGACCAGACCCCGGGTGTGCACGTGCTGGCCGACCCGGTGGTGCTGCTGGAGCAAGAGGCCCCGGCGCGCCCCCTGCCCCCACACTTCGTGTTCTGCGGCACAGGCGACTTCCTGGTGCACGACAGCCAGCGCCTGGCCGCGGCCCTCGAGGGGCACGGGGTCCCGACCCAGCTGCGCACCTACGCGGGCGAGCCACACGCGTTCCACGCGTTGCAGAAGCGCCCGGCGGCCGTGGCCTGCTGGCGTGATCATGAAGCGTTTATAGAAGCGCACGTGGGGCCAGTGCGCTGAGCACGGTGGCCCCAGCACTTGACGTCGGCCCGCACAGCCCGAGGACGGGGCCAGAATGAACACCTTCTTCACCAGCGACACGCACTTCGGCCACAAGCGCATCTGCGAGCTTGCGGGCCGGCCGTTCGCGAACGTGAAGGCGATGGACGAGGCGCTTGTGCGCAACTGGAACGCCACCGTTGGCGCAGACGACCAGGTCTTCCACCTGGGGGACTTCTCGTTCCACGGCGCCGACGCCACCCGCGCCCTGCTCGCCCGGCTGAACGGCCACGTGCGCCTCGTCACCGGCAACCACGACCGCCACATGAGCGCGCACACACTGGGCCTCTTCGAGCGCGTCGACGCGCTCACCACCGTCAAGATCGGCGAGCGTAAGGTCGTCCTCTGCCACTTCCCCATCGAGTCCTGGGACGGCATGCACAAGGGTGCCCTCCACTTCCACGGCCACTCGCACGGCAGCCTCGGGCGCCTGCTGCGCGGCCGCCTGGACGTGGGCGTGGACTGCCACGACTACCGCCCCATCGAAGCCAGCGAGGCCATCCGCATCGCGCTCAGTCGGGGCGACGCAACGCCCGTGGACCACCACGGTCGGCGCGACTGAGCAGGGCGCTGGCGGCGGGCGACGCGCGACGCCACCATGACGCGATGCCCGTGCTGACCGGAACCCTGCGCTTCTACGACGAGGGAGCCGAACCCGTGACCATCGCGCTGGACCGCGTCGCGTTTGCGTTCGTGGACACCTGGGAGCCGAGCCTGATCGTGGAGTCCATCTACGAGACCGTCATCGCGGGGCGCAAGGTGCGCTACAGCGAGTGGGAGGGAGGCCTCGGAAGCACGTGGACGTCCGGGAGAGCCATCCGCGTGGAGGGCGCCCAGCACGCCGAGCTGCTGAGCTGGGGCACCGTGGGACCGGCCCCCGGCTACGCGCTCACACCGCTGCCCGACTTCCGGGACAGCTACACGGAGAAGTGAGACGAACACGCTGGTACTGTTCGAGCGCACCTGGGGCTCAGGACGTCGTCAGCGCGTGATGCCAACCGCGTACGCGCTCGCAACCGACCCGAGCTAGACCTGCACCCAGCTTGGCCCGGGCGGCCACTTGGGGTCCGCGAAGAAGCCCGTCACCTCGGCGACCGCGACCTCGGCGTCCGCCACCTGCGACACCCAGTGTGGCCCACCGTGCCGCGTGACGCGCAGCTCCACGGCATGGCCGACACAGTACACGTTGACTGGAAGCTCTGCGCGGACCTCGCCACGCTTCGCTTCGTCGAACATTCTGGCGTCGAACACCATGAAACCAGGGCCGAAGAACGACCGCTGGCGGACGGCGAGACCCGCATCTTCGAATCGCCGTGCCAGTTCGTCCAGCAGCTGCAACCTCGGCAGGATAGCAGCATGGCCTTGGGAGCCGATAAGCCTCACGCGTCGTGTTCTACCGCGAGACCGCGCGGATGTTCGCCGTAGAAGCAACCCCCGCGCTTGACGAAGGCTCGAACCGCCCGAGGTAGACCCCGCATGAGTCGCAGTCGCATCACTGTCGCTGGTCCACACGGGTGCGAGGGGCACTCACCAGCGACGTGCGCACGTCTCATGGAAGCCGCCTCGGAGACCCGACGGCGGCTTTTCTTATGGTCGCTTGCCGAGCACGGTCGCTCTGGCGACGCCAACCCACTCGATAGTCCGCTGGGCGAGGCCGATGTCTATCGCGCAAACCACGCGACGAACACCGGTGGGGTGTAGGCGAGACCCTGGAGCGCGGCACCGAGGAAGAAGACGGCGTAGGGAGGGTCCAGCCCGTACATCGCCATGAGCGCGTCGCCACCGAGGTAACATGCGACTCCGGCGCAGAGCCCGATGACGATGACCACCAGGGTTCGCATGCCTCCATGCTCTCCGAAACGCACCCGCCGCGTGAATGCCCCGCCCCATGTCCGAGCGACTGGAACCATGACCTCGCGCGTGGTCTGCTGCGCGACATGCTGGAGCGACGTCGATGACTGGTGGGGGCCACGAGGGCAGCACTCCGGGCGCCGCGTCGGCATCCGAGAGTCGGGGTCGCGCGAAGACCCTGGCGGCGATGGGGGTCCTCGTGGCGCCGGCGCTCCTCGCCGCGGTCTTCTCGTCTGCCCAGTCGGTGCTCGCCTGGGGCGTGGCGTCCCTCCCGTTCGTTCTCCTAGCCGGCGTGTCGTTCGCCAGCCGGCACCAGGTCTGGGCGCAGATGATGGAACGGGCGCAGTCGCGACCCGGACTCGCCGTGGTCACCGCCGCCACCCTGAATGCCGAGCGGGGCCTCGAGCTCAACCTGCGCTTCTCGGGGATCGACGGTGAGGAGCGACCCTGCTCCGTACGCACCTCGTCCCCCCTCGACGGAGGCGACTATGTCGACCAGTTGGTGGGTAGCCTGGTACCCGTCCACGTCCGACCGAAGGACGTCCTCCATCGCTACTTCGTCGACTGGAACCATTGGCATCGTTGCGGTGGCATCGGCGGCTGGATCACACCGCCGCCCACGCCACACGAGGCGGCTCTGGCCGCACCCCACCCTCGAGACGACCGACGCGCGGGTGTGGCGCCACCGCGCGCCCGCGCACGTCGACTGGCGTTCGTGGTCGCGTTCGCCGGGCTCGTCGCGCTCGCTACGAAGCAGGTCGGCACTGGGCGCGTCGCGGGTGTCCATGGCGTGGCGTTGGACGCGCTGCTCATGGCGGCCCTACCGTACGTGGTCGTCGGCGTATCGTCGTTCCTACTCACCCTCGTGACAGGAAAGTTCACCCCATCTTTTCAGAAGCTCAGCGCGCTCGACATGGCTGGCGAGGCTCGCGTAGTGGCGCTCCGGCACGGCGACTTCAACGCACGTCGCTTCGTCGAGGCACGCCTGGCTTTGCGGGTCAACGACCAGGAGCTGGTCACGCAGGTATTCAACTCACTACCGCCCACCGTTCCGCTCCGAGACCTCGTCGGGCTCGACGTCCCCGTTCGATACGCGTCGAAGGACCCGCGCTGCGCACACATCGACTGGGAGGCGCTCGACGCCCGCCTCGGTCCGGACCCACCGCCCCGCCCGCCTGGAGGCGCCGACGCCCCCGACACGTCATAGTCGCGCCAGCGGGCGGGCGGGCGGATCCTCGCGACGAAATGAAAGCCCCCCTGGCGCTGCCAGAGGGGCCTTCGGGTTTCATGACCGGGTCATGATGTAGCGTCCCCAGCGGGGTTTGAACCCGCGTTACAGGCGTGAAAAGCCCGGGTCCTGGGCCACTAGACGATGGGGACGGAGGTTTTCTGCCTTAGAGGGGGAAAACCGGTGGGTCGTGAGGGGCTTGAACCCTCGACCGTCGGATTAAAAGTCCGCTGCTCTACCGACTGAGCTAACGACCCCTTCTTGAGGCGACGGGTTCCTAACAGCCGTGACGGGGGTCGTCAAGGCTTGGCGAGCGGGGACGTTAGCACCAAGCTCCCTCGCGATGCCGGTCGTGGAGCTCCCGTGTGTGTTCGCGCTGTTGTTCCTCTGGTGCTGGACGTGCGTGGAGGTGTCCGTCCGCGCCGGGCGACACCCGTACTGGGGCGCCCTCGGACTGTTCTGCAGCCCGCTGATCATGCTGGTGTTCGCGCTGCCCGCGGCCCCGGACGACGACCCGCTGCCGCCGCAGGCGACGCGCCTGTGGGCCGCCTTCTGGCTGAGCGTGGTCCAGGCCATCCTGCTCGCTGGCGTGGCGGGCTACTTGTACGCGCGCTCGTGAATCCCGTCCCGGCCGGCGCGTCTGCGGGCTATCTTGTCGCGGCCCCGCGCCAAAACGGCGCACCGACCCCCGAGGAACCCGTTGATGCGCACGCCTTCGTCTCGCCCTTCGTCCGGCTCTCTCCGCTTTCGCCGTGCGGCTGCCCGCTCGGCCCTGCTGGTCTCCCTCGGCCTCGGCAGCGTCGTGGCTCCGTCCCAGCCGGCGGACGCGCTCGTCGCCCCCAACATGGACGCGCCCGCGCCGGACGTGCGCGCCCTGACCCGCACCCTCGCCAACCGCCGGACCCCCACGCCCGAGCGCGTGGCGGCCGCCCAAGCGCTCGGCAGCGCGCAAGACGCCCAGGCCCGCCGCGGCCTCGAGCGCGCCCTACGCGACCGTGAGCCCGAGGTCCGCGCTGCCGCCGCGCGCTCACTCGGCATGGTCGGTGACGCTCGTTCGCTAGCCGCGCTGCGCCGGCTCCGGCCCGACAGCGTGGCCTACGTGCGCGCCCAGGTGGGGCACGCCGTCGCGCGTCTGACCGGCGACACCACCCCTCGCGCCCGGGTGCGCGTGGGCAACATCAGCGTGTCCGAGGGGGCGCTGCAGCCGGACCGCACCACCGAGTTCGCGCGCGCCGAGGCGACCCGCATGCTGGGCTCCCTCCCGCGCACGGAGGTCCACACCGAGGTGCCCCCGCGCCCCGACGACCACTCGCCCGACGCGGTCCTTCGCGCGGCCGACGGGGTCATCTTCCTGCGCCTCGAGGTGGCCGTCACGCACCTCAGCTACACGGTGGAGAACAACGTCGCGACCGTGCGCGCCGAGGTGCAGCTGGCGCTCACCAACGACCCCGGCCTCATGATCCGCGCCGTCGACAACACCAGCGCCAGCGTGCGCGCCAACGTCAACGTCCACAACACCGAGCGGCAGCGGCAGCAGATGCTCGAGGCCGCCCTGCGCTCGGCCATCACGGGCGCCGCGCGCAACCTCGACGGTGGCATCGAGGACGTGTTCTCCGCGCGCTGAGCCGCCGGCCCGACCGGGCGCCAGCCGGAGCGCGTCGACGCTCAGAAGGTCGCGGGAGGATCCGCCGGCTGTACGCCAGACGCGAAGCCCTCACGCTCCCACCAGCGCTGGTCCGGGTCCGGCGGCGTCCGGGCGCCGTGACGCTTGCTCAGCAGCAGCACCAGCCCGCACGCCGTGAAGATGGGCAGGCTCAGCCACTGGCCCATGGTCAGCGGTGACTCGCTCGGGTCCAGGGTCTGGTACTCCTTCCAGAACTCCACGATGAAGCGGGCCACGAAGTACAGGCCCAGCAGCGTGAAGAACATGGCCCCGGGCCGCAGGCGGCGCGCGTGGTGGCGGTTGAGCCACACGGCGAAGCCGATGAGCATGAAGCCCAGGGTGGCCTCGTAGATCTGCGTCGGGTGCCGGGGGATGGCGTCCAGCCGGTCGAAGACGATGGCCCAAGGCACGTCTGCCGGACGCCCGATGATCTCGCTGTTGATGAAGTTGCCGATGCGCACCCACGGGAACACCCACACCGCGGCCAGCATCGTGGCGTCCAGGAGTTCGAACGCGTCCAGCTTCTTCGCGCGGGCATAGGCCCACACCGCGAAGATGCAGCCCAGCCCGCCTCCGTGGCTGGCCAGGCCGCTGCGCACGTCCAGGATGGGGATGAGGTTGTCGCCAGTCGGCGCGTTCCAGAACCGGACCAGCAGCTGCGTGTCGTAGAACACGATGTGCACCGTATGGGCCCCGATGATCATGCAGAGAGGGATCCAGATGGACAGGGCGTTGGCGTGGGCTTCGCCGAAGCCCCGCTGCTGGTAGTAGCGCGGGAGCAGTGTGGCGCCCCACAGGATGCCGATCGCGAAGCAGACACCGTACCAGCGGAGCTCGAGCGCTCCGAGGTGCGCCAAGACGGGATCTGGACTCCAATGAAAAGGCATGCGGCCTGATAGCGCATCCGACCGGCATCTCCAAGCGAGGTTCCGGCGGCGTCGGTGTCGCTTGACAACCCATAAGCGATCACTTATCTGATGTGCGTGCAGACGCAAAGCACCATCGAAGACCGCGTGTTCCAAGCGCTGGCGGACCCCAGCCGCCGCGCCATCTTCGAGTCGCTCACGCACGGCGAGTCGGCGGTGAAGGACCTCACGGCGCGCTTCGCCATCTCGCAGCCAGCGGTGTCTCAGCACCTGGCCGCCCTGCGCGAGGCGGGCCTGGTCAGCGGTCGCCGCGAGGGCCGCTGCGTCTACTACCGCGTCGAGCCCGGCGGCATGGAGCCCCTGGTGAACTGGCTGAAGCAATACCGCGCGTTCTGGACGGACCGCTTGGACCGCCTCGAGGACCTGCTGACCAGGATGGATCAATGAGCCTCACCGAGAAGACCCCGCCCAACCAGACCGACACCCTCGCGTTCGAGCTCGAGCTGCGTCACCCGCCCGAGAAGGTCTGGCGCGCGCTCACCACGCCCGAGCTGCTCGCCGAGTGGCTGCTGCCCGTGGTAGGCCTGCGCCTCACGCCCGGCGCCGAGTTCACGTTCAGCGCCCCCCCGCAGCCGGGCTGGGACGGGCAGGTGAACTGCCAGCTGCTGTCCATCGATGCCCCGCGCCAGCTGAGCTACCGCTGGGTGGTCGGTGAGCTCGACACGCAGGTGACGTTCACGCTCGAGCCCACCGAAGAAGGCTCGCGCCTCTCGCTCACGCAGTCCGGCTTCGCGCCGGCGCAGAAGCAGAACTTCGGTGGCGCGCGCTACGGCTGGAAGCTGATGGGCGGCAAGCTCGTCGCGCTGCTGGACCGCGTGGCCTGAGGCCACGTCGCCCCCTACCCCACAACCCCAGGAGCCCCTCATGAACTGGAAACGCATCACGCGCACGACCCACCGCTGGGCGTCCGTCGTCTTCACGCTGGCGGTCGTCGCCAACTTCGCCGTCATGTCGCAGGGACAACCGCCCATGTGGGTCAGCATGCTGCCGCTGCCCCCCTTGTTCGTGATGTTCGTCACCGGCGCGTACCTCTTCGTGCTGCCCTACCTGAACAAGCCCAGCGCCGGCCAGCTCGCCGACTGAGCCCCGCGACGCCCTCGCGTCCCTCTCGTCTCCCCGCCCGCGAGGCGGTTCCGACGGCGACCGAAACCGGAGCGGCAACTCGAGTAGCCAGGGGGTGGCCACTGCATGATCGGTGCCTGGATCACCCCCAGGAGGGATCCCCATGGCGCACGGATCACACTTGACGCGCCGCGTCGACGACTACGCGCTGCGTCATTCGTGACGCGCCAGACCGCCACACTTGGGGTGCCAAGGTGGCCCGCGGGACACGTTTCTGAAGTGCTTAGTGAAACGTTTGCAACACAGGCCCGTCTTGACGGACGGCGGCTGCGCCCCACGAACTCGATAATCGTCAACGATTTCAAGAGAGACATCCCACAACGAGGACACCGAATAACACATGGCACGCCGATTGCTTAGGCTTCCGGGTGCCGACGCCAACCAGGAGATGCGTCATGAACCCCACCCTCTACAACCTTGCCATGGTCATCGCCGAGCGCGGAAGCGACTGGGAAAGCTGGGTCGACCAGCTTCGCCACGAAGCTGACGACGTGTGCCTGATCGTCCAGCAGCCGGGTGAGTCGGTGTCGGAGTTGGCGGCGCGCGTACGGCAGCGGGTGGCGGCCATCCAGCCGTACGAGACGCTCTCGAAGGCGGTGTTGGTCAGCGGCGGTCGGGTCGATCAAGACGCCGTAGCCGCCCGTTCACTCGCCATCCGCGCCATCGTGGCGCCCATGGTGCGCGCCGGCCAGGGCGATGTAGTGCTGGCCAGCAACACCAAGGACCGCATCAGCATGATGGGCCTGGCGTCCACCGTCGCCTCCATGATCCGCGGCACGGGCGTGGACATCCAGCCGGCCGCGCAGCGGTCGCTGGCCCGCGTCGCCTGAGCCGCTCCCACGCCGCGCGGCGTGGCCAGGCTGCACCGAGCCACCGGCCTCCGCGCGGCGTCGTCGTGTCTGACCACCGTGGTTTCCGGCTGCGGCCCTGCCCTACGTGCCGAACGCCTCGCGCACCACCGCGTGTGTGAAGCGGCGGCGCAGGTAGAACCCGCGCGGCTGGGCCCAGGTGAGCTCCCCCTCCTCGCTCACCACGATGCGTCGCACGCCGCCGTGGGCCGCCTTCGGTCGCACCTGCAGCACCGCACCCACGCGCGCGTCCAGCTCGTGGATGCCCCCCTGCGCCACCACCCGCGCGATGAGCTCCCAGTCCTCGCGCAGCTGAGCCCACTGTGCCTCGGTCGGCGACCACAAGAACGCAGCGCCCACGCGCCGGTCCCCAAAGGGTACGCCAGGCTCGGTCTCCACGGGCACGAAGAGCACCCGCCGCAGCCGCCCGTAGAGCACGCTGCGCTCGAACGGGGTGTCCGCCAGCTCGTTGAGGGGCACGGTGCACACGAAGGTGGTCTCGCGCGGCATCCCGTCGCGGCCCACGGGCAGCGTCTTGATCTCCACCCCGAGGGTCGGCAGGTCCGGCTCGCGTGAAGACCCGCCAGGCGCGCCCAGCGCCTGCTCCACCAGCTGCCCCACGCGGCCCTTGCGGTGCGTTCCGCCACCCGCCGCGCCGTCCCAGGCGGACCACCCGAGCCGCTCGGCCAGCTCACCCAGCGAGAGGCCGGCGATGGCCGTCGCGCGCGCCGTCAGCTCCGCTTCGCTTGTGGGTTCGCCCAACGCAGCTCGCACGCCTTCCTCCCGAACAGCCGCTCGAGGCTCGCCAACAGGCCGTCCGTGGGCTCCACGTGCAGCCCAGTCTCGGCCAGCTCCACCGTCCACGCGCGCGGGTTGGAGAGCGTCAGCGACACGGGGCACGGCCCCGGATGCGCCTCGAGCGTGGTGCGCAGGGCTTTCAGCTTCTGGCGTGAGAGCTCCTCGACCAAGAGCTGCACGGAGACCGACGTGGTCTTCTGCGCCAACGCGCTGGCCAGCAGCTGCACGTCGTTGAGCACCACCTTGGGCTGGTCGGGCGCGTCGTCGTCGGCCATGCGGTCGCGCTCGAACTGCACCTTGCCCGTGAGCAGCACGGGCTCGCCGGCCTTGAGGCGCTCGCGGGTGTCGCCCTGCTCCAGGATTTTGGGACGGACAATCACCTCGACGCGCCCGACGGCGTCCTCCAGCTCGAAGAACGCGATGCTGTCCCCGCGCTTGGTGCGGCGCTCGCGGTAGGCCTCGACCGACCCGCCCAGCACCAGCACCGTGTTGCCATCCACCCCGGCCAGGGTCTCCGTGTCCGCGTTGCAGAAGCGCCGCAACTCGGCCGCGTAGCGGTCCAGCGGGTGGCCGCTGACGTAGAAACCCAGGGTGGCCTTCTCGCGCTGCAGCTGGTCGCGCGAGTCCCAGTCCTCGGCTTCGGGGAAGACGCCGCCGCCGCGCGTGTAGGTCTTGGCGGTGTCCGCCTCCTCCAGCAGCCCGAACAGGCTGGTCTGCCCGCTGGCCTGCTCGGCGGCGAGCCGCTTGCCACGCTCGATGGCCTGCTCGAGGGCAGCGAAGGCGCGCGCGCGGGACACCTGCTTCACGCCGTGGATGCCATCGAACGCCCCACACTGCACCAAGGCCTCCGCGACCCCCTTGTTCACGCGCCGCAGGTCCACCCGCGCACAGAAGTCGAACAGGTCGATGAACGGGTCTTCCTTGCCGGCCGTGTCCTTGCGGCACTCGAACACGGTGTCGAGCGCGGCGCTGCCGACGCCCTTGATGGCGCCCAGGCCGAAGCGGATGCGCGGCACCTGTGGGTCGTGCACCACGCCCTTCTGGCAGAGGGGCTTGTCCTTCGGGCGCCGCACGTCGCGCCCCTCCTCGGGCGAGTACACGACCGAGAAGTCGATCTCGGACTCGTTCACGTCCGGAGGCAGCACGGTGATGCCCATGCTGCGCGCCTCGGCCACGGTGCGGACCACCTTTTCGCTCTTCTCCTTGTCGGCGCTGAGCGTGGCGCACGTGAACTCCACCGGGAAGTGCGCCTTCAGGTAGGCCGTCTGGTAGGTGATGAGCGCGTACGCGGCCGAGTGCGACTTGTTGAAGCCGTAGCCGGCGAAGTACGCCATCAGATCGAAGATGTCCCCGGCCGTCTTCTCGTCGACGCCGTTCTTCTCCGCGCCCCCCACGAAGGTGGCCTTGTGCTTGGCCATCTCCGATTCTTTCTTCTTGCCCATCGCGCGGCGCAAGAGGTCCGCGCCGCCGAGCGAGTAGCCGCCCATCACCTGGGCGATCTGCATGACCTGCTCCTGGTAGACGATGACGCCGCGGGTGTCGCGCAGGATGGGCTCGACGCTGGGGTGCGGGTACTCCACGCGCTGGCGCCCGTGCTTGCGCTCGACGAAGTCGTTGTGCATGCCCGCGCCCATGGGACCGGGACGGTAGAGGGCCACCGCCGCGACGATGTCCTCGAAGCAGTCGGGTTTGAGCTTCTTGAAGAGCTCCTGCATGCCCGTGGACTCGAGCTGGAACACGTTGGTGGTCTCGCCCGAGCACAGCAGCGCGTACGTGGCCAAGTCGTCGAGGGGGATGGCGCTCAGATCGAACGCGCCCTCTCGGTCGGGCCGTCGGTCGATCAGCCGCACGGCCTTGTCCAACACGGTGAGCGTGCGCAGCCCGAGGAAGTCGAACTTGACCAGGCCCGCCGCCTCGACGTCGTCCTTGTGGTACTGCGTGACGTACACGCCGTCGTCGGGGCAGAAGACGGGCACGTGGTCCCAGATGGGCCCCTCGGACATGACCACGCCGGCGGCGTGCATGCCGGCGTGGCGCGTGAGGTTCTCGAGCCCCTGCGCGATGTCCAGCACGTCGCGTGCGGCGGGGTCCGTGGCGTAGAGGGTCTTGAGCCCCTCCTCTTCCTGGAGCGCCTTCGGGATGGGCGTGCTCTTGCCGGCGATGGGGTCGGGGATGAGCGCGGCGATGCGCGCCGAGTCGCCCGGCGACAGGCCCTTCACGCGCCCCACGTCCTTGACCACGCTCTTGCTCTTGAGCTGGTGGAACGTGGCGATCTGACCGACCGACTGGTGGCCGTAGCGCTCGCGCACGTAGTCGATGACCCGCTCGCGCTTGTCCATGCAGAAGTCGATGTCGAAGTCCGGCATCGACACGCGCTCGGGGTTCAGGAAGCGCTCGAAGAGCAGGCCGTACGGGAGGGGGTCGAGGTCCGTGATGCGCAGGCTGTACGCCACGAGCGAGCCTGCCCCCGAGCCACGGCCCGGACCCACGGGCACATCGTTGTCCTTCGCCCAGTTGATGAAGTCCTGGACGATCAGGAAGTACCCCGGGAACCCCATCTGGTTGATGATCTTGGTCTCGACCTCGAGGCGCTCCTCGTACACCGGCCGGTCGTACGCGATGTTGCGGCGGTCGAGGTCGGCCAGGCGCGCCTCGAGGCCCCGCTTGGCGTGGTACTCCAGCAGCGACTCCTCGGTCTCGCCCTCGGGCACCGGGAAACGCGGCAGCTTCGGGTCGCTGAGCGGGCTGACCTGCCCCGCGCACATCTCGGCGATGACCAGCGTGTTGCGGGCCGCGTCGGGCACGTCACGGAACAGCTCCACCATCTGCGCCGGAGACTTCACGTACATCTCCGAGCTGTTGTGGTGCATGGCCTCCATCTCGCGCAGGCTGCGCCCGGCGCCGATGCACTGCAGCACCAGCTGCCCCGCGGCCTCGTCGCGCTCGTGATAGTGGCAGTCGTTCGTGGCCACCAAGGGGAGCCCCAGGTCGCGCGCCAGGTCGCCCAGCACGTTGTTGAGCGGGCGGTTCTCGGGGAAGCCGTGGTCCTGCAGCTCAACGTAGAAGCGCCCGGGCGCGAAGCAGTCGCGCAGCTGGGCCATGGCCTCGCGGCCCGCGGCGGGCCCCTGCATGAGCACCGACTGGGCGAGATAGCCCCCCATGCAGCCCGAGAGCCCCACCAAGCCGGCGCTGTACTTGGCCAGCAGCTCGAAGTCGATGCGCGGCTGCCCGAGCGCGGTGAGCCCCTCGACCCACCCGAGGCTGACCAGGCGCACCAGGTTCTGATAGCCCAGCTGGTTCTCGGCGAGCAGCACCAGGTGGTGCAGGCGGGGGTCGTTCGGGTCGTCGCGGTGGCCAGGGGTGATGTTCACCTCGCACCCGACGATCGGCTTCACCTTCGATCCCTGACACAGCTTGTGCATCTGGACCGTGCCGAACATGTTCCCGTGGTCGGTCAGGGCGATCGCGCCCATGCCCATTTCGGCGGTCTGCTCCAGCAGCTTGTTCAGGCGAACCGCCCCGTCCAGCATGGAAAACTCCGAGTGAACGTGCAGATGGACGAAGTCGCCAGACATGGGCTCGACCATACGCGCTCGGCGCGGCAGGATCCATGCGGACGCGTCCCCGTGGGCGCCCCTGGGCGTGCCCCATTTGCATGCCCTGCCCCGCCCGTGCTACATGCCGCGCCCCGCGAGCGCCTCGTGACCCTTCGCTGACTGGTCCCCGCGCGCCTCGACGAGCCACTTCACTCAGCCGTAGACGAACCACGCGACGCGCTCGCCCTGGTCCGCCCCCGGCGCCAACAGAGACCCGGAATCATCATGACCAAGTCGCCGCTCGCCATCGTCAAGGAGCGCTTCGGAGACAAGCAGAAGCTCGTCGACGCCCTCAAGAAGCTCGCCACGGACGATCTCTTCGTGGATCGCGTCAACGCCGAGAAGGGCCTGGACCACGTGTCCAACCGCAAGCTCATCCACCTCCACGACCTGCTGGAGCAGGTCAAGAAGGACCACGGCTCGCGCGCGGGTCTGATCAAGGCCGTGGCGGCCGCCGAGGGGCGTGGCGAGGACAGCAACTTCGTCACCAGCCTCGAGCGCTTCCCCACGCCGCGCCTGATGGACCGCCTGCGCTCGGCGCAGAAGCGCGCCAGCTGATCTGGCGCTCGTGTCGGGGGTGGCCACGCTGGATGCCGCCGCGCCGTCGAGGTTCCCAACGAACTTTTTCGGCGCTACGCTGTCATAGCTTCTGTGACGCACGCCCCTGACATGACTCACTTCCCCGGACCGGACCTCGGTGGCGGGGCGATTGGTCTGGACGAAACCGACCCCGAGCTGTTGGCGCTCCCCGCGCCTCCTCGGGGTCTTCGCATGGCCACCCTCAGCATGATGGCAGTGGTCGTCGCCGCGGCGGTGTCCCTGGCGCTCAGCCTGCGCGCGGATCTGGCCTATTTCTTCGGGCAGAACGAGGTCACGCTGCTGGGGAGCGCCACCGCACTCGACCCGGCACAGCTGGTGCCCAACACCTACGTGCAGGTGGAGGGCAGCCCCATGCTGTCGACCGCGGTGCGCTACAGGCGCGTCCTGGGCAGCGACCACTACACGCTCTACCCGCTCGCGGGGCAGCGCAACGTGTATGTGCAGGTTGCGTACGAGGACGCGGACCAGGAGCGCCTGGCCACCCGGCGTGAGTTCACAGGGCGCTTGGTGACGTTCGGTCAGCTGGGCGGGCGCTTCACCAGCGTGCGGCACTACCTCGAGACCCGCATGGATCAGCCCGTGTCGGCGGACTCCCTGGTGCTCCTCGCCGACGAGCCTCCGTCCAGCTACGCCTGGGCCCTCGCAGTGGCGGTCCTGGCCGTCCTCATCGGGTTGCTGGATTCCTGGCTGATCCTGCGTTGGTTCCGGCCGCTGCCACAGAACGAATAAGGGCACTCGGGGACAGGCGAGGCTTGACAGCGAAGGGGCGTCGAAGCTACTTTCGCGCCCTCCCTTTGCACCAGAGCAGCTATGGCAGACGAGCCTCAAAAGCCCCGTAAAGTCAAGGACTTGAAGGCCCGCCTGGGCCGGACCATCGCCCCCAGCACCGTGAACGCGGGTGGCGGCGACATCGCACCGCCGCCGAACCTCGGCGGCGTCGTGCCGCCACCGTCCACGGTGGGCGGTCTGCCCGGTCCGGTGCTCGGCCAAGCCAAGCCCAAGATCGAAGCGCCCCCGATGGTCCAGGCCCAGCAGGCAGCTGCCGCCGAGGAGGAGGAGCGCCGCAAGAAGAAGAAGGCCGACCCGTTCGCGGCGGGCGAAGCCGCGGCGGGCCCTCAGCAGGTACGCATCGTGCTCGATGGCGAGCCGGTCGCGGACGCCGAGGTCGGGCGCAAGCAGGCCGGCAAGATGGTCGCCTTTGGCGTCGTGTTCGCCATCGTGGGCGCGATCATCGGCGTCACCGTGGCTGGCGCGCGCAACAGCTCCGAGCAGCGCGAGGCTGCCATCCGTGACGCGCGGACCATCCTCGAAGCAGCACAAGAGGCGCAGTCCGCGGTGGTGCAGGCTCAGCAGCTGGTCGACCGCGCCGTCAACGCGTCCAACCCGCAGCGCACCGGTGGTGCGGCGGTGGACTACGAGGCCATCCAGGGCCTGCGCGCCATCGAGCGTCCCACGTACAACGTGGCCACCTTCGCGCAGACGCAGTTCAACCAGTTCTCGGCCGCCGCGCAGCCCATCATCCAGTACCACATGCTGCTGGAGCAGCTGTTCACCACCATCGAGCAGGTGGCGAACCACACGCTCAACGCCCGCAACCGCGCTTCGTTGGACGAGGCCGCCGCCGCGCTCTCCGGTGTGGCCACGGACTCGCTGGCGCGCCCCACCACGGGCTGCGTTCCGGGTGTCGTCGGTGGGCAGCTGGTGTGCAACATGCACTTCCTCGACTGGCCGACCACGCCCCCGACCACCCCGATGACCACCGTCCCAGTGCGCCCCTCGCGTCGCACGCCGCCCACGGACAAGACCATCTACACGGGCCAGCCGCTCACCACGACGCCCGAGAACTACGTCATCATCACCAACCCGACCACGTCGCGTGACGTGCTCGGCGCGCAGGGTGCGGAGTTCGACGACTACCGGCGCAGCCTCGCCGAGCTGCGGGCGCTGGTGAACCAGACGATCGAGGTCCAGGGACAGCTGGAGCAGGCCCTCGGGCAGATCGTGGCTCACGAGGGCTGACCGCGCCTCACCGCTCACACCTCGGTGTGACCACCCTGCTGAACGGGTCGCGCAAGCGACCCGTTTTGTGTTTGGTAGGTCGCTTCCCGTTTCGGCGGTGGCCGAGCGTGGTATCGTTCGGCCTCGTGCGCCGATATCGACTCCGCTACCAATCCACGGACCTCGAGATGCCCATCGGGGAGTTCGTGATCGGCCGCAGCGCCGACTGTCACTTGGCGCTGGACGATTCGCTCGTCTCGCGCCGCCACGCCTGCCTGATGGTGAGCGCGGACAGCGTGTTCGTGCGCGACCTGGGCAGCCGCAACGGCGTGTCCGTCAACGGCAACCTCATCACCGGGGATCACGCGCTGACGCACATGGACCGCATCACCATCGGCGGTCAGCAGATGACCTTCGTGGAGTTCAAGCCCAACGCAGGCGTTGCGCGGCCCACCACGGACATGGTGCGTTGCTCGGTGTGCGGGCACTTCGCAGACGCCAAGGCGCGCATGTGCCCCAAGTGCGGGACGGCGCTCAGCATGTCGCACGCCACCGTCGAGCTCCAGATCGACCCGAACGCCACGCTCACCACCGAGGGGCGCTCCGTTTCGGCGTTCGTGCTCATCACGAACCTCGCGCAGAAGTCGCTGCAGCTCCACAAGTTCACCGACGCGCAGCAGATGCTGCGCCCCCACATGGACGCGTTGCTCGCCAAGCTGCGCCAGGGGTCGGGCGAACACGCGAACACGGACGTGGGCGCGCTCTCCACCGCCACCCGCTTCGCGCTCCAGCTGTGCGAAGGGCTGGAGACCACCGAGTGGCTGGACTGGGTCCTAGAGGCGCATCTCGCGGCCTCGGTGCTGCTGAGCTCGGAGGACATCGAGCAGCTGCATGCTCTGGTTCGTAAGATTCGCTACAAGAACCTAAAGGCCCTGCGGGCGTACATGGAGGCGATGCGGGAGCGATCCCACGCGTTCTCCCCGGCCGAGCGCTTCCGGCTCAAGCGGCTCGAGGGGCTCGAACGGGTCATGGCGGCCTGACCAGAATGTCCCCCAGCGCACTTGGGACGGGCGAGTTCAGCTGAGTGTGATATTTTCCAGCACGGAGAACGCGCGGTGGCCCGATTCAGACTCAAATTCCTGTTGCAAGAGTTCGACCTGGTAGGGCCGGAAGTGCTGATGGGGCGGAGCCCTGAGTGCCACGTGACGCTGGAAGACCCGCTCGTGTCACGTCAGCACGCGCGCATCCTCATCGGTGGGGACACGGCACAGATCATGGACCTGGGCAGCCGCAACGGGACGCGGATCAACGGCCAGCTGATCGAGGGCGCCGCGCTCCTCCACGATGGCGACCGCGTGCGTCTGGGTACGCAAGAGCTGCTGTTCTACATGGTGGACCGCGCGCCACGGGAGGCGAAGACCACCGGCTTCATGACCATGTGCCGGGCGTGCAAGACACCCTTCCCGGACACCGCCAAGGAGTGCCCGCACTGCGGCACGCCGGCCATCGCGGAAGACGAGACCTTCAGCGGCTTCGCTGTCGAGCCCAGCCGCAGCTGGACGTACCAGCTGCTGGGCGAGGTGGTGGAGCGTGCGCTCGAGGCTGGACGCACCGAGGAGGCGGCGCGTATGTTCCGCCGTGTCGCGCGGGAGATCGAGCTGCGCATCGAGCAAGGCGATCTCCTGGAGCCGCGCCAGATCGACACGGTCGCCACCTACGCGGCGACGCTGGCGCAGTCGGACCCGGCCACCGACTGGTTCGCGTGGCTGCTGGACCTGCACGTGAACCACAACGCGGCCATCAGCGACAGCCTGGTGGAGCTGCTGCAGTCCACGGTGAACCTCCGTCGCCACGCCCACGCGCGTCGCTACCTCGAGTGGGCGCGCGAGAGCGGCCTGTCCAGTGACGCGCTGGACCGGCTGGACACGCTGGTCGGACACTGAGCCCAAGCGGCGCCCGGCGGTTGGCCACGACGGCCCGCCGGCGCCGGGCATCCAACGTCCACGACGCACCACTCACGCGTCGTCGGCGAGCTCACGAGAAGCTCGGCGCGCTCACGAGAAGCTCGGCGCGCTCACGCTCAGAGTGTCGCGGTCGCTGCTGCCGGGGACGCGCGGAAGTCGAACGTCACCGGCGCTGCGGTAGCGACCTTCTCACCCAGCGCTGCGAGCGTGCGCTGCGCGAGTGTCCCGAACGCGCTGCGTGGACGCACGTCGTACTCTTCGAGCCCCACCGAGACGGGCTCGAGGGAGCGGACGCGCACACCGGTGGCGCGGTCGCCCTCGTAGGTGAATGTCAGCTCCACGCGCGCGCTCTTCGCCACGGTGTGTCCGTGGATGCGCAGCTGCCCGTGGAGCGTGGCCTGCACCACGCGCTCGGCGCCGGTCATGCCGGCCACGCTGTCGGCGCTGAGGCCCTCCACGCGCTCGACGCGGAACTCGGCCCAGCGGTTGGCCTCACGGACGTCTTCCGGCGCGTCCGGCGAGATCTCGAACCATGTGCGCACGTGTTCGTTCTGGGTCTCGTTCCGGACCTCCTCGCCGAACGCCTCGTCTGCCGTCTCGCGCTTCTGCTGGAGCACCTCGAGCTGGAACAGGTCGATCCGAACCAGCGCGGTGCTGGCAGAGAGCTGCGCGAGGTCGAGATCCAGCTCGCCATGCACGGAGGAGGGCGCGCGCCCGTGGATGTTCTCCAGCGGCGCCTCCATGATGAAGTCCACGGCGCTCCCGTCGGTGTTCACCTGGAACGCGCTGCTGGCCGCGGGCGCGGCGGGCTGCTCGAGCGGGGCGGAGGCCGGCTCGGCAGGGGTGGAGTCGCCGCAACCCACGCCTGCGACGGCGAGCAGGGTCACGAGGGACGCGTGGATGACGCGACGCGCCCGCACGGGAACGAGGACGGGGACGGGGACGGGGACGGGGACGGAACCTTGGGACATCAGAACTCCTTCGATGCCGCGAGTCGCGGCGGCACCCTCCCCGTAACACCGAACGGGGTGGTTGTTACGTCGAGCGTACACTGCGCCGCCGGGCGCGAGCGCCGTCCTCCTGCTAGACCAGCCCGATGTCTCACGCGACCCCGAACGGCGCGCAGGCGGCGCTGCGCTATCGGGCCGGGTTCGGCCGGCGCGAGATCACCGTCTACGAACACGGCATGGCGATGCTCGGCTGGGAGCACCCGCACCACAAGGTGCGCGGCGTGTCGATGCCTCTCCACGCGCGGGCGCTGTTCGTGGAGGACGTGGAGCGTGGCGGGCGCGTGGCGCTGGTGGTGGCCGAGCTGGGCTACATGACCTGCGCCGTGCGGCTGCACGTCCTTTCGGAGCTCGCGCGACGCGCCCAGGACGACGCGTCGCTTCGAAGGCTGGGGCCGCACAACGTCGCGCTGAGCGCCACGCACACACACTCGGGACCGAGCGGCCTGTCACAGTTCCCGATGTACAACACGACCAACCGTGGCTTCTCGCGCCCGGTGTTCGACACCGTCGTCGCGGGGATCGTGGACGCCATCACGGACGCGGTCGCGGCGGCCGAGCCGGCGACGCTCAGCTACGCCACGGCACGCATCCCGTACCACGTCCCGGTCGCCTTCAACCGCTCGGTGCGCGCCTTCAACGACAACGCGGACACACGCGCGGTGCCCACGGATCGCCCCGAGCTAGCCACGGCGCGCACGAGCAAGACCCTGCGAGTGAGCGACGCCGCCGGGCGCGGCCTCGGCTTGGTGAACTGGTTCGGGTTGCACGGCACCAGCCTGCACCCTCACCTGGACGAGCTGCATCCCGACAACAAGGGCATCGCCGCGATCCGCGTGGAGCGCCGCGCCGCAGCGGAGGGCCACCGTCCAGAGTTCGTCGCGATCTTCGCCCAAGGCGCGGCAGGTGACGTGTCGCCGAACCGCCGCTGGGACAAGGGGCGGCAGGAGGCGATCGGCGAGCACGACGACGACCACGCCAGCGCCGAGCTGAACGGCGCCCTGCAGGCCGAGTACGCCTACCAAGCGTTCGATCGCGCCGCGCGGACGGCGCCGCTGACCGGGGCTGTGGGCGGGCGCACGCGCCACCTCGACATGGCACACGCGCCTGTCGCGCCCAGGTTCGTGGGGCAAGACCTCCTGCGTTCGCCCGCCGACGTACGGACCCGCATCGCGCGCCTGGGACTCAGCATGAGCCTGGGTACGCTCGAGGGTCCCGGCCCGCTGCACCGTCTTCGGCCCGTGTTCTCGGCCATCGCGGCGCTGCGGCGGCGCTCCGCCAGCGAGGACCCCCAGGTGCCCCTGTTCGAGGTGGGCCACGGTGTGCGCGGGCTGGCGTTCGGCCTGGTGCCCTACACCACCGTCGCCCCCCTCGGGCGCTTCGACTACTCCATGGCCTACATGAGCGCGGCCCACGCGGGTGGCGCGTTGGGAGACGACCCGTGGGCGCCGCGTTTCCTGCCGCTGCAGCTCTTGTCCATCGCTGGCCTGGCCGTCGGTCTGTTGCCTGGGGAGCCCACGACCACGGCAGGTCGTCGCGCGCGCGCGCTGCTGCGTGCGTGCATTCCCGCGGCCGTCGATGCGGTCGTGGGAGGTCACGCCAATGGCTACGGCGGATACATCACCACGCGGGAAGAGTACGCGCACCAGCGCTACGAGGGCGCGTCGACGCTGTTCGGGCCTCATACGCTCGGGGCCTACCTCACGGCGTTGGCCGAGCTGGCCGGCGCGCCCGTGGCCATCGACGCCGAGGCGCCTGCCGAGGGGCCGCCCCTCGCGCCCTTCGACAAGGACCACCTCGTGATCCAGCGCGAGACGGCCCGCGCGCGCATCCCCAACGCCTTGGGGGGCTAACCGTTCGAAAGCCGACTGCTAGGCCCGCCGCACGCCGGACCAAACCGCCGTGGGCTGCTCGCGGCCCAGCCCACCGGCCCTCAGCTGGTGGTGGGGCGGACCACCGAGAGGATCTCCTCGCGGCGAAGCTGGGGCAGGAGGCCGAAGGCCTTGGACTCGAGCAGCGCGTCCAGCTCGCGGTCGCGGTCCAGCATGTGGAGGCACTCGATGAGCGCCTCGACCACGTCGGCGCGGACCTCGGCCCGCTGCAGATAGGGGAGCGCCTCCGCGTGGCGTCCGAGCCGCGCCGTGCTGACGCCGACGATGGCGAAGGTCTTGCGGACCACGCTCTCTGGCAGGTAGCTCTCCTCGCGCAGCCGGTGACCGAGCCGTAGCGCGAGCGCGTCGTCCCCGGACGCGTAGGCCGCCTCGAGCTCGGCCAGCATGGCCTTCACGCGGGGGTTCTTGGGGCGCACGATGTCGCCCGGGGCCTCGCCCAGCAGCACGCGCAGGTTCTGGTGGAGGAAGTAGAGCGCGACGAAGCCGATCATGAGCTGCTGTGCGAGGAACGCGACCACCGCAGCTCCGCCGAGCAGGGCGACAGACAGCGCGTGCGTGACGCGCTCCGCCCACAAGGGGCGGAGCATCTGCAGGAGGCCCAACCGGAACAAGCGTCCGCCGTCCAGCGGCCACATGGGCAGGAGGTTCACCAACGACCAGCCGATGTTTATTTCGATCAGGAAGTCGAGCACACGCCCGGCTGGCCGGCCGATCGCCACGTTTGCCCACTGGAGGGCGAATGAAGACGCGAGCACCAGCACGCCCAGCAGCAGTCCGGCCAATGGACCAGCGACGAGAATGAGCGCGTCGTGCCGATCTCGCTCCGCGCGCTCATGGGCGCACAGACCCCCCAGGCCGTGCAGGAGAATCTGTGGCGAGAGACGGTAACGCCGAGCCACCAGGGCGTGCCCCAGCTCGTGCACCAAGACGCTCACGGCGAGGCCAAGGGTGAGCGCCAAGCCCTGACTCACGCCCTCCTCGTGAACGAGGAAAGCCCCCAGCAGCAGGAGCCAGGGGCTGACCCATACGGGGATGCCCCCGATGGCGAAGAGACGCAGGCCGGTCACCCCCGCAACGTCGTACGTGGGGGGCGACCGGTCAAGCTGCTCACATCGCGTCGTGGTGGATGACGAACTCCACGCGACGGTTCTGCGCGTGCTCTTCCTCGGTGGTCGCGTTCTCGATGACCGGCCGCTCGGAGCCGTAACCCTCGGAGCTGAGCCGCGCCGGGTCCACGCCGCCGGTGCGCACCAGGTGGTTCATGACCGCCAGCGCGCGGCGCTGCGACAGGCGCAGGTTGTTGCGGGCGCGACCACGGCTGTCCGTGTGGCCCTCGATGGACACCCGCTGGATCTCCGGGTGGGCGTTGAGCACGTTGGCGATCTGCGCGAGCAGGTGGAACGAGCGCTCCTCGATGACGTCGCGGTTGGTGCGGAAGTAGATGATCTGCGTGATGACCAGGCGGTCTTCCTGGATCTCGACGAACTGCTCTTCCTGACAGCCGTGGTTCTCGCGCGGACCGGCCTCGTCGGGACAGTTGTCCATGCGGTCGACCAGGCCATCGCCGTCGCGGTCGGGCTCGGGGCAGCCGCGGGCGATGCCCACGCCGACCTCGTTCGGGCACGCGTCGTCCACGTCGGGCACGCCGTCGCCGTCGTTGTCGCGCTCGGGGCAGCCGTCGCCGTCCTCGAAACCGTCCATGTCCTCGGCCTCGCGCGGACAGGCGTCGGCGGCGTCCACGATGCCGTCATTGTCGTTGTCGAGCTCGGGGCAGCCGTCCGTGTCCTCGAAGCCGTCCACGTCCTCCGCCTCATCCGGGCACGCGTCGTTGTGGTTGAGGATGCGGTCCCCGTCGCGGTCGTCGTCCTCGGGCTCCGGCTCGGGTGGGGGCGGCGGCGCGCCACCGACGGCCCCGAAGGCCAGGTCCAGGCCGACGGTCGCCTGCAGGCCGAGGGAGAAGTCCGGGAACAGGGCGTAGACGCCCGGCTGGACGATGATGCCCACGTTGGGCGTGAAGCGGTAGCCGATGTTGGCGCCCAGCTCGGCGCCGGCGATGCCCGTCTGAGCCCAAGGGCGCTGGATCGACCCGCCCGACATGGTCGGCTCCTGCTTGGGGCGAACCTGGATCTGACCCACACCGCCGCCCAAGAACAGCGAGAGATGGAAGCCGTCGGGCTTGGGCACCACGAGCCGGAAGTGAGCGCGCAGGCCGACCTGCACGAAGGCCAGCGTCCCGCCGCCATTGCCAAAGCCAATGCGGGCCCGGACGGAGAGGCCGATGCGCTCGGTGAGCCAGAGGCCAGCGCCGACATGCAGCCCTGGCGCGAACACAAAGAGGCCGGACGTGACGCGTACGCAGTAGTTGTCCGCGGTCGGCGTGGCGCCGTCGGCCGGAGCGGGGGCGTTGCACCCGTTGGTGCCTCCCAGGTAGTAGCTGTCGTTGCTGAGGTCGCTGTCGGCCTGTGGGTCGTTGCCGGTCGCCACCACGGGGCGCTCCGTCGGCGTCATCTGGTGGCTGGCGGTCGCGGCGGCCATGTTGAAGCCCACCTCGAGGAAGAAGCGCTGCCATGGCTGGTCCGGCTCGACGCGCTCACCCGGCACGCACTGGTTCTCTTCGCAGATCAGCCCGCCGCCGCACGCGTCGTCGGAGTGGCAGGTCGCCCCCTCGTGGCCCCGGGGGCCGTCCTCTGGCTGGCCGGTCCGGGCCGCCTGCTCTGGCGAGAGGCTTCCGTCGATGGCGACATCCTCGCGCGCATCCACCAGGATGGACTGCAGCTCGGGGGTGGCCAGCTCGGGGTCCAGCTCGACGTTGGCGTCCGTGTGCACGGCCTGCCGAAACATCGCGCGAGCGCGATCGCGGTCCTGGGAGGCGGCGTACTCCACCATGCCCTGCAGCACGTAGTAGCGGGCCATGTCCGGCCCCGGACACCCTCCGCGTTCGCATGTGTCCACGGCGGCACGGGCCTGCTCGAGGGCCGTGTCGAGATCGAGCGAGTGATAGGCCTCACGGGCGGCTTGCGCTTGTCCTTGAGCGGTCTCCAGCGCGCTCTGGGCCCTCGCCCCCGGGGGCTCGGCGAGTGAACTGGCTAGCAGAAAGGCGAAGAGCGGGAGAAGGCGAAGGTTTCTGGCGTGTGACATAGCGGTCTCTCTCTCGGCGGACGATACATCAAGCACCGACTTGGGTGGGCCAGGAAGTTCGCCACAGTGCAATTTTGGTCCGCTTTGCGACCGCCTGGGGAAACCACGCCGCGCTGGATCCGAACACCCCAAATGAAAAGGGCCCCCGTCTGGGAGCCCGTTTCAGTCTGGTCGCCAGCCTTCGGCTGACGCTGGAATCACCAGCGCCCGCCGCCGCCATCCCGGCCACCGCGGTCGCGATCACGGCCGCCGCGGTCGCGATCGCGACCTCCGCCGTAGCCGCCACGCCCGCCGCCGCCGCCACCGCCGTCACGACGGTCCTGCGCCTCGTTGACGTTGAGGGTGCGGCCGTCGAGGGTCGCCCCGTGCATCTGCTCGATGGCCTGATCCGCGGCCCCATCATCAGCGAAGGTCACGAACCCGAACCCGCGGCTGCGGCCCGAGTCACGGTCCGTGATGACCTTCGCGTCGGTCACGTCCCCAAAGCGCTCGAACGCCGTGCGCAGCCCCTGATCATCCGTACCCCAGCTGAGGCTCCCCACAAATAGCTTCTTCGACATCACATTTCTCTCTTCTAGCCTCTCGACCTGACCCGCCCCAAGGGAGCTCAATGGAGCTCACGAAGAACGCCGCAGCAGCCAACATGACTGCTTGGTTCGATCGCGCATCAACCTGTTGCTGTGCGCCCCGAAACCGCTGCGAGAGTGCCGTGCCGCAGTTCATGCGCCCAGCGAGGCCTGTCAGCAAGCCGAAACGAGCGTTTGCGGACCGCGCCGGGCGGGGATACATGTCGGAGCCGCCCCGCGAGCCGCGTCCCAATGACCCAACCTGCCCCCTCGGCCCCCCCGCGCATCCCTGCCTCTGCTCACGCGCCCGTCTCGGCACGGGACATCGACCTCCGCGAGTTCGCGCGAGAGCTGGACGAGTTGAAGCGCCGCATGCGCGCGGCAGCTGGCCCCGCGGACCTGGCCCACCTGGCCAAGATCGAGCGCTGGGGGCGTGCGTGCACCGCGGTGGGGTACGCCACCGCCGCGGTGGCCCCGAACCCGGTGTCCGCCTTCCTCATCAGCCAGGGGCGGCTGACGCGCTGGGCGATGGTGGCCCACCACGTGTCCCACCGAGGCTACGACCACGTCCCTGGCGTGTCCCCCGAACGGACCAGCCGCCACTTCGCGGTGGGTCGGCGGCGGTTTCGCGACTGGCTCGACTGGATCGATCCGCAGGCCTGGAACCACGAGCACAACCGGCTGCATCACTACCGGCTCGGGGAGGTGGCAGACCCCGACCTGGTGGAAGCGAACCTGGACTGGCTGCGGACGTCGGAGCTGCCGCGACCGGCGCGCGCCGCGATCATCGCGTTCTTCGCCAGCACGTGGAAGCTGACCTACTACGCACCGAACACGCTGCGCGTCTTGCTGGAGGACGCGCAGCGACGGGAGCGCGGCGAGGGCGACACGGCCGACGCCCCGCCCACGCGGTCCCTGGCGTCCATGTGGGGTGAGCCCGAGCTGTGGAAGCGCTGCCTGCTGCCCTACGCGGCCTTTCACTTCGGTCTCGTGCCGCTCCTGTTTCTGCCCCTCGGGCCGGTCGCCGCCGGGAACGTGCTTGCCAACAGCCTGCTGGCCGAGTGGTTCACGAACCTGCACTCGTTCCTGGTCATCACCACGAACCACGCGGGCGAGGACATGTACGCTTTCGACGAGCCGGTGCGGCAGGGCAAGGGAGAGTTCTACTTCCGGCAGGTCGCGGGCTCCACGAACTTCGCGACGGGCAGCGACCTGAACGACTTCTTGCACGGGTTCTTGAACTATCAGATCGAGCACCACGTGTTTCCGGACATGAGCATGCTGCAGTACCAGCGCATGCAGCCGGAGGTCCGCGCGCTGTGTGAGCGCTACGGGGTGCCGTACGTGCAAGAGTCCGTGTTCACACGGCTCCGGAAGACGCTCGCTGTGATGCTGGGCGACGCCAGCATGCTGCGTGAGGCGCCTGCGGACGCGTGGCCCGCCACGCCGTGAGCGCTGCCGGCAGACCCGCGCCCCTCGGCCGGGCCAGCGCGGTCGTGGGGCACCCTCGGGGCTCTGGGATCAGGCGGGGTTGGCGCGCAGGTCGGCGTTCGGCGCCGTCGGCGGGACGCTGCTGAGGCGGCGCACGAGGTCCCGGTCGCGGGCGCGCCCGACCGCATGGACGGCCACGAACGCCACGAGGGGGACCGCGTAGTAGTGCCCTCCGAGCCGGTCGAAGAGCAGCACCAGGACGGACATGGCCCCCCACGCGAGCTGGAGGATGAGGCCATGCGCGAGCGCCGTGGGGAGCGACGCATCGAACACGAGACGGACCACGAGGCCCGTCTGGACGACTCCGACCAGGAGCGCCAGCAGACCGCGCGTCAAGCTGGCCAGGTCCCCTCCCAGGAGGGCGTCCACCCCGAACACCGAGGGGCCGACCGTCAGAGACGAGAGCGCGAGGGTGGCGGCCGCTGCGCGCATGGGTCGCGGGCTCCGCAGCGTGAGGACGCTGCGGAAGAGCCAGTCGGTGAGGCAGACCATCGTGGCTGCGAGGACGACGATGAACGATACGGTGGAGATCGGGCTGGTCATCAGGGCTCCTTTGGAGACGTGGGGTGGTCCGCGCGAACGCGGGGCGGCGCTGCACCGCACGCGGGGTCTTCGGCGCAGCCCGCGCGCCATTGCGCGCCGTCACGATTTTCTCGTGGCGCACATGGCAGGGCGTCGGCATGACAGCGCCCGCAGCGGCGGGCATAGTCGCTCGCCATGCGCTTCATCCAAGCCATTCATGCGCTGCTCGACCGCCTCGCCAGCCTCCAATTCCGGCGGGCGGGCGCGTTCGTCGTTGCGGCGCTCCTGCTCGCGGCGGCCGCGGTCCCTCTCGTCCGGCAGCTGGGCCTGAACAGCGCCTGGGACGCGCTCCTGCCGCGCGACAAGCCGAGCGTGCAGGACATCGCGCGGATCGAAGGGCGCGTCGCGGGGTTGAACACGCTGACGCTGGCCATCGAGTCCGAAGACCTCGAGGCCATGCAGGGCTTCGCGCGCGAGCTGGTGCCGCGGCTCGAGGACCTGCCACGGGAGCTGGTGCGCAGCGTGGACTGGAACGTTGGCACCTACGAGACGTTCGTGGAGGAGAACAAGCACCTGTTCGCCTCGGTCGACGACCTGCGTGAGATCCGCTCGGCGCTCGAGGAGCGCGTGATGTTCGAGCACAACCGCCGGAACCCGTTCTTCGTGTGCCTGGAGGACGACTGCACCACGCCGCCGCCGGGGCCCGACGAGGTCATGGCGCGGATGCGCGCGCGGGCCGAGGAGGGGCGCGCCAGGCTCTCCCGCTTCCCAGGGGGCTTCTACGTCCACCCTGACGGCAACCTGCTGGTCATCTTCGTGCGCAGCGACCTCAAGGGCGGCAACGCGCGAGGCATTCGCACCCTGCGCGAGAGCGTCGAGGCCATCGCGGCCGACATCGACCCCAGCCGCTTCGCGCCGGACCTGCGGCTGACCTTCGCCGGCGACCTGGTGGTGGCGCGTGAAGAGCACGACGCGATCAAGGACGAGCTCGTGCTCGCCACCACGCTCACCATCGTGTTGGTCCTGAGCGCCATCTTCGTGTTCTTCCGCAAGGCGCGCAGCATCCCGCTGCTGGGCTTCGCGCTCATGGTGCCCGTGGTGATCACGTTCGGCTTCGCCGAGCTGGCGGTCGACTACCTGAACACGTCCACGGCGTTCCTCGGCAGCATCGTCATCGGCAACGGGATCAACCCCAACATCATCTGGCTGGCGCGCTACTTCGAGGAGCGTCGCGCTGGGCGCAGCGTGGAGCAGGCGATGCAGCAAACCCACCGCGGGGTCTGGCTGGCCACCGCGGCGGCCTCCCTGGCGGCTGCGGTGGCGTACGGATCGCTGATCATCACCGACTTCCGCGGCTTCAGGGACTTCGGGATCATCGGGTTCGCCGGGATGGTGCTGTGCTGGTTCGGCGCGATGCTGGTGCTCCCGGCTGCGACGGCGCTCAGCGAACGGATGAGGCCGCTGAAGCTCGCCGAAGAGGGCGTGCGAGCCAGCGTGTTCGGACGCGCGTTCGCGGCCATGGTGGAGCGCGCCCCCCGCGCTGCCCTCGCGCTGAGCGCGGTGCTCGGTGTCGGGGCCAGCGTGGTCATGTACCAATACCTGGCCGGCGACCCGCTGGAGTACGACTTCCGCAACCTGAAGTCCCTGCGCGAGGGCTCCACCACCGCGCAGCGCATCAACGCGCGCATCGGTGACTTCCTGTCGTCGTCGGACAAGGGTCAGGGCATCGTGCTGGTGGTCGACGACGTCGCGGATGCCCTCCCCCTCCGCGACGAGCTGGAGCGCCTGCGGGACGAGGATCACGCCCCGTGGTCCCGAGTGCGCGTGATCCAGGATCTCCTCCCCAGCGACCAAGAGGCCAAGCTCCCCCTCCTCGCAGAGATTCGCGAGCTGCTGGAGGAGATGCGCCCCTACGCCGACGCGGAGCAGCTCGCGCAGCTCGACGAGCACACCCCCCCCGAAGACCTCCACGCGCTGACGCTCGCGGACTTGCCCGAGGACGTGGCGCGACCGTTCACGGAACGCGACGGGACGCGGGGCCGGCTGATCGTCGTGGAGAAGCAGCGCGGCGAGTCCGTGTGGGACGGGCGGTATCTGATGGCGTGGGCGGCGGCGCTGCGGGAGGTGCGGCTGGCCGACGGTACGCGCCCGCCCCTCGCGGGCCGCGCGCCGGTGTTCGCCGACATGATTCAGGTCATCAGCGACGACGGACCGCGCACCATCGTCGTCTCGTTCTTGGCGACGCTCGTGCTGGTGATCCTGACGTTCCGTCGCCTGCGTGAACGCGCGCTGACGATGATGGCGCTCCTCCTCGGGATCGTGTGGATGGCGGCCTCCATGGCGCTCGCCGGCATGAAGCTGAACTTCCTGAACTTCGTCGCGTTCCCCATCACCTTCGGGAACGGCGTGGACTACGGCGTGAACGTCATGCGCCGCTACTCGCTCGAGTGCGAGCTGGACACGCCGAACCCGGTGCGCGCAGCCGTGGAAGAGACGGGCGGCGCGGTGGTGCTCTGCTCGCTCACGACCATCGTCGGGTACTCCACCCTCTACACCAGCGCCAACCAGGCCCTCAACAGCTTCGGCGCGGCCATGGCCATCAGCGAGGTCACCTGCCTGATCAGCGCGGTCATCACCATGCCGGCCCTCCTGATCGTACTCCGCAAGCGCGACGCAGCGCGCGCGCAGGGGACGCTACCGCCCGGCTGACGGGACGGTGGACAGCGCGCCGCGTGCGGTCTCGAACCAAGCACGCGCGGTGCGGTGCGCCGACGCGAAGGACTCGTCGAGGCGGTCCTGCTGGATGTCGAAGGTGAAGCGCCCTCCGACGCGCGCGCTGAACGCTTGGAGCGCGCGCAGGGCGGCGTCGTCGACGCGCGACCAGGGCGACCCGTCGTGGTGCAGGAACCCCGGGGTCCCATCGAGCCGCGTGAACCCGCGCAGGTCGTACGTGTCGCGCGCCGAGTCGTCGAGCAGCGCGACGATGGCGGGCACGGCCGTGCGTTGATCGAGCCACGCGAGGGCGGTCGCGGCGGCGGAGCGCACGAACGGGTGCTCGTCCCGCAGGAGCGGTTCGATCGCCCGCCCGGCCGCGTCGCGCGCGGGGTCCGCCACACCGACGACGCTGGAGAGCGTGGTGGCAGCCCGTCCCCGCACGCCGGGGTCGTCGTGCCCGAGCAGCTCGATCAGACGAGCTCGAAGGTTCGCCGCATCGGGATACGCCGCGCCGAAGCCGGACAGCCGGAACAACGACGCCGAAACCAGCCAGGGCTGCTGGGCCGAGAGGGCATCGACGTAGGGGCGCATCGACTCGGGGTGAGTCCGCAGCGTCGTCACGTTCCAGAGCACTTCGAGGGCGGCGAGGCGCCCTGCGGGGTCGGGGTGGGCCAACGCGAGCGCCGCCAGCTCCTCGGCCACGCGCTCGTCGGGGGGGTCGGTCAGCAGCGTCTTCTCGGCCGCTTCGATGGCCGCCGCCTGGACCACGGGGCGCTCGTCGTGGAGCCTGAGCCGCACGACGGCCCCGTACTCGGGCGTGAGCAGCGCCATCTGTCGTTCGTAGCGAGGGCTGTGCGTCCATGTCGAGCGCAAGGCGCGCAGCGACCCCGCGACCACCTCGTCGTCCGATGCGGTCTCGGCCAAGAACAGAAAAATGCGGGCGTTGTCGCGCACCATCGCGCTACGCGAGAAGGCCCCCGCACGGAGCTCGGCGAGCACCTCGGGGATGCGCTCGCGTTCGTGCCCGGACAGCTGCACCAGCGCGGCCTGCGGCTCTGCGGGGGATTGCGGGACGGGGCGGTCGGAGTCGCTCCCGCAGCCCGCCACGCCGAGCGCCATCACCACACACCAGGGGACGCCACGCCACGCTGGGTGGGCTGTCGACGAACCCCTGCGACTAGGCCAGCCGGACATGCTGCAGAGTCTGACACTTGCTAGGGCGCGCGCCGAGCCGAGAGTGGCATGGTATGGTCGCCGCGTGTCATCGCTGCACACCCTCGGCCGCTGGGGCTTGGTCTGCGTGGCCGTCCTGCTGAGCGCTTGCGAGGGCAGTACGGAGCGCAGATTGTTCGAGGCCTGCGAGAGTACCCCGCAGTGCACCGTCGGACTCGACTGCGTCGTCCTGCGCGCCGACCCGAACGGTACGACGGCGGGGGCCGGTTTCTGCACGTCGCGCTGCGCGATCCGCTTCCCGTGTTCGCCCACGCTCGCGTGCACCCCCGTCGACCGCGAAGGCATCATCGTGGCCCCTGGCGCGGACGAGGCCCGCAACGCGTTCTGCCTCGAAGAGTGCGCCGACGACGCGGACTGCCCCGCAGGGCTGACGTGCGAGCTGAGCCCTTCTGGGCTCGTCTGCATCTGACCGAACCGGGCGGAGTCGGTATCCCGCTGACATCGTTTGCATTTCTTCACAGTCCGCGAAGGCGCAGGGATCCCGTGCGACTAGCGGTCATTTACTGACCGGCAGTCAAAAACTTCCTTGCCGGCCCTCGGCGCTGGCGCTACGTCTCGCTCTGCCGTCCCCCCCGACAGCGCCATGTCGTCCATCCGCCCCACCTGCAAGCTGCCCTCGCGCCGCGAGCGCGAGCGTGAAGCGCGTCGCGAAGCCATCGTGGCTGCGGCCCAGGAGTTCGTCGTCGAGACGGGCTACTGGGAGATGTCCATGGACGCCGTCGCCCGGAGGGCCGAGCTCTCGAAGGGCGCGCTGTACCTGTACTTCCAGAACAAGGACGCCTTGTGCGCGGAGATCGCGGTGCGCTCGATGCGGGACTTCATCCCGTTCCTGCGCGCGGCGTCCGACGCGGAGTCCGTCGGGTTGGCGAAGATGGGCAGCATGCTGAACGCCTACGCGGAGTGGTTCGTCCGGCACCCGCACATGTTCCGGTTCGCCATCAGCTGGAGCGTGCCAGGGCAGAACCTCGACCCCAACAGCGAGTCGTTCGCCGAGTACCGCCGCTCCGTTGGTGAGATCACCAAGTTGGGACTCGACGCGACGCGGCTCGGTCAGCAGGACGGCAGCATCCGGGCCGACCTCGACCCCTTCCTCCTCAACCTCCAGCTGTGGACGAGCCTGCTCGGCGTGTTCATGGCGCACCTCGGGGCCGACGAGTTCAGCAAGCGCCTGCCCTTCCCGATCGACATGGACGCCATCGTCCCGTTCCACATCCAACAGAGCCTGCGCGCCATCGCCGGGCCGAAAGCTGGGCCCATCGGATGACCAGAACCCGCGTCGCGATCCTCGGCAGCGTTGCGCTCGGCCTGTTGACGCCTGGCTGCGTGTACCAGCGGCTGCGCGATCCCCAGCCGGCGCATCCGCTGCCGGAGGGCTACTCCTCTCAGGGGTCCGGGGCGGAGGACGCCGACGCGAGCCTCACCGCGGGTGCCGTGCCGCCTCCTCCGGGCGCGCGCGAGGCCACCGAGATCAGCGCTCCGTGGTGGGACCAGCTGGGAGATCCTGCGCTCGACGCGCTGGTCCGCCGCGCGCTGGCCATCAACCTCTCGCTCAACTCCATGCGCGCGCGCGTGCGGCAAGCCGAGGCCATGGCCGAGATCGCTCGCGCGTCCCGCTTCCCACAGCTCAGCTTCGATGCGCGCTTCGGTGTGGGAACGCAGCGCAGCGCCTTCCAAGGCAACACCCGCACCATGACGGTCAGCGCGTCGCTCCCAGTCAGCTACGAAGTGGACCTGTGGGCCCGCCGCAGCCGCGAGGCCGAGGCTGCGCGCTTGGACGCGGAGGCCATGCGCCTGGACGCGCAGGCAGCCTACATCACGCTCGTCGCGTCCATCACCGAGGCGTGGTTCGACCTGCGCTCCGTGCGCGCCCAGCGCGACCTGCTGACCGAGCAACAGCAGACCAACCAGACGTACCAAGAGCTCGTCGAGCTGCGCTTCAACCAGGGGCTCGCGAGCGCCGTGGACGTGCACCAGCAACGCGTGCAAGTCGCTGACGCAGATGCGCAGCTGGCGCTCCTCTCGGGCACGGAGGAGGTCCTGCGTCAGCGCCTGTCCATCCTCATTGGTGAGGCGCCGAGCAGTCCGTTCCCCGAGGCGGCGGGCACCCTGCCCGACCTGCCAGCTCCCCCAGACGCACAGTTCCCAGCGTCGCTGCTGATGAACCGGCCAGACGTCCGTGCGGCGGCCCGTCGCATCGAGGCGAGCGACCGCCGCGTCAGCGTGGCCATCGCCCAGCGGCTGCCCACCATCGTGCTGCAGTTCACGCCCACCTACAGCTGGAGTGACTCGGAGATCATCGAGCCGGGCGAGAACAGCATCCCCGGCTTCGACGCCAGCCGCTTCACGGGCGCCGTGCATGGCTTCACGTACCAGGCCAGCGCTCAGCTCTCGGTGCCGCTCTTCGACGGCTTCCGCGGACGCGGCATGGTCGAGCTCGAGCGGGCGCGCGTCGCCGAGGCGGTCGAGAACTTCCACGACGTCATCTTGCACGCGCTGGTGGAGGTGGAGGCCGCCCTCGTCCAGGAGCGCCAAGAGCGGGTGCGGCTCCAGCACCTCGAGCGTCGCCTCGAGCTCACCGCTGCCACGCTCGACGCGGCGCAGGCACGTTATCGCCAGGGCCTGAGCGACTTCCTGCCGGTCCTGACCGCCATCGCCATGCACCAAGGCGCCCAGGCCGCGCTGCTGGACGCGCGGCGGCAACTGCTCTCCCACCGCATCCAACTCCACCGGGCGCTCGGCGGCACCTGGGCCGACTCCCTCATCGAAGAAGCTGAAAGCAACACGCCATGACCAACCCACGTTCTCGCAGCGAGAAAGGTCGCGCGCTGGTCTCCTTGCTCCTCATCCTGCTCGTGCTCGGGATGGCGGCCGGGTTCTTCACCTACATGAAGAACACCAGGCCCGAGGCCGAGCGCGTGGAGCGCGTCGACGAGGGCATCCTGGTGGAGGTCACCACGGTCGCGCGCGCCACGCACGAGGTGCGCATTCGCGCCCAGGGCACGGTGCGTCCAGCACGCCAGGTCGTCGTCATCCCCGAAGTGGGCGGTCGTGTGCGCTGGCACCACGAGCAGCTCGTCGCGGGCGGGAGGGTGCGGGCCAACGACACGCTGCTGCGCATCGACGCCCGCGACTATCGCCTGGCCGTCGAGGCGAGCACGGCGGAGGTCAACCGCGCCGAGCTCGAGCTCCAGATGGAGCGTGGCCGGCAAGCGGTCGCCCAGCGCGAGTGGGCCTCCTTCGGCGACCCCGAGGCCGGGGAGAGTGGCCGCGCCCTCGCCACGCGCGACCCGCAGCTGCGCACGGCCCAGGTGGGCGTGGTGGCCGCCAACAGCTCCGTCGAGCGGGCGCGCCTGAACCTGTCGCGCACCACCATCCGCGCGCCCTTCAACGCCATGGTCACCACGGAGGCGGTCGAGGTCGGCCAGGTCGTCGGGCCGCAGTCGCAGCTCGCCACATTGGTGGGGACCGACGAGTTCTGGATCCAGGTGAGCGTGCCCGTCGCGTCCCTCGCAAGTATCGTGGTTTCGGAGAGCGAAGGGTCCGAGGCGACGGTGGTCCAGGACGTCGGGGGACAGCGCGTGGAGCGCACCGGCCGTGTGGTGCGCTTGCTGCCCGACCTGGACCCCAACGGCGCGATGGCGCGCGTGATCGTCTCCATCCCGGACCCCCTCGACGGGCCCGTCCCCCTGCTGCTGGGTTCGTTCGTGGGCGTCGAGATCGACGCCCCGCCGCTCGAGGACGTCATCGAAGTGCCGCGAGCGGCCGTGCACGAGGGCAACGTGGTGTACGTCATGAGCGCCGACGACACCCTCGAGACACGTCGCGTGAGCGTGGTGTGGGGCCTACCGGACTCGGTCATGGTCAGCACCGGGCTCGACGCGGGTGACCGTGTGATCCGCAGCCAGGTTGGCACCGCCCTCCCCGGCATGCGGCTGCGCACGGCCGGCAGCGCGCCGACCACCACCGCGCAGGCGTCCCCCGACGCAAACGAGGCAGACGCCACCCAGGGGACCCCGTGAGCCAGACGCCCATCGATCCGAGCGATCTCCCGCCGCCGGACCCCAACGTCCCGCTCGACGAGCGCAAGGACGGGCACTCGGAAGGCATCACGGGCCCCGTCGCGTGGATGGCGCGCAACGGCGTGGCCGCCAACGTGCTCATGTTCGTGCTGGTGCTCGGCGGCCTGCTGGCGCTCTTGTCCGTGCGTCAGGAGGTGTTCCCCGAGGTCGAGCTCGACACCATCTCCATCTCCGTCGTGTACCCGGGCGCGAGCCCAGCGGAGATCGAGCAGTCCATCATCCTCGCGGTCGAAGAAGCCGTGCAGGGTCTCGACGGCGTGAAGGAGGTACGCTCGGCGGCCTACGAGGGCAACGGCTTGGTGCTCGTGGAGCTGCAGCTGGGGGCCGATCAAGACCGCGGACTGAACGACGCGAAGAGCGCCGTCGACCGCATCACGTCGTTCCCGCAGGACGCCGAGCGCCCCGTGGTGAGCCTCATCTCGAACCGCACCCAGGCCATCAGCCTAGTGCTCTACGGTGACCTCGAGGAGGGCACGCTGCGCTCCTTGGCAGAGGACACCCGGCGCGACCTGCTCTCGGACCCGCGCGTGACCTACGTGGAGATTGGCGGCACGCGCGAGCTCGAGATCAGCATCGAGGTGCCCGAGGACCGGCTGCGCCAGTACGGGCTCACCATCGACGACATCGCGAACCGCGTGCGCGCCGCGTCGATCGAGCTGCCCGCGGGCACGGTGCGGACGACCGCCGGAGAGGTCCTGCTGCGCACCACCGAGCGGCGCGACCGCGGCGCGGAGTTCGGGGACATCGCGGTCCTGGCCCGACCCGACGGGACACAGCTGCTGCTGCGCGACATCGCCAACATCCGGGACGGATTCGCCGAGGACGAGCGCGCGGTGCGCTTCAACGGCCAGCGGGCCGTGATGATCAGCGCGTTCCGCGTCGGCAACGAGACCCCGCTCGACGTCGCGGCCGCCGTGAAGGAGTACGCCGAACGCGCGTCGCAGCAGCTCCCCCCGGGCGTACACATCACCACCTGGGCGGACATGAGCGAGATGTACGCCGACCGCATCGACCTCCTGCGACGCAACGCGCTGCAAGGCCTCGTGCTGGTGTTGCTCATCTTGGGTCTGTTGCTCGAGGCGCGCCTGGCCTTCTGGGTGACGCTCGGCATCCCCATCTCGTTCGCCGGATCGATCATCTTCTTCGACCCCGCCGAGGTGTCCATCAACATGATCTCGCTCTTCGCGTTCATCGTGACGCTGGGCATGGTCGTGGACGACGCCATCGTCGTGGGCGAGTCGATCTACTCGCTGCGGGAGAAGGGCTTCTCGCGCAAGGACGCGGCCATCAAGGGCGTCTCGAGCGTGGGCACGCCCGTGGTGTTCTCCATCCTCACCACGTGCATCGCGTTCATGCCGATGCTCTTCGTGCCGGGCGTCATGGGCAAGTTCTTCCGCGTGCTGCCCATCGTCGTCATCCTGGTGCTGCTCATCTCCCTGGCGGAGTCTCTCTTCGTCCTACCGGCCCACCTCTCTCACAAGATGCCGTGGCTGATGGAGAAGTCGCTCTTCTTCATCCTCATCCCGCTCCAGCTGCTGCCCAGCAAGCAGGTCGCGCGCTTCCTCGAGTTCATCATCCAGCGCACCTACCTACCCACGCTCAAGCTCGCGCTGCGCTGGCGCTACGTGACGCTCGTGTCGGGCATCGCGTTGATGATGGGTTCCGTGGGGTTGATCGCTGGCGGAAGAGTGGGCTTCTCCTTCCTGCCCAAGACCGCTGGCGACGTGATCACCGTGATGCTGAAGATGCCGGTGGGCACGCCCATCGCGGACACCCGTCGGGCCCTGGAACAGATCGCTGGCGTGGCCGAGTCGCTCATCGAGCAACACCAGAGCAACGAGGGTGGGACCATCTCGCGGGGTATCTACCTGGACATTGGGGCCAACACCTCGCTCGAGCCCGACGTCACGGGGGGCGCGGGCGTCTTCGGCAGCAACCTGGGCACGGTCATGTTCTACATGGTGGGCCAAGAGCAGCGCGCCGTGACCACCTCCGAGATCGTGCGCGACTGGCGCGCGCAGGTGGCGGACATCCCAGGTGTGGACTCGCTGGTCTTCAACTACGACGTGGGCGTGCAACCCGGATCGCCGGTGGCCATCGAGCTGATCCACGAGGACAGCACCGTGCTGGAGGCCGCCGCGCGCCGGCTGGCCGACGAGATCCGCGCCTACTCGGGCCTGCGCGACATCGACAGCGGCGTGGCCGTGGGCAAGGAGCAGCTGGACTTCACGTTGACCGCCGAAGGGCGCGCCATGGGCTTCACCGAGGCCGACCTGGCCCGGCAGGTGCGCGCTGCCTACTACGGCACCGAGGCCGTCCGCCAGCAGCGCGGACGCGACGAGGTGCGGGTGTTCGTCAGGCGCCCGCGCGAGGACCGCGTGTCGCTCTACGAGATGGAGCAGATGATGGTGCGCTCGCCGAGCGGCGTCGAGGTGCCCCTGGCGCAGGCGGCGCACGTGGAGCGCGGGCGCGCCTACACCGTCATCCGGCGCACGGACGGGCGTCAGACCATCACGGTCACGGCGGACGTGGAAGACGGCGACACCAACGCAGGTGAGATCGTCCAGCGCATCGTCGCTGGCGAGGTGGCGCAGCTGGAGCGCGACATCCCCGGGCTGACCCACAGCCTCGGCGGGGAACAGCAGCGTCAGGCCGAGACCATGAGCTCGCTCCTGATGGGCTTCGCATTCGCGCTCTTCGCGATGTACGCGCTCCTCGCGGTGGCCTTCAAGAGTTACGCGCAGCCGCTGCTCGTGCTGCTCGCCATCCCATTCGGCTTCATCGGCGCGGTGTGGGGCCACGTGGTGATGGGCTACGACCTCAGCATCATGAGCCAGATGGGCATCGTGGCGCTCGCGGGCGTCGTGGTGAACGACTCGCTCATCTTGGTGGACGCGACGAACGAATTCCGACGAGAAGGCCACGACATCTGGCGCGCCACGCTGATGGGCGGCGCCCGTCGCTTCCGGCCCATCCTGCTGACCTCGCTCACGACCTTCTTCGGCTTGGCGCCGATGATCTCCGAGACCAGCGTGCAGGCGCGCTTCCTCATCCCCATGGCCATCAGCCTCGGGTTCGGGGTGCTCTTCGCGACGTTCATCACGCTGCTTCTGATCCCCGCCGCGTACATGGCGCTGGATGACGCGACGCGCGGCGTGGGCAACTTCATGCACTGGCTGAAGGGCGAGAAGCCGGACGAAGAGCCGGAAGAGCCGGACGGCCCCGCCGACGCGCTCATCTCGGACCCGGGCCTGGGGAGCTCCCCCGCGGAGTGACGTCGGTCACGGGCGCGCGAGACGGCGCGCCCGCGAACGCTCGGCCCGAGCCCCGGAGTCCCGCGCTGGATGCCCTCCGCCGCGCGTCGTCTGAGACGTCAGCCGCGTGGCGAACTCCGGTGGGCCAAGCCCGGACTAGGCCAGGACCAGGCCAGGACCAGGCCAGGACCAGGCCAGGACTAGGCCAGCAGCGGCTTGCCCAAGATGAGGTCGCATGTGCGCTCGGCGACGGCCACCGTGGGCGCGTGCGTGTTGCCCGAGGGCAGCAGCGGGAACACCGAGGCGTCCACCACGCGCAGCCCCTCGAGACCGTGGACGCGACACGCGTTGTCGACGACAGCCAGAGGGTCGTCCGCAGCACCCATCTTGGCGGAGCCGACGGGGTGGTAAACGCTCATGCCGTCGGTGCGCCAGAAGTCGAGGATCTGCTCGTCGGTCACCACGCTGCTGCCCGGGATGAGCTCGTGTGTCGCGTGCGGCGCGAAGCTCTCCGAGGCGAAGATGGCGCGCAGCAGCTTGAAGCCCTCGACGGCCAGCGCGCGGTCGTGCTCGGTGTCCAGGTAATTGTGGACGATGTCGGGGAACGACGTGGGGTCCACACTGCTCGCGTGCACGCTGCCGCGAGACGTCGGTCGCACCACCGTCACCGTGGAGTTCACGCCCGGCTCCTTGCTGGCGACCATGTTGCCCTGATCGTCCTGCGTGCCCGCGCCAGGCGTGAAGTGAATCTGGAAGATGGGCCGCTCGGCGCCCTGGTTGGGGATGAACGCGCCCACGTTGGCCGCCGGGAATGTGAGCGGCCCTTGCTTGGTGAACAGGTACTTGAAGGTGTTGAACACGACGCGCGGGAACTTGCCGTCCTCCGACAGCACCTGCTTGGTCTTGACCCCCTGCTGCACCCACAGCTGGAAGTGGTCCTGCAGGTTCTCGCCGACCCCGGGCAGCTCGTGCTGCAGCGTGACGCCCAGCTTGGCCACCACGTCCGCGCGGCCGATGCCCGACATCTCGAGGATGGGCGCGGAGTTGTACGCGCCGGCCGCCAGCACCACCTCGCGCGCGACGTCCACGCGGTGCACCTTGCCGCGCTTGTCCTGGTACTCGACCGCGACGGCGCGCTTGCCCTCGAGCACGACGCGCCGCACGTGCGCGTGCACCGTGATGTCCAGGTTCGGGCGCGCCTTGACCTCCTTGCTGAGGAACGCGTCGGCCGAGCTCCAGCGCTGGCGGTCCTTCTGGTTGAGCTGCATCAGGCCGATGCCCTCTTGGTTCTCCCCGTTGAGGTCGTCGTTGCGGGGGATGCCGATGCTCACCGCCGCGTCCAGGTACGCGTCGGTGATGGCGTAGTGCCACGACGGGTACGTGACGTTCAGCTCGCCCCCGCGCCCGTGATAGTCGCTCTCGGGGCCCGGCTCGTAGTGCTCGGACTTGCGGAAGTACGGCAGCAGCTCGTCGTAGCTCCAGCCCTCGCAGCCCGGCAGCGCCGCCCAGTCGTCGTAGTCCTGGCGCTGACCGCGCATGTAGACCTGCCCGTTGATGGAGCTGCACCCGCCCATCACGCGCCCACGCACCACGTGCACGCGGCGCCCCTTGAGGTTGGGCTCCGGCTGGGTCTCGTAGATGTTGCTGACCGACTTGTCGTACATGAGCCGACTGAACCCGATGCCCATCTTGATGACCGGGTTGTTGTCCTTGCCCCCCGCCTCGAGCAGCAAGACGCGCACGCTCGGGTCCGCGGAGAGTCGGTTGGCGATGCAGCAGCCGGCCGAGCCAGCGCCGACCACGATGTAGTCGTACTTGGGTGAGGTCATGGGTGTCTCGGAGGGTCGGCTCAGCGCGCGTAGCCGCTGTCGAAGAAGACCAGCACGGCTACGACCTTCTGCAGCTGGGTGTAGCTCGCGCAGCAGCTCTGCGCTTGCCCCCAGCGTGAGCCGTTCAAGTAGATGTCCCCGTCGCTCTCGATCTCGCCCACGCGGCTGCCGTTGATGTAGACGTCCCCGTCACTCTCGATCTCGCCCACGCGGCTGCCGTTGCGGTAGATGTCGCCGTCGCTCTCCACTTCGCCGACGCGGCTGCCGTTGACGTAGACGTCCCCGTCGTCCTCGATCTCGCCGGCGCGGCTGCCGTTGATGTAGACGTCGCCGTCGTCCTCGATGACGGCCCAGCGCGACCCGCCCCGGTAGATGGTGATGTCAGCCGCCGCGCGGCTCGGGGCGGCGAGGGACGTGATGGCGAGGGCACTGCAGGCGAGCGCCGCTTGGAACGCACGTGAGCGCGCGACGAGCAGGAGGGGGAGGAGCGTGCGAGACATCCCCGCAGCGTATCAAACTTCGGTGGCTGGCCGAGGGGCGTCCACACCGACCGCGTCGGATACCCGCTCGAACCCATCGCGACGGGCGAGCCGCTCGAGGCCCAACGCGAGGCGCTTCGGCAGCAGCGGGCCGTGGTACACGAAGCCCGTGTAGATCTGAACCAGGCTGGCCCCCGCGCGGATGCGGGCGTAGGCCTGCTCCGGCGTCTCGATGCCGCCCACGGCCACCAGCGTCATGTCGGGCCCCACACGCGCCCTCAGCCGCTGCAGCACCGCCAGCGCGCGCTGCTCGAGGGGGGCGCCGCTGAGCCCACCCGCGCCGCAGGCTTCGACCGCCGCGGGATGCGAGCGCAGCCCGGCGCGCGAGATGGTGGTGTTGGTGGCGATGATGCCCGAGAGCCCCAGCTCGGTGGCCAGGTCCGCCACCTCGTCGATGTCCTCGTCCGCCAAGTCCGGCGCGATCTTCACGAGCAGCGGGATCTGACGGTTCGCGGGCGCGACGCGCGCGACGGCCTCCTGCACCGCCGACAGCAACGGGCGGAGCTTCTCGACGGCCTGCAGGTTGCGCAGCCCGGGCGTGTTGGGCGAGCTGACGTTGACCACCACGTAGTCCGCCGACGCCGCCAGCCGCTCCGCGCTCAGCACGTAGTCCGCGGCCGCGTCCTCCTCCGCCACCACCTTGCTCTTGCCGAGGTTCACGCCCACGCGCGTCTCGCGGGGCTCGGCCAGGCGCTCGGCCGCGGCCGCGCTGCCCCCGTTGTTGAAGCCCATGCGGTTCACCAGCGCGCGGTCCTTCACCAGGCGGAAGAGCCGCGGCTTCGGGTTGCCTGGCTGTGCCTGCCCCGTGAGCGTGCCCACCTCGACGAAGCCGAAGCCGAGCGCCCCCAGCGCCTCGAAGCCCTGCGCGTCCTTGTCGAAGCCCGCCGCCAAGCCCACCGGGTTGGGCAGCTGCATGCCCAGCGCGCGGGTGACGAGCGCCGGGCTGGTGGCCGAGCACACACGCTTCAGCAGGCGCCGGAACAGCGGGACCCGCGCGAAAGCGCGCAGCAGGCCGAACGTGAGGTGGTGCGCCGTCTCCGCCGGCAGGAGGTACAGCAGGGGCCGCAGGAGGGTACGGTAGAGCATCGCGGCGGCAGCCTAGCAGCGTGCCGGGGGACTGCTACGGTGCGCCCCATGCGCATCGCCGACCGCCTCGCCCACAAGCGCCCCGTGTTCAGCTTCGAGTTCTTCCCGCCGAAGACCGAAGCCGGAGAGACCGTGCTGTGGAAGAGCCTGGAGCAGCTGGCCAAGCTGCGCCCCGACTACGTGTCGGTGACGTATGGCGCCGGCGGCAGCACCCGCAGCCGCACCATCGAGCTGGTGGGCCGCATCAAGCGCGAGCTGGGCATCGAGGCCATGGCGCACCTCACCTGCGTGGGCTCCACGCGCGACGAGATCGCGGAGATCCTGGACCGCTTGGGCGAGCTGGGCATCGAGAACGTGCTGGCGCTGCGTGGCGACCCTCCGAAGGGGGCCGAGCGCTTCGTCACCGTGGACGGCGGCTTCTCCCAGGGCGCCGAGCTGGTGGCGTTCATCCGCGAGCGCTACGGCGACCGCTTCTGCGTGGGCGCGGCCTGCTACCCCGAGGTACACCCCGAGGCCGAGAGCGCCGAGGCCGACCTGGCGTACCTGGTCGACAAGGTCAACGCTGGGGTGGACTTCCTGGTCTCGCAGCTGTTCTTCGACAACGCCAGCTTCCTCGGCTTCTGCGAGCGCGCCCATGCGGCCGGGGTGAACGTGCCCATCGTGGCCGGCATCATGCCCGTCACGAACGTGAAGCAGATCCAACGCTTCACGGCCATGTGCGGCGCGAAGTTCCCTGAGCGCTTCGCGCAGCACCTCGAGACCATCGAGGACGACCCGCAGGAGGTGTTCTGGGCCGGCGTGCAGTACGCCGCTCATCAGTGCCGGCAGCTGCTCGAGCCCACGCGTGACGACGTGTTCGGGACCGCCCCGCTGGGCGTGCCGGGCATCCACTTCTACACGCTCAACAAGTCGCCCGCGTCACGGGCCATCTTCGAGATCCTGCAGCTGACCCGCTCGGCTCTCTGACGCGGGGCCGTCGGGAACGCCGAGACCCGTCGCCAGCGCTCTCGGGCCCACTCCGACGTGTCGTACCGGGGCATCTGGGGGGGGGTGCCCATCGTCCCTGACCTGGTCGCTCGCATGGACGACCGGACGACCCCCGAGCGCGCCTCAGCCTTCGGCTCCGGCCTGGTCGTTCGGCGCAGCGACATCGGAACCGCCCCCGCCCACTGCGGGCTGCCGCGGGCCCGCGTCCGCCTCGGGCTGAGACCCGGCGGCTGCGTCTTCCCCCGCCGGACCCGCCTCGGGCAGTGGCGCGCCCACCCCCTGCTCACGAGCGCTACCGCCGCGGGCGCCGACCCCCGCGTCCACGACGGGGAACCAGCGCAGCGCGCCGTCGCCGTCCGCGTCGACGAAGATGGGGTTGGTGAAGGCCATCGGGATGACCCCACGGCGGCCGAAGAAGTCGTCCATCGGCGTCGCCGAGCGGACGCGCACCACCACGGGGGAGTCCCGCTCGATGGGGACACGCAGCTGACCCTGGTAGCGCACGATCGGAGGCGCGTCGCGCGCCGCGGTGGGGGCCGGGTCCACGACGGGCCGCGCGTGACGGATGGGGATGGTGTGCACCAACGAGCGCCCGACGAAGACCTGCAGCTCCTCGACGTCGATGTAGGCCGGCGCGCGCACCTCGACGTCCACGAGCACCTCACCGTCACGGGCGGTGACGCGACCGCCGGGCAGCTGCCCCTCGATGCTGGCCTCCAGGAACGGCCCGCTGGTGACGAACACACGCCCAGCGCGCAGCGCCTCCAGCACGCGCTCTGGGTCCCGCGGACCGTCGGGGGCGTAGACGTAGGTGCGTGGGTAGCCCGCCCAGTGGTAGCGCACGGGGTGCGAGTCACTGTTGCCCGTGCCCACCACGCGGACGCCCCCCTCGAGCAGGGCCAGCCACTCCTGGAACACGCGCTCGACGTAGGTGGGGCGGGCCAGGTCGTACCCGTTCCAGATCTCGATCAGGTCGTAGCCGGGGTCGTAGAAGCCCGTGGCCGTGAGCGTGGCGGGGTCGAAGCCCGTCAGGTCGAAGTAGCCGATGTTGGGCTCGAGCCGGGGGTGGTTGACCTGCACCAGCATGCCTGCCCGCGTGGCGTGAAGCTCCGCGAACAGGTCGGCGGGGGTGCGCTGCACGTGGACGGGCGCGCCGTTGTGCGGGCGCTCGGCGTCGAGGGGATAGGGGAACGCGTTGAAGTGACCGAAGTTGGGGTCCCAGGTAGTCACCTCCACGCCGGTGACCGTGCCGAAGTCCTCCAGGGCGTGCGCCTCGATGCCAGGAGCGTAGCTGCTGACCTCGTTGTGGTCGGTCGGGACGGCGAACGAGATGCCCTCGGCCACCAAGGTCGCGACACGGTCCTCGATGGACACGGAGCTGTCGTCACTGGGAGCCTGGTGGACGTGGAAATCACAGGCGATCCAACCGCGGGGAGGGATCACGTGTTCGATGCGTCCGTCGATGGCGGGTCGCTCGCCCTCCGTCACCACGACGTCGCTGACCACGATGGACCACTCGGGTCCGTGGCTGACGATGACGCGGTAGGAGCCCGGCGGGAGCGGGACGATGGCCTCGCCGGTGGCCGTGACCACGGCCTCGCCCGCGCCACGCGCGAGGTAGTCGGGCCCCAGGTTGGGCGTGTCGGTTCCGTCCCGCCCGAGGATGCGGATGCGCGCGGGCAGCGGGGTGCCGCGCAGGTCGCCGAGGCGTACCCAGACCTGGCCGCCCTTTGGGATGACGAGACGCACACGCTCCCCGGCCTGCACCGCCAGCGGCTCGCTCGGCAGGTATCCATAGGCCTCCGCCTGGACCACGTAGGGCTCGGACGCGTCCGGGTCGCCCAGCAGGGGGACCACGGCCACGCCGCGGGCGTCCGCCTGTGCGACGATCAGCTCCACGCCCCCGCGCCGGAGACGCACACGCGTTCCCGTGGGGGCGCCCGGGACGCGCACCGACACCTCGGGAAAGGGCTGACCTTCGAGCCAACCCATGCGCCGCACGGCGTCCGCCAGGCCGAACTCGGACAGCACCAACCCGAAGGTCTGCGTGCGCGGCTGGTCGGGCTCGAGGGGCAAAACGGCCACGGCCGCGCGCATCTGGTCGAGGTCCTCGACCGTGCCGTGTCGTTGGGTCTCCGTGTGGACGTGGAGCGGCGCGTGGCTGGCGAACACGGCAGCCCCGGTGATGCCCTCGGCACCGCGCATATCGGCGCCCACGACCGGCGCGACGGCCTCCATGGCGCCCACCACGCGGCCATGGCCCGGCACGTAGGGTGCGTGCCCTCCCCACCTCACGACCAGCGCGGGCGCGAGCTCGACGGCGTGCTCGGCGATGAGCTGCGTGCTGATCATCAACGCGTGCCGGTCGTCGCTCAGGCGGTACTCGAGATACACCCGGACGTCATGGCCGCCGACACGCGCGTGACCCGTGAGGCGCAACGCCACGCGCTGGTCGTCGTCACCGCGTTCGACCAGCCGGAAAGACTCGAACACGATGGGGTGTTCGCGCTCGCCATCGGTCACGATAGGCACCAGCGTCGCGCCTCGGGCGAGGCCCTCACCGTTGGCGAGCGAGGCCTCCAGCACGGCCCCGAGCGGCGTCTCGGTGCGCCCTCCCCCGGCGATGACGACGCGCAGCGTGTCGCTCTCGATCAGGACGTCGCCGCGCGCCGCCACGAGCCCCAGCCGCCGCGGGGCGCGCTCTTCGGTCTCGACCACCCGCATGACCACGCCAGCGCGCGTCATCTCGCGCGGTCCGCGGTTGTACCGGCGGATGGCGAAGAAGGTGGCGCAGCCTGCGATGCCCACCCCCACGGTGAGCGCGATCATGACGCGGGTGGTGCGCTGATGCCGGCGCACGAACGACGGCCGGCCTGTGTCGTGCTCGCTCAGCGACAAAGGCCCGACCAGACCTCGTCGTCCGCCAGCCGCGCTGCGACCGACACGGAGAAGGCTTCCTCGATGGGCGCGAGGAGATCGGGGGTTTGCTGGTGCACGGCCCGGAGGGCCTCACGGCAACGCGCCACGGCCGGCTGACTCATCGAGCCAAGGGGCGCGCGCAGCCCGTGGGTGAGCATGCCGAGGCCCGCCATCATGGTCTTGACGGCGCTCGGGTTGCGGAACTTGTCGACGGTCGCCACCTCGCGGCCCGAGGGGAGCCGGCGCGTGGCGGGCACGGCGCAGCCCACCAACGCGAACAGGGGCTTGAGCTGCTCCTGGAGGGCCTGCGCGCGCGCCTCGTCGCCGGCGGCCTGGGCCTGCACCATCTCCGTGATGGCGCCGGGCACGAGGTTGGTCATCACGCTGATGACGCCGCTGGCCCGAATGCGCTGGTCACTCATCATGGCCAGCGTGAGGTCGTCATCGCCGGAGAGGATGGCGAGGGTGTCGCCGGCCAGCTCGCGGTCTTCGGCCATGCGGTCGAGGTCGCCGGTGGCCTGCTTGACGGCCGGCACCATCTCCGGGGACGCCTGGTGCAGGATGGCCACGTCGGGCGCCAGCAGCGCGCAGCCGCTGCGGCCGGGGATGATGTAGGGCACGATGGGGAAGTCGGACACGGCCGAGAGCACGCGCTCGTAGTACTCTTCGCGCAGCTCGAGGGAGCTCGGGCCGTTGTAGTAGCAGTCCACCAGCAGGCCAGCGCTGGCGCCCAGGTCGCGCGCGTGCCGCGAGCTCCAGATGGCCTCGTCGGTGCTGTTGCTGCCGGTGCCCGCCAGGACGCTGACGCGCTCCCCGGTGACCTCGACGCACAGCTCGATGACGCGGTTGTGCTCGTCCCAGGTGAGCGTGGGCGACTCGCCGGTAGTGCCGCAGGGCACGAGGCCGGTGATGCCGTTCGCGATCTGGAACTCGATGTTGGCGCGGAAAGCCCCCTCGTCGCACTTGGCCTTGTCCCCCGTCCCCGTGAAGGGTGTGACGAGGGCGGTGAAGGCTCCATGGGGATCGAAGGGCTTGCGCATGACCGCCCGAACATAGCAGCCCGATGGAAATTCGCATCAGGTGTTGCGCGCGGGTGAGACCGCCCGGCGTGGTCCGCGCGCGCCCGCTAGGCAGCACGAAGCAGGTCCCAGAGCGCGGCGTGTTCGGGTCGGATGACGAGCCCGTCGTAGTCGGCTCGGCCACGCTCCGCGATCATCCACGGGAGGGTCCCGACCGACAGCTCGCGCGCCGCTTGCAGGAGGCCGCGCATGACCTGGAGGCGCTCGCACCCGAGCGTGTGCGCGCCCGTCTTCCAGCCCAGCTCCTCGACCAGCAGCGGCAGCCCGTAGCGGGCGGCGAGCGCGGCACGGTCCGCGAGGATGGCGCGGCCGACCCCGACCGCGGCGCTGGCCCGCGCGTCCCAGGGCACGCGGCGCAGGAGCGCGGGGTGCGTGGCGAAGGGGTAGAGGTGCAGCGTCGCGAAGTCGACGGCCCCGCTGGCGAGGACGGGCTCCATGTCTTCTCCGTGCGTGCCCCGGTGCCCCGAGCCCCCCCACCCCACCAGCTGCTGCGCGCCGCCGGCGTCGAACGCGCGCCGCATGGCGACTGCCCAAGCGGCGAGCGCTGGACCGAGCCGGCGGCTGGGCTGCACGAGTCGACGCAGCCGGGCACGAGGAGCACGCGAGAGCCGGGGCTCGTTCGCGAGCTCCCACGCGAAGACGGTTGGATCGTCCCCGTAGCGCACGCCGGTCAGGTGATTCACGCGCCCCATGAGCGCCTCGATGTGGACCTGCTGGGCACGGACGCAGCGCGGGTCCAGATAGAACGCGTCCGGATCGGCTGCCGCTCGAGACGCGCCGAGCACCATGCCGGCCACGGCCCGCGCGCCGCCGTAGTCCGGCCAGTGGTTGGCGACGGGCAACAGCAGCTGCACCCCGTGCGCGCGGGCCTCCGCGAGCACGCCATCCAGCGCGCGCAGCCCGGGCTCGTGCGGCGTACCGTCCGCGTTGCGAAGGCGCGCAGGGCTGTCCCCCCCGTCGAAGAACGCGTGTGTGCGGACCAGGGGACGGTCGAGGTCGCGGGCCTGCGCGAAGACGTCGCGCACGTGCTGGACGCGCCCGCGACCGCTGTGGTCGAGCAGGGGATAGCTCCCGACGCCGCGCGGCACGAAGGGCCCCGACCCGAGCCCCGTGTCAGCGGGACCTCCGCGGACGAAGCGCCCTCCCTGGACCCGAACGAGCGACGTGACCGGCATCGGGGCCACGCGGGTCACGCGCGCAGCATCACTTCGCGCGCGATGACGTGGCGCTGGATCTCGCTGGTCCCCTCGTAGATGCGCGTCACGCGCACGTCGCGCTGACAGCGCTCTACCGTCGCGCGTTCGGGGTGGCCCGCAGGCACCAGGTCGGCCGCGGTGTCGCACACCCACTGGCTGGCCTCGGTGGCGAAGAGCTTCGCCATGCTGGCCTCCCGCGTGAAGGGGCGCCCCTGCTGCTTGAGCGCCGCCGCCTGATGCACCAGCAGCTTGGCCGCGTCGAGGCGGGTCCGGCAGTCGGCCAGCGCAAACTCGGCGAGCTGTCCCGGGCGGCTCGCCGCGACGTGCGCGCGCAACGCGTGGAGCGCGCCCTCGCCGATGCCAATGGCCTGAGACGCGATCCCGATGCGCCCTCCGTCGAGCGCCATCATGGCCACCCGGAACCCGCGCCCGTCCTCGCCCATGAGCGCCTCGGAGGGCACGCGCACGTCCTCGAGCGCGAGTGCGCACGTCGCGGACGCCCGCAGGCCGAGCTTGTCCTCCTTGCGCACCACGCTGATGCCTGCCGCGTCACCCGGCACGGCAAAGCAGGAGATGCCGCGCTCCGTGCGGGCCCACACCACCAGCACCTTGGCCTTGTCGCCGTGGCTGATCCACTGCTTGTCGCCGTCGAGCCGGAATCCGCCGTCGGGGAGCGGGGTGGCCCGCGTCCGCATGCCCGCGGGGTCGCTCCCCGCTTGTGTCTCGCTGAGCGCAAAGCCCCCCAGCCCCCCAGCGGCCAGCAGCGGGCAATAGCGCGCCGATACGCTCGGCTGGGCGAAGGCCGCCAGCACCTCACCGACCATGTTGGTGACGGCCATGGTCACGGCGGTAGACGCACAGCCGCTCGCCACCTGCATCATGGCGTCGGCGTAGTCGGTGACGCTGCGCCCGGCGCCGCCCATCGCAGGCGAGACGTGCACCGCCATCAGTCCGTCGGTCGCGAGCGCACGGTACACGTCGAGGGGCACGTGTTCGCCGGCCTCGTGCTGCGCCGCGCGTTCCCGCAAGCGCTGGCCGTGCGCCTGGGCCGTGGCCAGCCAGGTCGCCCGCGCGTCGCCGCTCACGGCGCCTCGAACGTGACCTTGGCGGTGTAGGAGCCCGGGTCGGGGAAAGGCCAGCGGGCCACCGCCTGGGTGACACAGTCGAGCGCGGCCTGTGAGTCGGCCGACGGGTCGCGTGGGACGAACGACGCGCCCACGGCCGCCACCGTCGCGCCCGGGTCCACGTAGACGGTGATGCGCAGGTCGTCACCCGGGACGTTGCACGTGCGCAGGCCGGAGCCCGCCGTGCGCAGGGTCGCGCGCAGGCGCGACGGTTGCCACGCCACCGGCGGCCGCACGTCGTCGGGCGCCTGCAGCTCGATGGTGTCCTGGAACTCCGCGTCGCCGCCCACCGGGCCAGGCGTGAAGCGCATACCCGCAGCGGCGCCGAGCACGCAGCGCTCGGTCTCTCGGTCGCCCACCGTGGAGTTCACCAGGTGCACCCAGCGCACGCTTCCGTCCCCACGCACCCGGAACGCCAACGTGGCGGCGCCCGCGAGCACCGGCAGCGCGTCGTAGCGCTGCGCGAAGCAGTCGCTGAAGCGTCCCATGCGCTGCGACATGGCGCGCGTGATCGTCGACTGCGCGAGCGACCCCAAGATGCCCTCGACCTCCATGCCGTCTTCTGCCGCGACGGGCTCGCCCTGGGGCTGTGCCTCGGAGCCGTCCCCAGGCCACGCCGCCGTGCCCTCGTCGCTCCCGTGCGTCCCGCCGCCTTGCGCCTCGCCGCCGCTGCTGGTGCTCCCGGACCCGTCGCCCGTGGACGACGACTCGCCTCCCTCACCGCCGCCGCAGCCCGCGAAGGGCAGCGAGGCCAGCGCCAACAGACACCACCAGGAACGAACCGTGTGCTTCATCGAACTCATGCTCCTCTTACGCCGACTCCGTCCGCGTGGTCACGCCTCGAGCGTCTTCGCCGCGATCACCAGGCGCATGATCTCGCTGGTGCCCTCGTAGATCTCGGTGATGCGCGCGTCCCGGTAGTGGCGCTCCATGTCGTACTCCTCGGAGTAGCCGTAGCCACCGTAGACCTGCAGCGCTTGGTGCGTGATGCGGGTGGCGGCCTCGGACGCGAACAGCTTGGCTTGCGCCGACTCCAGCGTGTGGCGCAGCTTCTCGGTGCGCGCGCGGTCCTTCAGCCATGCCGCGCGCAGCGTCAGCAGTCGGGCGGCCTCGAGCTGCGTGGCCATGTCCGCCAGCTTGAACTGGATGGCCTGCTTCTTCGCGATGGGCTCGCCGAACGCGTGGCGCTCGTGGCTGTAGGCGACCGCCTTCTCGAAGGCGGCGCGCGCGATGCCCACCGCCTGCGCCGCGATGCCGATGCGCCCACCGTCCAGCGTGGACATGGCGATCTTGAAGCCCTCTCCCTCGCTGCCCAACATGGCGCTCCGAGGGACCCGGCAGCCCTCGAAGAACATCGTGCACGAGTGGGCCGCGCGGATGCCCAGCTTGTGGTCCGCCGGCTGGGGGTTGAAGCCAGGCGTGCCGGCCGGGACGATGAACGCGCTGATGCCCCGCACGCCCGCGTCGCGGTTGGTGCAGGCGAACACGAGCATGGTGTCCGCGTGGGGACCGTTCGTGATCCAGTTCTTGCTGCCGTCGATGACCCAGCCGTCCCCGTCGCGCACGGCCACGGTCTGCATCTCGCTGGCGTCCGAGCCACTGCTCGGCTCGGTCAGTCCGAAGCAGCCGAGCGCGGCCCCCGAGGCCAGCGGCCGGAGCACCTCGCGCTTCTGCTCGGCGTTCCCGAACTTGTGCAGGGGGTCGCACACCAGCGAGTTGTTGACGCTCAGGATGACGCCGCACGAGGCGCAGGCTGCGCTGATCTCCTCGACCGCGAGCGCGTAGCTCACGTGGTCCATGCCCGCGCCGCCGTCCTCCTCGGGGATGGCGACGCCCATCAGCCCGAGGGCGCCCATCTGCGTCACCAGCTCCTCCGGCCAGCGCGACGCCTTGTCGAGCTCCCGCGCGCGCGGCGCCACTTCGTTCTCCGCGAACTCGCGGGCCATGTCGCGCACCATGCGCTGAGATTCGGTGAGGGTCAGGTCCATCGCTGCTCCGGCGCGAGGATACCCAAGACCCGCCCTCTCGGCGACGCAAAGCTACTGGATGGCGCGCCTGGCCCGGGCGGCGAGCGGGCCCACCGGGTGAAGCGCCAGGTAGCGCTCGTACGCGGCGCGCGCTTCGGGGGAGTGAGAGCCGCTGAGAGCCTCCCCCAGGTAGAACCAGCCCTCGCTGGGCGCGCCGGGGATCTCCAACGTGCGCCGCAGCAACGCGGCCGCCTGCGCCATCTCGCGCTCGGCCACCATCACCCGTGCGCGCACGACCTGCAACCGCGCCAACGTCGCGGGGGGGCGCACGCGCCCGCGCAGGCTGGCCTCGGCGCGGTCGAGGTTCGCACGCGCCTCGCGGTGCTTGTGGGCACGCAGGAGCACCTGCGAGAAGCCAATCAGCGCCTCGGGGTGGGACGCGTCACGCGCGATGGCGCGCTCGTACTGGGCGCTGGCCTCGAGGGTCCGCCCGGCCTCGTAGAGGGCGTCGGCGTAGAGCGCGATGACGCTGGGGTCCGCACCCTCTGCGGAGGCGAGCTCGGCCAGCAGGCGGGCCGCCTCGGCGGGCTCACCGCGCATCAGCTGAAACTGGGCGACGACGGGCGCGTAGCGTGGATCCGCGCGCGCGGGCTCGGGCAGCTGGGCGAACAACGCCTCGGCCGCCTCGTACGCTTCGAGTCCCAGCGCGGCCCGCAGCTGGCGCTGCGTCCGGGCGGGCGTGGGCTCCGCGTCCATCGCGGACAGCTCATCGAGGACGGGAGCGTAGTCTCCCGCGTCGAGGCGCAGATCGACCTGCCGCAGCGCGACCAGCCCCCACGACGGGGCAAGGGCCCGCGCCTCCTCGAGCGCTTGCCGCTCGGCCGTGGCGTCACCGCGCTGGTGAGCGAGCCACGCGCGCTGGACCAGCGCCCGCGCACGCATCGTCTCTGGGCCCTCGGCGATGACGCGCGACAAGACCGCGTCGGCGTCGCTCATGTCGCCGTGGGCGATCAGCGCCTCGGCCAGCGTCCACTGCGCGAGCGCGTCGTCCGGGAACTCGTCGGCGAGCGCGCGAGCGGCGGTCAGCGCCTCCGTGTCCAGCGCGGCGGCCGTCAAGCGCAGAGCGGATGCGCGCAGCGCGAGCGCGTCCGCGCGATTGGTGTCTCCTGCGGCCAGCGTTGTCGCGATGGCGTCCAGCACGACTGCGCGCGAGGCGTCGGACACATCGCCCGGCTCGTCGCTCCACCACGGCGCGAGCTGGAGCAGCATGGCCTCCGCACGCACGCGCAGGGCGTTCGCGTCCGTGATGGCGTCGCCTTCCGCCAAGGTCGAGAGACCGTCCGGGATCTGCCCGCCCGCGAGCGTGCGATCGAAAGCGTCCAACGCGCTCGTCTCGTCCGCGGGCGGCTCGGGCGCGAGCGGAGCGCCCGCGGAGGTGGTCGCGGCAGGTGTCGGCGTGGGCGGGGGGCTGTCGACCGCCGTCGAGTCCCCGCGTGCGCCGCCGCGCATGTCGTCGAGCTGCGCGTCGATCGCCCGGGACCATGGCGCTGGCAGCACCCCCGCCACGTGCGCCCCGGCGCCGGCAGCGAGGGAGAGCACGATGGCGACCATCAGCACCGCGCCCCACCGTCGCTTGCGAGGTGGAGCGGGCGCAGCCTCGTCGCGGGCATGGTCGCGTGCGTCCGACGGGACGTGCTCCGAGGTCTGCTCGTCGGGCCCGGAGGCGCTCGCGGCGGATGATGCGCCTGCCCGGGCTCCACCGACCGCGGCGCGCCCGCTCTCTCCCTTGCGCTGGGCACGCTGCCCTGCCCCGGAAGGAGTTGCGCTCGACCCGTCGGCCGCGACGTCCGTCGCGTTCGCGGCGGGTGCCTCGGGTTGTGTCCGCGCCCCGCTGCGGAGCCCGAGCGCCGGCAGAGCCGCGTTCTTTGGGAGCACCACGGGCACCACGGCGGCGTCGGCGCTGACGGCGAACTCCGGGAGCGTGTCCGCCAGCTGGGCCGTGGACGGCGCCGCCCTGGACGCGGAGCCACTTTCGTCGACGCCCGCACGCGGCACGTCGCCTGCGCGGTCGGCAGCCGCCGCCTGCGACACCTCCTCGGTGACCACCGGGTGCGACGCGAGCGCGTTCACGAGGCTCTCGCGATCCATGAACGCCGTCGGCATGTCCTCGTCGTCGTCCGTCCCCGTCGCGCTCGACGACGGTTCGCCGAGCTGCGCTGCGCGACCGGGCGGCGGAACCACGGGGGGCGGGAGTGCCGCGCCCAGGCCGGGCGGCCTGACGCTCGGCGGGCGGATGGCCGGGAGCGGTGCCGTGTTGGGTGGGGGCGCCACGGACGCGGGCCGGGCAGGAGGTCGCGGTGGCGCGAAGCCGAGCAGCGTGGGGCTGCGTCGCGGCCCAGGGCGCGGTGAGGGTGCGCTCGGCGGATCCTCGGTCGCCGTTGGGGGATCCGCCGTCGCCGTTGGCGCGAGGGGCGCAGACGGCGACGGCTTCGTGGGCGCGGACAAGGCCGCTTGCGCGGGCGCGGACAAAGCCGCTTTCGCAGGCGGCACGGCGGACGGCGCCGCCATCGCGGGTGGCGGCACGACGGCGGACGGCGCCAACTTCGCAGGAGGCGGGACGTCGGGCGCCGCGATGGACGGCGCGGGCGTGCCGCGTGCGTCCTTCGGCCGCGGCGGAAGCGGCTGAGATACGGATGGAGGGGCGACGGAGGTGGGGACGGGAGCCGTCTTGGGGATGGCGACCTCGCGCACACCACCGACGGGCGCCGCAGGATGGGCCGACGCCGTCTTCATCGCCGTCGCGAGCAGGTCCGCCACGTCGCGCTGGAGCTCGTCGCGCTCGGTGGCCTCGGGCGTCGACCGGCTCTCCTCCGGGACCTGCGTCGTCGTGGCTGGCACCACGCCAGGCACGACCTGAGGGGATGGGCCAGGCGCGGAGACCTCCGAAGCCAGACTCGGCCGTGCGGGAGCAGGGGTCGACGACGCCGTAGGGCGCGTCACGGGCGCGTCCACTTCCGCCAGCGAGCGAGCCTTCGCCAGAGCGGCGTCCGCCCGGCCCTCGTCACCACGAGCGCGCAGGGCGTCGGCCAGCAGCAGGTACGCATCGACGTCCTGCGGATCGGCCCGGATGATGCGTGTGAGGGTCTGCTGCGCGCGGAGCGGGTCGCCGTCGGCCAGCAGCGCGCGGGCCGCTAGGCGCAACAGCTCGGGATCGTCGGGACGCGCCGCGACGGCCCGCGACAGGACTTCGAGGGCCTCGCGCGGACGCCGTGCCTCGAGCAGCTCCCGCGCGAAGGCGGGCCCTCGCTCCGCGTCTCCGTCGGAGCGAAAGCGCAGCACGCGCGCGTCGAGGCTGAGGTCGTCGGACACGGCTGGACTCTACCGATTCCGCGTGAATGGGCCGCTTTCCGGCACACAGCGCACCCCTGGCCCCGCTCATGCGGTCCAATTGCCCAATGATTCTGTGGGAGCCAACGCGGTATCCAGCGATCCGTCGCCGGTGTGCTGGACGCGCAGAGCCTGGTGCACGGGCGGAGCCCGACCCGAAAAGCCCTCGCCCGCGCCCCCCAACGCTGGCACTGTTCCAGCGCATGTCCTCGTCCCTTCGCCGCCCCATCGCTAGCCTCCGCCCGCCTCCCCCGCGGGTCCAGCGCAGCCCCCGTGCCACCTGGCATGCCGCCCTCTCGTCGCTCTTGCTGTCGGGCGTTGCGTTGGGCGGTTTGGCGGGCTGCGGAAGCGGGTCGAGCGCCGCAGACACCACCGTGCGCGAGTTCTCCGAGGCCATCCGCCAGGACCGACCACGCCAGGCCTACGCGCTGCTGTCCGAGGACTACCGCCAGCGCGTTTCGTACGAGGAGTTCGAGCGGTATCTCAGTGACCACCCCGACGAAGCCCGCGACGTGGCGGCCCTCCTTCAGCGCATCGACGGCGAAGCCGAGGTAACGGCCGTGGTGCGCTACGCAGACGGGCAGGAGCTCACCCTGGTGCAGGAGGACGGGCAGTGGCGCATCGCCGGGAACCCCGCGAACCTCTACGACCAGAGCACCCCACGCGCGGCCGTTCGTTCGTTCGTGCGCGCCATGGAGCGGCGGCGCTACGACATCGTGCTGCGCTTCGTACCCAACGCCAGCCGCGACGGAATGGACGAAGAGCGCCTGCGCGCGTCATTCGAGGGGGAAGGCCGCGAGGAGATCGAGCGGCTGGTGGCGAGCCTGCGCGCCAACCTCGACAACCCCATCGAAGAGGTGGGGGACCGGGCCACGATGACGTACGGCGAAGGGGCCGCGGTGCAGCTCATCCTCGAAGACGGCGTGTGGAAGGTCGAGGACCCGGACTGACACCGTCAGTGTGGCATGCACCCGGACTGAGTGGGTGAGTCCGGCATGCACCCGGACTGAGTGGGTGAGTCCGGCATGCACCCGGACTGAGTGGGTGAGTCCGGCATGCACCCGGACTGAGTGGGTGAGTCCGGCATGCACCCGGACTGACACAGTCAGTCCGGCATGATGGTGAACTCGACGCGACGGTTCAGCGCGCGGCCCTCGGGGGAGTCGTTGGGCGCGACCGGGTTGCGCTCGCCGTAGCCCTCGTAGAGCAACCTCTCCCGGTTGACGCCGCGTCCCACGAGGTAGTCCACCACGGCGCGCGCGCGTGTGTAGCTCAAGTCGGCGTTGTAGGAATCGTCGCCCTCCGAGTCGGTGTAGCCCTCCACCCGGATGCGCCGCCGTCCGGGGAGGGAGCGGATCACGTCGGCCACCTGATCGAGCAGGGGCAGGCTCACGGAGCGGATCTCGGACGTGTCGAAGTCGAAGTAGATGCGCTCCGAAATGAGGATGCGCGTATCGGTGACGGTGACGGTGGCTTGACCGGGCCCCGGTTCGGGGCAGCCGTCGTCGTCCTGGTAGTTGTCGCGGTCCTCGGGCTCCATCGGACACTGATCGGCGCCGTCCGCGATTCCGTCGCCATCGTTGTCCGGCTCGGGGCAGCCGTCTTCGTCCTGGTACTCGTCGTGGTCCTCGGACTCGAGCGGGCACGTGTCGGTGTCGTCGGGGATGCCGTCTGCGTCGTTGTCCACGTCCGGGCAGCCGTCGTCGTCCGCGAACCCGTCCATGTCCTCGGGGTCGTTCGGGCACGCGTCCACGGTGTCCTCGAGTCCGTCCGCGTCGTTGTCCAGCTCGGCGCAGAAGTCGCCGTCCTCGAACCCATCGAAGTCCTCGGGGCCCGCCGCACACGGCTCGCGCTCGTTGCTGTAGCGCACGATGACGAAGCCACGGACCTGTGGCGCCCCGTAGCCCGCGAGCACGCCCGTGCCGGCGCCGACGTCGATGGTCCACGCGGCGCTGGGGAACAGCCTGACCCCCGCTTCCACCTCCATGGGGAACTCGTTGGCGCGCCGTGTCCGTCCTCCCAGGCCAGCTCGCAGGTGCGTCTCGGCCACCAGCGCCAGGAGCGGCACCACACGGTAGCTCGCGCCCAGCTTGACCTGCAGCTCGTCGTCGAACTCGAAGCCCTGGACGGCCGAGCGGTCGCGGAAACGGTAAGCCAGGTCCGCGCCGAAGGTAAAGTCGCCTGCATGGTGCGCGAAGACCAGCGCCGGGGTGAGCGACCAGTAGCGCTGCCGCGCGTAGGTGGAGCGGCCGCCCGAGGGCAAGGTCCCTTCGATGCGCGCGGAGAGCGCCGTCTGCCCACGCAGGATGGGCACCTTGAAGCCGATGCGGACGTCGCCGAGCGAGACGTGCGTGTCCGTTCGAATGGGGCCGCTCTCGATGAACTGGCCCGTCGCGCCGAACACGACGGGCAACGCGACGCCGAGCTCCACCCACTCGAACAGGCCCAGCGCGAAGAGCAGGTCTGCTTGGACACGCCAGGGGGCGATGCTCTCGCCGTCTTGCCGCTCCAGCAGCCCAGCCGCTCCGTTGACCCCGAGCCCCGCGACGATGCTGAGGTGACGCGGCACCTCGGGGCGGTCCAACGTGAACGTGGTGCCTGTCGCGAGCGTGGGCTGGAACAGCTGGAGGTCCAGCGTGGGTCGCTGCGCGTGCGCTGGCACGGCACCGAGCGCGGCCATCACCAGGGCAAGGGCCACCGCCGACGCCGACCGCAGCACGCGCAGGGACAGCAGCTGCACGGCGGATCGCGAGCGCGGAGGACGGGGAGACAGAAGCTGACCCACGGCGCGACGCTACCACGAACCCCGCAGCACGGGGCGCAGGATTGCTCACTCGGCGCACAGGCGGGCGCGCAATGGCCACCACGCACACGGTTTTCTGTCATACTCCGCGCCCATGCTGTTGGTCGCGTGCTCCGGCTTTCCCGTCCCTGTCAGTCGCTATTGGGACGCATTCCCGGCCGTCGAGATCTCGGACACCGAGATCGCGATGCCTGGGCGAGGCTCCATCCGTCGTTGGACCCGTGAGTCTCCGGAAGACTTCGCCTTCTCCGTGCTGGCCCCCAAGCTGCTGGGGGACACGTCCTTCAAGAAGACGGCCGAGTCGGACGAGGCCCTGACTGCGGTCATGGCCCTGTGCACCGAGCTGAAGGCGCGCGCGCTGGTGTTCGGGGCCCCCGCTACGTTCACCCCCACCAAGACCAACCGGGCAGCGCTCAAGCGCATCGTCGGGCTGGCACCGCGCAAGGGTGGCCCTGCCCTCGTGTTCGACTTCCCCGCCTGGAAGCCGGCGCAGGTGCTGGAGGCGGCCCAATCCGATTCGGTCGTGGCGGCCTACGATCCCCTCCTGCACGAGCCGGTCGAAAGCGGCCCGCTGCGCTACATCCGCCTGGCGGGGCCCGCCGGGCACCGGAGTCGCTACGACGAACCCTCCATCGACCAGCTGTCCCAGCACATCAAGGCCCTCCCCGACGTGAGCAAGCGCGACACCTTCTGCGTGTTCTGCAACATCGACATGGAGACCAACGCCAACCAGCTGCTCGGGCGCCTGTCGGCCCGCTGAACGCGCCGATGACGTCGCCTTCTCATCCGCCCAGCAGCGACCGGTCGCACAGCGCCGCGACCGCGGGGTCGCACGGGGACGAACTCCTCGACGCCCCGGACGTCGAAGACGACGACGAGCTCGTCGCGGGACCGGGTGCAGCGCCCCCTGCCGCGCTGCGCATCCTCCTCCGCGAACAGGACGCGGGTGAGCGTCTGGACCGCGTGCTGGCCGAGCACGGCGACATGCCGTTCTCGCGCAGCGTCATCCAGCGCCTCATCGCGGAAGGGCGTGTCACGCTCGATGGAAAACCGGTGGATCGCAAGACGCTCGCCGCACCGCTGGGCGTGGTGCTGCTGCGCCCTGCCCCCCCGCCGCCCATGGAGGCGCTGCCCGAAGACCTGCCGCTCCGGGTCTTGTTCGAGGACGAGCACCTGATCGTCATCGACAAGGCAGCAGGGATGGTGGTGCACCCCGCGCCGGGGCATCCGACCGGCACGCTGGTGAACGCCCTGCTCCATCACGCCCAGCTGCACCCTTCGCTCCGTGAAGGGCACGCGCGCCCGGGCATCGTCCACCGCTTGGACAAGGACACCAGCGGGGTGATGGTGGCGGCCAAGACGCCCGAAGGGCACGAGGGGCTCGTCCGCCTGTTCCAGACCCACACCATCGAGCGGCGCTACGTGGCCATCGCCGTGGGGCCGCACCTGCGCACGCAGACGTTCGACACGCTGCATGGGCGGCACCCGCACGACCGCAAGCGCTTCAGCTCGACCGTGAACAAGGGCAAGCCCGCCATCACGCACGCCGCGCTGACGGAGCGGCTGCACGGTGGCGCGCTCATGACGCTGACCCTCGAGACCGGCCGCACGCACCAGATCCGCGTGCACCTGAGCGACGCCGGCACGCCGGTGCTGGCGGATCCGCTCTACGGGAAGAAGAGCCGCGACCCGCGTCTTCAGCGTGCCGAGGCCGCCATCGGCCGCCAGGCGCTGCACGCCGAGCTGCTGGGCTTCGTGCACCCCATCACGGGCGAACCCGTGCGGTTCGAGGCGCCCCCTCCGGCGGACTTCCAAGCCGCACTCGCCGAGCTACGCGGCTGAGCCGTCACCACATGACCGACTCGACGTGCCCCTTGCTGCGCACGAGGATGTCGATGATGGCGCGGTCGTAGAAGTTCTTCTCGAACAGCTCGGGGGCGACGCGGCTGCGGAACAGCGCGCGGCCCTCTTCGATCTCGCCCTCGAGCACGCTGAAGAGGTTGTCCCCCTTGATGCCCTCGACGATCTTGTCCTCGTTGTAGAGCGAGAGGTCGCTGGCGATGGCGCGCGACAAGCGGCGGGCCGCTTCTTCCGTTTCGATCAGAGCCATGACGCGATGTGTACCGCGTTCCCGGCGCCCATGTCAAAAGCGTGCGGAGAGGTAACGCAGGTAGGCCGACCCCGCGTGCTGAACGAAGTCGTTGCGCACGACCAGGTCCCCGAGCGCCCCCGTGGTGCCGCCGCGCATGGCCTCGGGTCGCCGCATGAGGTGCGTGGGGCCTGGCAGAAAGTGGTGCTGGAGGAGCGCTTGCACGCCCCGCTCCACCTGACGCTCGAGGTCGGGGTCCCGCGCGTCGCCATGCCAGCTGGCCAGCGCCGCGAAGGCCTCGGTGCGCGTGGCGGTGCCGCTCATCTGGGGCGGGATGATGGGCCCGAGGCCGTACGCTCCGGTCACGTCCCAGACCGTCTCCCCTTCGTCGTACTGCACGCGCCGCGAGAAGGCCGCCCAGCGGTCGCAGAAGTCGCGCACCTCGGGCAGCTCCGCGCCCAGCAGCGTCTGGTACTCACCGTACGCGATGCAGGTCCAGTGCTCCTCGCCCATCAGGTAGGGCTCGCCCAACGCGTCCCGCTCGGTCACCGCCAGGTAGCGCAGCAGCCTCGTCGCGGCGTCGCGGTCGGCCGGGTCCTCGCTGCTGGCCGCACCGCGCACCAGGGCCAACGCGGCCTCCCCGCTGAAGTACATGAGCTGCACGTCGATGGGCTCGCCACGCTCGAGGTCGAAGCCGTGCCGCATCTCCCCGTCAGGGCGCTGCTGGGCATGCAAGAAGGTCAGCAGGTCGCGCTGCAGCTGCGCCAGCTCGGGCGTGTCCGCCACCGCCCGCAGGTCGAACAAGGCCGCGGCGAAGAGCGCCGTGGAGCCAAACTCGGGCCCGTTCCATGTCACCACGCAGCGCGCTCCGTGCGGGCCGCAGGGACGCACCCGCTGGGTCAAGAAGCGCACGCCGCGCTCCGCGCCGAGCAGCGCGCGCGTGGACGGGAGCATGCGCGCCGCTTGGGCGAGGAAGTAGGCCACGCCAGCGTGACGGGTGAAGTCGTAACCCGCGTTGTTCGGGATGCCCCGGGCTGCGTCCACTTGATAGCCGAAGAGACCGTCGGCGCGCTGGAACCGGACGATGAACTCCACGCTGTCCACCACCGCCGCGCGCACGGCCGCCTCGCTCGCCTCGGGCAGGGGCCGGCGGTGAGTGGCGTCGCGGAACGGTGGATCCGTGAAGGTCGCGAAGCGCAGGACCTCGACGATGGGGTCGCCGGCTGGCTCCCCCGCCTCGAGCTGCGCGCCGAGACGCGCCACGATGGCCCCGAAGTCCGTGCCGAACTGGAACACGGGCATGGGCGCGAAGGGCACCGCGACGTGCGCGCCGCTCAGCTGCAGCACCGTCGGGGTCTCGACCGCGCGCGCATCACCCCGGGTCAGCAGCACGCCGTCGTGGAGCGGCGCGATCTGGAGCAGATGAAGCCAAGGCAGCGGCGACGGGCGCGAGCGACGCGTGGGCACGGAGACGACCCAGTGCCCGTCGGTGGGCAACGGCGTGCCGAAGCGCGCGAGCGCGCCCTCCACCGTCTCGTGCAGAGACTCCGTCCCGACGTACTGGGCGCGCGAGCGGCCCCCTCGGATGAGCTCCAGCACCACGGGCCCGGCCGCGACGTGCGCGGGTGCCTCGCCCTCCCCGCGCATGGCGGCGAAGGCCGCGCGCATCACGTCCTCGCTGGGCGCGTCTGCGGTGTGACCCATGGCGTAGGCCCGACCTCCCAGGAGCGCGAGCCCGAGCGCGGTGAGCGCGCCCAACAGCAGCCCGCGCAGACGGCGCGCCGCGCGGGCCGCGTCACCTCCGTGAACCCGCGTCAGGTGCGCCAGCTGGAGCGCCGGGAAGACGATCACGTAGGGAAAGAAAAGCAGCAACCCGAACACCATGAAGCCCGCCCCGACCGGACCGATGGGGCCGAAGCGTCCGCTGATGTCCGCCGCCGTGAGGGTCAAGAGTCCGAGGAAGCCGAGACCCAACAGCATGCGCAGCGCGATGGCCCAGCCCGCCACCCGCGCCCCCGCCAGCCCGCCACGCAGCAGCGCGAGGGCGGACACGCAGAACGAGAGCGCGAGCAGCCCGAGGGGCAGGTCGAACGGGAGATAGCGCGCGGGCAGCACCTGGAGCGCGAAGCCCAGGACGAGCAGGAGCCCCAGCGCGTCGACCAGGGCCAGCCACGGGTGGCGCGTCACGACCCGCGCAGGCCCTCGGGGGAACGGGCGCGAAAGCCGATGTCCCGGCGCAGCATCTTGCCGTCGAAGGCGATGGCGTCCGCGGCGCGGTAGGCCCGCTCGGCCGCCTGGTCGAACGTCTCGCCAACAGCCGTGACGGTGAGCACGCGGCCGCCCTTGGTGACCAGCTGTCCGTCCCGCTCGTCGGTGCCGGCGTGGAACACCTGCACGCCCTCGACCTGCGCCGCCGCGTCCAGCCCGGTGATGACCTTGCCCGTCTCGTAGGCGCCCGGATAGCCCCCCGACGCGAGCACCACGCACAGGCTGACGGGGGCGTCCCAGGCGGGCGTCACAGCGCTCAGGTCGCCGCGGGCCGAGCCCTGCAGCAGGGGCAGGATGGACCCGCTCCAGCGCATCATCATGCTCTCGCACTCGGGGTCGCCGAAGCGCGTGTTGTACTCGAGCACGAGCGGCTCTCCGTCGACGATCATCAGCCCCACGAAGAGCGCCCCGCGGAAGGGGTGCCCCTCGGCGCGCATGCCCGCGAGGGTGGGCTCGACCACGCGCGCGAGGGTCTTCTGCAGCACGGCGTCGGTGAACACCGGCGGCGGCGAGTAGGCGCCCATGCCACCCGTGTTGGGTCCCTGGTCGCCGTCGAACGCGCGCTTGTGGTCCTGCGCGGGCGCGAGCGCCACGTAGCGCTCGCCGTCGCACACGACGTGGAAGCTGACCTCTTCGCCCACCAGGCATTCTTCGACGAGCACGCGCGCGCCGGCACCGCCGAACTCGCGCTGACGCATGATGCGGTCGACGGCGTCCGCCGCCTCGTCGCCGTCCTTGGCCACCGTGACGCCCTTGCCCGCCGCGAGGCCGTCGGCCTTCACCACCAGCGGACGACCGGCGCCGCGCACGTAGGCCTCGGCCTCGTCTGCGTCGTCGAACACGCGGAAGCCAGCGGTGGGCACGTCGTGCCGCGCCATGAACTCCTTGGAGAAGATCTTGGAGCCCTCGAGCTGCGCCTGGAAGCGAGGCGGCCCGAAGGCCTCGATGCCCGCTGCAGTGAGCGCGTCGATCGCGCCGTCGACCAGCGGGGCCTCGGGGCCGACCACCACGAAGTCGGCAGAGACCTCACGGGCCAGCGCGACGACGGCCTCGGGGGTGGCCTTGGGCAGCGGGCGCCGCTCGGCCACGGCGCTCATGCCCGCGTTGCCGGGGGCGACCACCACGGACGTGCCCTCGTCCTGCGAGAGCTTCCACGCCAGGGCGTGCTCACGCGCGCCGCTTCCGATGACCAAGACCTTCATGGGTGACCTCTGCGCTCAGTGACGGAAGTGCCGGACGCCCGTGAACACCATCGCCAGCCCGGCGGCGTCGGCGGCCGCGATGATGGCGTCGTCGTTCTTGGAGCCACCGGGGTGAGCTACGGCGGTGATGCCCGCGGCGGCAGCGGCCTCGATGCCGTCCGGGAACGGGAAGAACGCGTCGGACGCCATGACCGCGCCCTGCGACAGCTCGCCCGCCTTCTCGGACGCGATCTTCACGGCCGTGACGCGCGCCATCTGCCCGGCGCCGACGCCCACCGTGCGGTCGGGCTTGGCGAAGATGATGGCGTTGCTCTTCACGTGCTTGCACACGCGCCAGGCGAACTGGAGGGCGGCCCACTCGTCCTTGGTGGGCTCACGCTTGGTGACCACCTTGGCGTCGCGCACCTCCACGCCACCCGTGGCGTCGCGGTCCTGCACCACCACGCCGCCGCTGATGCGCTTGTAGTGGAGCGCGCTGTGCTCGGGCCCCAGCCACGCGCCCGTGGCGAGGATGCGCAGGTTGCTCTTCTTCTTGAGCTTGGCCAGCGCCTCGTCGTCGTAGCCCGGCGCGATGACGCACTCGATGAAGGTCTCGGCCAGCGCGCCTGCGGTGGCCAGGTCCACGCGCTGGTTGAGCGCCACGATGCCGCCGAACGCGCTCTGCGAGTCGGCCTCGCGCGCCACGCGGTACGCCTCTTCGAGGGTCGCGCCGCGCGCCACGCCGCACGGGTTGGTGTGCTTGACCACCACGGCCGCGGGGCCCTCGGTGAACTCGCGCACGGCGTCCAGCGCGGCGTCGACGTCCACCAGGTTGTTGAACGAGAGCTCCTTGCCGCCCTCGTCGAGCGACTCGGCCAAGGCCAGGCTGCCCGGCTCGGCGTCGCGGTCGATGTAGAACGCGCCCTTCTGGTGGGGGTTCTCGCCGTAGCGCACGTCGTAGCCCTTGCGGAAGCTCAGGGTGAGCGTGCCCGGGTACTCGGAGCCCTCTTCGCGGGTCATGTAGGCCGCGATGGCGCCGTCGTAGGCCGCCGTGTGCGTGAAGGCCTTGGCGGCCAGCTCGGCGCGCAGAGCCAGCGTGGTCTCCCCGTTGCCGGTGATGGCCTCGAGCACGCGCCCGTAGTCGGCGGGCTCGGTCACGATGGTGACGCGGCTGTGGTTCTTCGCGGCGCTGCGCACCATCGACGGCCCACCGATGTCGATGTTCTCGATGATCTCGTCGTGCGCGGCGCCCGCGGCCACCGTCTTCTCGAACGGGTACAGGTTCACGCACACGAGCCCGATGGGCTTGCCGCCGATGCTGGCGAGGGCCGCGCGGTCCTCGTCGAGGTCACGCATGAGGATGCCGCCGTGCACTCGCGGGTGCAGGGTCTTGACGCGCCCGTCCATGATCTCGGGCGACTGGGTGTACTCGGAGACGTCGACGACCGTCAGGCCCGCGTCGCGCAGCGCCTTCGCGGTGCCCCCCGTGGAGAGAATCTCGATGCCGAGAGCGGCCAGCCCCTTGGCAAAATCCACGACTCCGGTCTTGTCCGAGACCGACACCAACGCTCGTTCGATGCGCACGACGCTACCTCCAGCTCGGCGCAGCCGACGGTGACCACGCGCAGGGAGCTGCCCGTATAGCGTCTTGTGGGAAGCGGTCAAACCGAGGTGGACCACAAGCCGCCTGGGCCATCCCATGCGCGTCACTCGGGGACACGCTATGACCTCGGATGAGCGCCCCCACGCCCTCGTCCGCCGAAGCCTTCCGCCGCGCGCTAGACGCCAGCGTCTCCGGTCAGGGAGGCTCCCCTCTCGAGCCAGACGCGAGCGGCGCGTTCACGGGCGAGGCCTTCTTCGGCGCGGCGCTGGCCGGCCCCCCGGGACGCCTGCACGGAGGGCTGCACGCCTATGCGCGGATCGTGTCCGTGCTGCGCGCCCTGCGTGGCGCCGAGGCCGTCCCGAGCGCGTTCCCCCTGCGCTGCGCGCTGCGCCTCGAACGGCCGCTGATGCTCGAGACCCCCACCCCCTTCACGGGCACGTACCAGCCAAGCGAGCACGGCTTCTCGCTGACCACGCGCTTCACCGACTCGCCCAAGCTGGACGCCAGCGCCGAGAGCGCGGCACCCCTCGGCGAGGCCGACGCGCAGCCCTTCCGTGAGGTGCTCACACGCTGCACGAACGAGCCGAGCCGCACGCTGATGATCCGCGACTCGTTCCCCGTCACGGCCTACCCGAGCGCGTGCGTCATGACGCTGGACGAGGCGTTCCTCGCGCGCCCCGGGAACGAGCTGCGCGCGGCGCTGCCCCTGGACGACACCCTCGACGCGGCCTTCGCATGCATCGCGCTCGACTGGATGGGCGCGATCGGGATGGGCGTGCGCTGGCAGGCGCGCCTGTACACGACCAACCTGCGCCTGCAGCTGGACGTCGAGCGCCTGCCGCGCTCGGAGCCCCTCCTGGTGGTGGTCGACTGCACGCGCCCCGAGGTGGACGCCGAGCAGACCCTCGAGCCGGTGGTCCTGCGCGGCGAGCCCGTGCGCGCGACGTCGCTGCCCGTGGCCCTGCTCTCCGCGGACCACCAGCGCATTTACGCCGCGGGCCGGGTGACCATGCTGCCTTGGGCGGGCCAGACCGAGCGCCTGGGCGCGCCACCGTCGGAGTGAAGGAGACGCCGCTAATCCCTGCTTATGGGCACCCCGGACTAAAGTCCGGGGCAGCGATCTCAGGTGATCGCCCGCTCGAAGTCCGCCCCCTTCGGAGGCGGACTGCGTCTCGTCAACTGCTGTCGGGTGTTCGGCGGGAGGGCTGCGTTCTTGGATTGCGGCGCCGAGCAAGACAGTCCTCCCCCTTGTGGGGAGGACTTTGGAGAGTGCCCGGCGGTAGCCGGGCTCTCGGAAGGATGCTGCCCCGGACTTCAGGCCGGGATGCGCCTATTCTGGGACACGGTCGCTCTCAATACAGCCTCTTTGGTTCGGGGTGCCCTCATTCAGCCCGGGGGGCCGCCGTCGATCTCGTCGCCCGCGCGCATCTTGGCCACGGTGGCCGCCGCCCAGCTCGCGTAGTCGCCGGCTTCGATCGCGGCGCGCGCGGCGCGCATGAGCTCACCGTAGAAGTGCAGGTTGTGCTGCGTCAGCAGGCGCGGCAGCAGCATCTCGTTGGCCTTGTAGAGGTGCCGCAGATAGCCGCGCGAGAACGTCGCGCACACGCTGCAGCCGCACTCGGGGGAGAGCGCGGCGTCGTCCTCCGTGTGACGCGCCTGCTTGATGTTCACGCGGCCGTGCCACGTCAGCGCCTGCCCGTTGCGCGCATTGCGCGTGGGCAGGACGCAGTCGAACAGGTCGATGCCCGAGCCGACGGCCTCGATCAGGTCGTAGGGGGTGCCCACTCCCATCAGGTAGCGCGGCTTGCCGCTGGGCATGGCGGGCCCGAGCGTCTCGAGCAGCGCGTACATGGTCTCGATGGGCTCACCGACGGAGAACCCGCCCATGGCGAGGCCGTCGAAGGGCAGCGCGCCGATGTCGTCCATGTGCGCGCGGCGCAGGTCTTCGTGCACGCCCCCCTGCACGATGCCGAAGCGGGCCTGCCCCTCTGCGGCGGGCGCCGCCAAGCAGCGCGAGGCCCAGGCCGTGGTCAGGCGCATGGCCTGCTCGATCTCGCGGCGCTCCGCCGCGCCAGGCGGGCACACGTCCAGCACCATGGCCACGTCGGAGCGCAGCAGGCGCTGCACGCGCATGGACTCCTCGGGCGTCAGCCGCTTGGGCTCGCCCGTGAGGTGCGAGCGGAAGGTCACGCCGTCGTCGTCGATCTTGCGGCGCGAGGCGAGCGAGAACACCTGGAAGCCCCCGCTGTCCGTGAGCATGGCGTGCGGCCAGCCCATGAAGCGCGGTGTGCCCCCGAAGCGGTCGACCAGCTCGGGGCCCGGCCTCAGCCACAAGTGATAGGTGTTCGCGAGGATGATGCGCGCGCCGGTGGACTCCACCTCGGCGGGCGTCAGCCCCTTGACGCTGGCCTGCGTCCCCACGGGCATGAACACGGGCGTCTCCACCACGGCGCGCGGCGTGGTGAAGCGCGCGCGACGGGCGGCACCGGACGTCGCCAGCACCTCGAACGAGAAGCCGGATGTGGGCAAGGCGTGCGCGCTCATGAGCGGGCTCGGGTCAGCAGCATCGCGTCTCCATAGCTGAAGAAGCGGTACTGGGCCCGGACGGCCTCGGCATAGGCGGCGCGCAGCGTGTCTTCGCCGGCGAACGCCATCACCAGCGCCAGCAGCGTGCTGCGCGGCAGGTGGAAGTTGGTGACCAACGTGTCGACGACGCGGAACGGATACGGCGGGCGGATGAAGAGCGCCGTGTCGCCCTGCCCTGCGCGCACCACCTCGTCCGCAGTTGCCTCGAGCGCGGCGGCCTCGAGGGTGCGCACCACGGTGGTACCGACCGCCAGCACGGGGCGCCCGGCAGCCTTCGCGCGACGCACGGCCTCGGCCGTCTCGGCAGGCAGGTCGTAGCGCTCCCGATGCATCACGTGCTCGTCCAGCGTGGCCGCCTTCACGGGCCGGAAGGTCCCGGGCCCCACGTGCAAGGTGACGTACGCGAACTCGTGCCCCGCCGCGAGCAGCGCGTCCCGCAGCGCGGGAGTGAAGTGCAGACCCGCCGTGGGCGCCGCCACCGCACCCGGTGTCTTGGCGAAGACGGTCTGGTAGCGCTCGGCGTCGGCGCGCTCGGGCGCGCGCTCGATGTACGGCGGCAGCGGCAGCTCGCCCACCGCGTCGAGGGCGGCGATGACGCTGGCGTGCTGCAGCGGCTCGAGGGCGACCTGCAGCTGCCCCTCGCCCAGACGCTCGAGGACCTCGGCGCGCAGCGCGTCACCGAAGCGCAGCACGTGCCCGGGCTTCAGCGGCTTGTTCGCCTTGCCGAGAGCCAGCCAGACCTCGCGTCGCGCCTGCCCGGGTGTCGCGCCCGCGACGTCTTGCACGGGCTCGAGGAGCAGCAGCTCGGCCTTGCCACCGCTCTCACGCGAGCCGCGCAGGCGCGCGGGGATGACGCGCGCGTCGTTCCAGACGATCAAGGAAGGCTCGAGCAACGCGGGCAGCTCGGCCACGCCGCGATGGCGCTGCGCCTCCGGCAGGTGCGGCACCAGCAGACGCGCCGCGTCGCGCGCGGCCGTCGGGTGCTGTGCGATCAGCGCCTCTGGCAGATCGTAGTCGAGGTCTTCGATGCGCATGGGCGCCCCTTCTACCGCAAGGCAACCAGCGAGCCACCCCGCATGCCCACGTAGACCGTGCCGTCCACGCCGATGACGGGCGCGGACTGTGGCCCGCCACCACTGAGACGTGTGCGCCAGCGCTCCTGTCCCGCGGCGTCGAGCGCGACGAGCAAGCCGTCCCGGGTGAGGCTGAGCGCCACCCCGGCGGCGTCCACCACGACGAAGTGGGCGAGCTCCAACGGAAAGCGCCACAGCTCCGCGCCGGAGGCGTTCACGCTGAGCACGCCGGTGCCCAAGACGGACGCACGCACGCTGCCGTCCGCGGCGATCGCCAGGCCCCCGTGCGTGACAGGACCCGCTGGAGAAGCCGGCACGCGCACGCGCACGCCGCCGCGGGCCTCGAACGCCACCAGCTCGCGCCGCGTCAGCATCCACACCGTTCCGTCGAGCGCCACCGCAGGGCCCGCGACTGGCGGCTCGCCCAAGAGCTCGCGTCTCAGCACGCGCCCGTCCTCGCTGAACACCACCAGCTCCTGGGTGGTGGCCGCCACGAGCTCTCCCGCCGGGGTCCGCGCGATGGGTGAGTGCGCCCGCGAGGCGACAGGCAGCGCGAAGTGCTCTCGCCCCGTGGCGTCCACGCGCAGCACGCGCGCCCCAGCGCTGACGACCACGGAGCTGTCCTCGAGCGCGAGCGGCGCGTGAGGGGAGAGCCCCGCCACGGGGACGCGCGTGAGCCCCGAGAGCGCGCGGTCGAAGAACGCGAGACCGTCCGTCTCCGCGACGACGTACCCGTCCCCAGGCGTCAGCGACACCCCTCCACCACCACGGAGCGACACGCCATGCGGCCCCACCGTCCCCGCGGCATCGACATGCGCGGCCGCGTCCCCGGCGACCGCGAGCAAGAGGTTGTTGGTGAGCGCGATGGGGGCCGCGACCGCCCCGCTGCCGACCATGGCGGTGTACAGGACGCTGGGCTCGCGCGCGGGCAGGCGCGCCAAGCTCCGCCCGTCGCGCGTGGTGCGCGCCCCCTCCGTGACGCTCGGGTGGCTCCGAGCGACCCCGAACGGCAGCTCTTGATACACGCCGATGGTGACCGGGCGGGCTCGGGCCGCGGGACGAACCGTCGTGAGCAGGCTGCCGACCCCGAGCAGCAGCGCGAGCGCGTACATGCGCGGAGCACGCCGGCGGACGGTCGGGGACCGGCGCTCAGCCACCGTCCACCCCCGCGAACACCTCGAGCGTGTAGGGAGTCAGCGGCATGGCTGGCGCCGTGTCGTGCGCGTTCATGTCCACGGAGACTTCGAAGCAGGTCTGCCCCGAGAGGACACGCAGATCCTTCACGCTCTCACCCTCCCCGACGCCCTCCTCGTCGATCTTGACGCTGGACTCGTCTGCCCGCTGCACGACACGCAGCACCAGGTCGAGCCCCGGCACGCCGCTGACGCGCGCGCCCACGCGGTCGGCCGAGCCGTCGACACAGTACAGGTCCACGTCGTTCCGCCACCCAATCCGTCCTTGGACGGTACCCATGAGCGGCACGCGGCCAGCGGCCTCGAGCGCGTCGTTCGGCTCGTGCTCCTCGTCGGCGGCGGGCGTGCGGACGCTCCACACCAGCGTGTAGGCGTCGCTGATGTTCTCGACGGGCAACGCGCCGGGGGTCACGCGCTGGCGCACGCGCACGAGGTAGTCGTCGTCCTGCACGGGGAACGCGAGGATGGACTCTCCCTCCCCGACGCCCGCCGCGTCCACCTCGATGGCCGGGACGCCGCTGCCGACACGCACCAGGGCGAGCACGATGTCCACGTTGGGCACGCCAGACACCACGACGTCCAGGTGCTGGCGGCCCGCGCCGCGGCGCTGAAGGCGGTAGAAGTCCACGTCGCCTTCGGTCTCCGAGAGGCGCCGGCCGAGATGCGCCGAGAGCACCAGGTCGCGGTCGATGCGCGAGGCCTGCGCGGGCTCGTGGTTGGGCTCCCGCTCTTCGGTCGGAGGCTGCAGACTCTTGAGATAGCGCCGCCCGTAGATCACGCCCAGTACCACCAAGGCAGTGAGCAGCAGCGTCCCCAAGACGTAGGCCGCAGCGCCGCGTCGCTGGATGCGAGCCTCGTACCCCTCTACGTCCCCGCGCGTCGCCAGCTGTGCCATGCGACGACGCCCGGACGAGCTCATCTCGGCCGTCTGCAGCACGAAGCTCGGGTCCGTCAGGTCGTAGCCCGCCGCGCCCAGGTACTCGCCGAGCGCCGCCCGCAGCGCGTCGGCGTCCGGGTAGCGGTCGCGCGCCTCTTTCTGCATGGCGCGACCGATGATGGCGTCGGCCTCGGGGGGCAGCCCCGGCTTCTTCTGGGATGGCGGGACCAGATCCTCCGTGAGGTGCTTGGTGAGCACGCCCATGGGGGTGCTGGCCACGAACGGCGGGGACCCGGTGACGGCCTTGTACATCATCGCGCCGATGGCGTAGACGTCGCCGCGCGGGTCCACCTCGTCCCCGCGGATCTGCTCGGGCGACATGTAGTAGGGCGTGCCTACGATGGCCCCCGCGCGCGTGACCGTGTTGCCGGCCTGCGTGTCGCGCAGCTTGGCGAGCCCGAAGTCCAGCACCTTGGCCGTCTCGCCCTGGTCCGGCCGCGTGACGATCATCACGTTCTCGGGCTTGAGGTCGCGGTGCACGATGCCGAGCTGGTGCGCCTCGGCCACCGATGCGCACACCTGCGCCGTGAGCCGCGCCACGCGCGCGAAGTCGAGCGGGCCCGCGTCCCGGATGAGCTGCCCGAAGTCACGGCCGTCGACGTACTCCATGACGAGGTACATCAGCCCTTGGCTGGATCCGAAGTCGAACACCTGCACGGTGTTGGGGTGGCTGAGCTTCGAGGCCGCCTCGGCCTCGCGCCGGAAGCGCTTGATGGTGTCGCGGTCGCGCGCCAGCTCCCCGTGCAGCAGCTTCATCGCCATGACCTTGCCGATGTGGACGTGCTCCACGCGGTAGACCACGCCCATGCCGCCACGCCCGAGGAACTGCAGGATGCGGTAGCGGTCGGCGATGATGCGACCCACCAAGGGGTCGGCCATGACCTCGTGCCCCAACGCCTGACTGTCGGTGGTGAGCTCGTGCCCGCACGCCCCGCAGAAGCGCGCCTCCATCGAATTGGGGCGTCCGCACTCCGTGCAGGGGCGCTGTTCGAGGGTCTTGGCAGTGGCTCTGGGGTCCATCGTTTCGGTCAGCGGGCCGGCAGCACGAAGCGGGCGTCGACGCGCGGCACGGTCATGGTGCCTTCGCCGGAGCGGGGCCGGAAGCTTTGTTCGCCCGCGACCTCGCCGATGACCCGCACCCAAGCGCCGACGGTCGCGTCGGTCGCTGCGGGGTACGTGACCCACAGCGCGCAGGCCTGCCCACCGCCGCAGTTGCGGTCCATCATCTGCAGCACGCTGCGCCCCTCGTGGACGTCCACGTGATAGACGCGCCCCTCGAGCGCGACGCTCTGGCCGCGGTAGATGGTGGGGTTTTGTGCGATGCGCGCGTAGGTCAACGTGCGGTCCACCGGGTAGCGCGCGGCCTCGGCGGCCAGGTCGGCCACGCGGCGCACGACGATCTCGCGCTGGCGCGGCGCGAAGCCGGGCTGTCGCGCCATCAGCTGCAGACGGTACTCGCGCACCTCGGGCAACGGGACGCGCTGCAGGAAGCGGCCTTCGCGCAGCGTCAGGGGCGTGCCGTCCAGTGTGACCGTGGCCGCCGCGTCGGCGCTGCCGGCCACCTCCACCGCGTCGTGGTCGGTCACCAGCTCGTCCCCCGGGCGGTCGAGCCCCAGCGTCGCGTAGGGGACGCGCGTGGTGATGCGCCCCGTCTCGGTACCGCCCGCGGGGGAGCGCACCTCGAAGCGGACGATGCGCTCGATGCCCTCGTCGTCGGCCGAGGCGACCACGGGGTAGTCGTGCTGGCCGCGCCCGTTCGCATCCAGCGTCACGGGGTGCCCGTCGATCGCGATCGAGGCGCCTGGCTGGACCTCCACCGCATAGCGCAGCACCGGGGGACGCTGCTCGAGCGCGCTGAGATCCGCGCGCACGCGGTAGGTCACCACCAGGGTCAGGGGCAGCTCCTCGGTCGACCCGTCCGACGCGACCAGCACGAGCGGCAGCTCGTTGGGCCCGACGTGCAGCGTGTCGGACGAGAGCGGCAGGTTCGCCTGACCCGCCTGGAGAGGCGCTTCCTGACCCGCCAAGCGCACGCGAGATCCCGCCTCGGCGGTGGGCACCTGCACCTGAAGGACCTCGCCGGCATCCGTTTGGACGACCGCCGCGCGCACCTCGGGGGGGCCACCCAAGAACGCGAAGGCCAATGCCACCAACGCGCCCACGACCAACAGCGCCACCAACACCGCTGCGATGATCAGCGGGGCCTTGCTCTTCGGCAGCTCGGGCGGGGCGTCGTCGTCCCGGGGGCGGGGAGGCACGGGCACCATGCCGTAGTTGGCCGACGCTCGGGCGCGGCCGGGGCGCTGGTCCTCCGTGGACTCTGCGGGCGCGGGCGGGGCCTCGAGCGCGGTGTCGCCCACCATGGTGAGGCCCATCCCGGGCCGCGACTTGCGGCGCGTGCGCGCGTCGGTGGGAGATGAGTCACGGGCAGGAGCGGCGGCAGCGGCCTTCTGCGCCTCTGCGGCGCGAGCGGCCTCCGCGACGGACGCCGCAGGCATCCCCAGCATGGTGTGCGCGGGGGCGGCCTTGCGCATGGGCGTGGCCGGAGTCGCCCCCATCGCCCCTGAGGGTGCGGTCGCGGGAGACGCAGGGCCAGCGGCCGCCGCGCCCCCTGGCACGACACCCGGCGACACATCCGCGGACCCGACACCCGGCAGCGGCATGGCCGCGGCGGGGAGCCCCAACATCGTCCGGGCGGGGGCCGCCTTCTTGGCGGGCGTGGCCGACGCTGGGGCGGCCGCCGGGGCCGCTGCGAGCGGAGGCAACATCTCGTTCGGGAGCCCCAGCATCGTGCGCTGCGGGGGGCGCTTGGCAGGACCAGGGGCGACGGCTGGGGTGGTATGGACCGCGGCGGGGGGGGCGGCGACCTGCGGGGCCCCGGTCGCGACGACCGAGGGCGGGGCTGCGACGGGTGGCGCGGCGGGCTGAGCGGCCACGGGGACCATACTCTGCCCACATTGCCCGCAGAATCGAACGCCCCGGGCCTGGGGTGCGCCGCAGTGGGGGCAGGATTCCATCGCTGACATAGACGGGACGAGGGTAGCCCGGTTCCCACCTAAAGTCTCGCTTTCGCCGAGCTTCTCAGCTCCCCGGAGCCGCCTGACAGACGTGGGCTACCGACGCCACGACAACGACACGCGATTTTTGCATAGGCTTTTGTTTCCGGAGAAAGAGCGGTAAGCTTATCGCTCATATCTCCGGCCGGCGATGGGGCCTGGTGGGGTCAAACATTGGAGTTGCGGATGAAAAAGCTTTCGATTGTGCGTAGGGGGATGCTCGCCATCTCGCTGTTGGTGTCCATGGCCAGCGCCGGGTGTGGCGGCGACGGGGACAGCACCCCGGCCGACATGGGCCAGAACACCAACCAAGACATGGGCGGCCAGACCCAAGACATGGGACAGGGCCAAGACATGGGGCAGTCCCAGGACATGGGATCGGACGACGAAGGCGTCGACGGTGGGGAAGAGCTCCCCGAGCCGCAGGTACGTGTCGTCCACGCGGTGTCCGACCTCACCAAGAATGACCCCGCGGTGCCCATCAACGGCATCCGCCTGTGCGTGGACACGGGCTTCGGTGTCATCGCTCAACCGGCCAATGACCCGAACCTGCTGCCCAACATCGACCTGAGCCTCGGCCTGCCGCACCGTGCGGTCACCCCGTACCTCCAGACCCTCCCGCCGGCCACCGTGCGCGTGTACGACGAGGAACGCGTCGACAACGACGATCCGGGCGCGCTTCCGCCGAAGGTCGACTGCCCCGTCTCACATGACGGCAGCACCCCCGCGCCGGGAACGACCGTGTTCGATGGCGACTGCACGAACGACACGGTCCCGTGCCTCTTCCAGTTCACCTACGATCCCAGCAGTCTCGAGGACGGCGAGTCGTACTCCCTCATCGTGCACGGGTTCGTCGACAACACGAACAACTGTCGGGACCTGCTCAACCAGCCTGTGTCGTGCCCGAACGGCGCCGTAGGCGCCACGCTGGAGCAGGACGAGGACGCCGATGACGTGGTCGCCGGCAGCGCGCGCGCGCGCTTCTTCCACGGCATCTACAACCTGTGGCCCGTGGACGTCTGCTACGACGCCGACGGCATTGGGACCGGCGCGCCAGCGGTCGCCGTGCACACGAACGTCAGCCCCGGCACGATCACGGACTATGCCACGGTGCCCGTGTTGCCCCCAGGTTCCGCCATGGTGTTCCTGACGCTGAAGGACCAGACGGACGCGCCAACACTCCTCGGCCCCTGCGCGTTCTCGGCGAACATGGCCATGGGCAGCAGCTTGCCAGCGAACGTCGTTCCCGTGTTCTTCAGCCCGGAGAACGCCGCCATGATGCCGCCCAATCCGGCAACGAACGTGGTGGCGGGCACCACGTTCACCATCTTCGCGACGGGTGACACGCGGTTCGCGGCGCCCCCCACCATGGCGGACAACTACGCCCAGAACTATCCCGCGAGGACCCCCGTCGTGTTGGCCTTCACGGACTTCGCCCCGCCCACACCCTGAGCTAGCTCCGCCCCAACGGAAGAGGCCCGCCGCGAGGTGGGCCTTTTTCGTTTCGTCCTCGCCCAGGGGGCGATGATACGCTGAGGCGTGCCCCTGACCCTCGATCGCCTGACCTTCGTCTACCAGGACGACCCTGGCCACCTGGGCCCCATGATCGAAGCGGAGCGTCGTGTGGTGCGCTTCGGGGCGGAGGGGAGCGGGATGATCGAGCTGGAGAGCCTCGTCTCGGGTGAAGCCACGCCGCAGGAGACCCGCATCCCCGTCCGCATGGCCGAGGCCAGCACGCTCAGCGGGCCTCTCGCGGAGCTGCTGGCCAACGAGCCGCTGCCATGCCTCGTCGGACACGCCGCCGCCACGGCGGTGGTGCTCCTCGGCGCCGACAGCGTCGCCCGATGCAGCGCCAACCCCGCGGACCTGCGCGGCAAGGTGCGGTTCGCGCTGGCGCGTGTGGGCTGGAAGCTGCGCTGAACAACGCCGCTCGACCGGTCACGGGAGTTCGTCAGGCCCAGCGCGGGGTCAACGCTTGCCCCACCGGCGCCGTAGGCTCCACTCCAAGATGAGCGCTCCGGCGAGCGTGAGCAGCGCAGGCCACGACTCGAACGGGTAGCGCGTGGCGATGCCGAGCGAGCGCGTGCGTCGCGTGTCGAAGTCCGATAGCTGCGGGAGCGCCGTGGCGGAAACGAAGCGGCCACCGGTCCGCTCGGCGAGCGCTCGCAGGAGAGCGGGTCGGGGACGGGGGTCGGCCAGCTCGTCGCCGCCCTCCTCCACGACGAACCACTCGCTTGCCAGCGCGGCGGGCCCGGGCGTAGTGGACGCCGACCCCGTCGCAGCGTCTTGCGTGCTCGCAGCGCCGGTCGACCCAGGCGCGGCGGGGGCGCCCACCACGACGCGATAGCCACCCGGTCGTTCGGGGGCGGTCAGCTCGGCCGTGAACGCGCCGCCCGCGTCGGTGGTGACGGCCCGTGTGACGACGGGCACGTCGCCATCCGCGGGCACGATGGCAAGCGAGAGCTCGCGCGACGCGTAGGGCTCGTGCACCTCGTCCCGCGCCTCGCCGTGCACCCGGACGCGCCCGTGTGCTGCGTAGCGCTCTTGGTCGGTCGCGACGCGCGCCGGGTCCAGCGTGGGGTCTTTGGTCAGCCAGCGCAGGGCGCGATCCCAGAAGCGGTCGTAGGCGCTCGCGTCGCCCGACGCGCCTGCCGTGCTCATGCCCCAACGCCAGCTGGTGTCTGCCATCAACGCGAGCACGCGCCCCTCTCCAGCGCGTCCCACCGCCAAGACAGGCAACGCTCCGCCAGACAGCGCGTGCTCGCGCGGATGCTCGAGCAGCACGCGTCCCAGCGCGCTCACACGCGTCACCTGATTGGCGCCCTCGAGGGGGCTGAGGCCTTCCCACAAGCGCAGGCTCTCACGCTCGTCGGGCAGCAGCGCGACCAACGGGTGGTGTCGGTTGGCGGTCACGACACGTGGCTGAAAGCGCCCCTCCACCAGCGAACGCGAAACGGGGAGAGACTCGGGTGGCACCCCCACGGGCAGAATCGTCTCGATGGGCGTCCCCGCGTAGCCCCCTGGCCCGAAGGCCCGGTCTCCGCCGATCATCGCGAACGCACCGCCGCGCAGCACGTAGTCGCGGATGCGCGGCAGATACGCGCCCATCTCGTACGGCGCGTAGTCGAAGTTCTGGAAGATGATCACGTCGAAGCTGCCGAGGTGCTCGCTGAACAGCTCGTCGGTCGGGAACGGGATCAGCGCGAGCTCCTCGGAGGGGGCCATCGTCAGGTCGTTCGCCGTGCGGAGAATGAAGAACGAGATGAGATCGATGGCGGGGTCGCGCTTGAGGAACACGCGCAAGAAGCGCACGTCCCAGCTGGGCTGCCCCGTGACCAGCAGCACGCGCAGCTTGTCGCGCCGCACGTTCACCAGGAACGAGCGCTGGTTGTTGGCGGGGACCGCGTCGTCGACGTCCACGGGGATGCTCACCCGGTAGAGGGCACGCCCGAGGTGCTGAGGAGTCAGCGTGAGGGACACGCTCACTTCGCCCGAGGCGGGCACACTGACCACCTGCTCGCGCACCAGCTCGTCTCCATGGAAGAGACGCAGGGGCAGGCGGCGTGGCTCGTCGAGCGTCGTGGCCACGCGGACACGCACGCGGAGGGGTTGACGCAGGTAGCCGACGGGGTCGACCGACAGGCCGCGGATGGCGTCGTCGCGCACGTCCTCATCGACGCCGAGCGCCACCGCGTGCACCCGCACTCCGTCCAGCTGGAAGTCCGGCGGGAGCTCCTCGAAGTCCGTGTCCGCGCCGTCGGAGACGACCACGATGGCCCCCAACTCGAGCTCCGCGTCGTCGGCGGCCGCGCGGCGGAGGCTCTCCACCAGGCGCGTGCGCTCCTCGTCGACGGGATACGCATCGCTCAGCTCCGTGAGCGTGGTCTCGGCGAGCTCCGCGCCGAAGCGTGAGAAGCGGGCGCGCGACGCGTCGGACTGCTCCAGGAAGGTGGTCACGACGGCACGGGCCTGCGCCGAGCGGGCGGGTTCGCCCAGGGCGAGGTCGACGCTGCGCGAGGTGTCGAACAGCACACGTAGGCGACCGTCGATGGTCTCGTGATGCTCGGCGGCGCAGCCCGGCCGCGAGCAGACCAGGAACAAGAGCGTGAGCGAGATGGCGCGCACGCCGAGCAACGCGCGCCGCCGCGGCGGGGCCAAGGCAGAAGCCTCGCGATGCGCCAGCCAACCGAGCGCTACGCACACGAGCAGCAGCAGCCCTGCGGCGGGCGCGCCCAGGGGGATTCCGAACACGAAGGTCGCAGCGAGCGTCGCAGGCAGGGTCAGGGCGCGCTCCCTCGGCGTCGCATGATGAACGGCGCGTGCACCTGGTCGTCTTTGTAGTCCAGGCAGAGCGCGTACATGATGATGTTCACGCCCAGTCGGATGGCCAGCTCGCGCTGCACCTCGCCCCCCTCCACGGCGTGCTGCCACGTGCCGAGGTTGTCGCGCGCCCACGCGCCGCCCATGTCTGCGCGGCTGTAGACGACCCCCATGCGCCCTTCGCGCTCGATACCTTCCAGCGGACGCCTGCCGTGGATGCGCCCGGCGGGCCCGTGCAGCAGGTAAAACGAGCGAAAGAGGGTGTGATCCGCCGGGATGGGCCGCAGCGGACGGGTCGGGAACGCGCGTTGGAGCATGCGCCTCACGCTGGCGTCGAACCCCGCGCTCAGGGGGTCGGCGTCGTCCACCACGAGCAGCCCGCCAAAGTCCACGAAGCGCCGCAGACCTACCACTTCCGCCTCGCTGAGGTCGGGGAAGCCGGAGTCCCCCGCCAGGTAGAGCAGCGGGGTCTCGAAGATGGACGGGTCGTCGAGGCGCGCGCGCGAGGGACGCAGGCGAGTCTCGATGCTGGTGCGCTTGCGCGTCTCCCAGGCGATCCGCCGCCGCGCGCTGGGCCGCGGTTCGTCCTCTTCACGCTGCCCGTCGATGACCACCCCGCGCACGTCCACGCGGGTGGTCTCGCCGATGCCCCGCGCGTCTGGGATCAAGGTGACCAGCGACGCCGACAAGCTCGCCAACGCGAGCGCGCAGGTGACGAAGCGGCGGGAGTCACGGGGCCGGGCGCGCATGGTGCGCGGAGGATAGCACCCAGCGCCGCGAGGGCGACGCCTGCGCACAGACGACATCCCGCGACGGGCGCCTACCCGAGCCCGAGCTTCTTGGCGTATGCCATCAGCGCCGCGATCTGCTCGGGGCCCATGCTGCCCACCATGTTCTGCACGGCGGCGAGCTGCTCCGGGTCGAGCTGCTGCGCGGCCTGGCTCGCGGCCGCCATCAGCTCCTGCTGCGACATGCCCGCGAGGGCGCCCACGTTGAGCCCGGCGAGCCCGGACATCCCAGCGAGGCCTCCGAGCCCCTCGGCGAGCGGGCCCAGGTCCGGGAACGCGGCGTTTGGCGACGGGGCGCCCGAGCCCGCGTCCCCCGACTCGGCGCGCGTCGGTGTGGCCACGCGGGCGTCGAGCTCCGGAGTGGAGAAGACCACGCGCTCCGGGGTCTTCTCGTGCGTGATGCCCTCCGCCGCGAGCCGCTCCAGTACCCTGTTGAAGCTGAGCCCCTTCTGATCCGCGGACTCGTAGAGCCGCTCGAGGGGTAGCGCGACCTTGCGGGACGGGAAGCCGTTCTTCGCGAGGTTTCTGACGATGGTGGCGGTGAAGCTCTCGAGCGCGTCCATGGCGCCACCATAGAGCACGACTCGGGGGCGCCGGAAGCCCCAGCTCTCGCGCGCAGCGGGAACTTGCGCGTGGGCCCTCGGGACGCGAGGCTACGGCGTGTCCAACGACTCGAGACTCACGTGGCGGCGGCGGGACGCGCGCCCTGCTCAAAGGCCGAAGACCTTGCTCCGGAGCCGTGTGGCGGGCGCGCTCGGGCTCGGGCTCGCCGCGCTCGCGTGCGGCGGCGAGGGCAACGAGGCCGAGCCCGTCGTCCCGGCCGCTGCCGCGGAGGCCCCCGCCGCCGACGACGGGCAGCGCTACATCAGCCTGAGCCGCCCGCTGATGGGCACGATCTTCCGTATCAACGTGGTGTCGACGCCCGAGGTCGCGGAGCCCGCCATCCGCGACGCGTTCGCGGAGATCGCACGGCTGGAGGACGCCCTCAGCGAGTGGCGCGAGGACAGTGAGATCTCGCGCATCAACCGTGAGGCGGGGCGCGAGCCCGTCGTGGTGGGTCCCGACGTGATGGCGGTGGTCAAGGCCGGCCTGGACGTATCGCGTTGGAGCGACGGCGCGTTCGATCTCTCCTGGGCGGCCCTGCGAGGCATGTACAGCTTCCCTCCCCACGAGGAGCGCATCCCGAGCGCGCGGGACCTGCGGCGCCAGCTGCCCCTGGTGCGCTACCAGGACATCGTGGTCGACGAGGAGGCCAGCACCGTCTTTCTGCGAAGAGCTGGCATGGCGATCGGCACCGGCGGCATCGGCAAGGGCTACGCGCTCGACCGGGCGGGCGAGGTGCTGCGCGCGGCGGGCATCAACGACTACATGATCTTCGGCGGTGGTCAGGTGCAGGTGCACGGCCAGCGCGGCTCGCGCGACTGGCGCGTGGGCATCCAGCATCCACGCCAGCAAGGGCAGAACAGCTACTTCGCGGCGCTGGAGGCCACGGACGTCAGCATCAGCACGTCGGGCGACTACGAGCACGCGTTCTTCCGCGATGGGCGCCGCTACCACCACATCATCGACCTGCGGACAGGGCTGCCCGTGGACAAGTCCATGAGCGTCACGCTGCTGGCGCCCGCCGGGCTGTATGCGGACGCGCTCAGCACGGCGGTGTTCGCCCTGGGCGCCGAGCGCGCGCTCGAGATGCTGCGCACCATCGACTACCGCGCGGAGGCCGTCATCGTGGACAGCCAGTGCCGCGTACACACCACGCCCGGGACCGAGGCGCGCCTGCGGCTCAACGTCGAGCTGCGCGACCAGCTGCTGCCGGAGTGCACCCCATGAGCGCCGCCCCCTCCACGGCCGCGCCGGCCACCACGGCGGCGAAGACCACCATCCTGGTCGTCGACGACGAGCGCAACATCCGCCGAACCCTGCGGATGGTCCTCGAGGGCGCCGGCTTCGACGTGTGCGAGGCCGAGAGCGCGGAGGCCGCGCTGGCCGCCCTGGACGAGCAAGAGGTGGACTTGGTCATCCTCGACATCCGTCTGCCCAAGATGAGCGGCATCGAGGCCCTCGAGAAGATCCGCGCGCGCCCCGAGTCGCGTCGGCTGCCCGTGGTGATGGTGTCCGGGCACGCCTCGGTGGCGGAGGCGGTGCAAGCGGTGCAGCTGGGCGCGACGGACTTCTTCGAGAAGCCGCTCGACCGCGAGCGCGTGCTGGTCAGCGTGCGCAACGCCCTCAAGACGTGGCAGCTGGAGCGCGAGGTGGAGCGGCTGCGTGGCCAGGTGCAGCACCGCTACGAGATGATCGGGGAGAGCCCCGTCATGCGACAGCTCTTCGCGCAGGTGGAGAAGGTCGCGCCCACGAACGGACGTGTGCTCATCACGGGCGAGAGCGGGACCGGCAAAGAGCTGGTGGCGCGGGCGGTCCATCGACTCAGCCAGCGCAGCAAGGACGCGTTCGTGAAGGTCAACTGCGCGGCCATCCCGGCCGAGCTGATCGAGAGCGAGCTGTTCGGCTACGAGCGGGGGGCGTTCACGGGGGCGGCCGGACGCAAGAAGGGGGTGTTCGAGCTCGCGCACGGGGGCACGCTGTTCCTGGACGAGATCGGCGACATGAGCGCGAGCGCGCAAGCAAAGGTGCTGCGCGCGCTCCAGAGCGGCGAGATCACCCGCGTGGGCTCCGAGCGCAGCATCGCCGTGGATGTGCGCATCGTGGCCGCCACCAACCGCGACCTGGAAGCCGACGTGGCCGAGGGGCGGTTCCGCGAGGATCTCTACTTCCGGCTGAACGTGGTGCCCCTGCGCACCCCAGCGCTCCGCGAGCGCCCCGGCGACATCCCCGCCTTGGCGGTGTCCTTCTTGCGCGAGTTTTGCAAGGAGAACGGGCTCCGAGAGAAGCCCATCGACGACGACGTGCTGGAGACCCTGGCGGAGCGCTCGTGGCCGGGGAATGTGCGCGAGCTGCGCAACGTGGTCGAGCGCATGGCCATCCTGAGCGGCGACTGCATCGTGCTGGACGACGTGCCCGACGTGGGACGCCTGTCCCGCGAGCGCGCCGTCGAAGACCGCAGCAGCGCCGAGACCCTGCGCCCCTCGTCCCTGCCGCCGGCGCTCGACGGCGAAGAGCGCATGTCGCTCCGGGACTACCGCGAGTTCGCGGAGAAACAGTACATCCTCGCCACGCTCGAGGAGGTGGCGTGGAACATCAGCCGCGCCGCGCTGCTGCTGGGGGTCGAGCGCACCAACCTGCACAAGAAGCTGCGCGCGTACGGCATCCGGCGCGAAGACGAGGTGTGATGATCGTCAAGAGCGTGAAGTTCTTCTGGTCCCTGTTGGTCTTCGCGGCCGTGACCTGGTTCGTGTTCTTCGTGCCTCTCGGAGAGCGCACGCTCTTCCAGCACTTCCTCCGCATCGCCCAGACGGACGAAGCCCAGGACCTGGGCCGTGAGGTGGAGGAGGCGGGGAGGCGAGTGGGCGACGAGGTGCAGCGCAGCGTCGAGGAGAGCGCGCGGGAGCGGCTGGAACGAGAACGGCTGGAGCGAGAGGCCGACGAGCCTCGGCCTCAGCCCTGACGCTTCTTCCACTCCTCCACGAACTCCCAGTCCGCCAGGAGGCCCTTACGGATGAGGAGCGTGAGCAGGGACGCGAACAGGATCTCCCACTGCTTGTCCGGGAGGACGTCGCTGACATCGGCGCCCTGGGCGCGCGCGATGAGGGCCGAGACGAGGTCGCTCGCCGTGAGCCCGCCCTCGGTGGCCTGCTCCGCGGCCTGACGCTTGGACCCGGGTGCCGGGAGCCGGACCGTGGTCCCGTCCAGTAGGGTGAGGGTGACCATGCGCACACCGGCCGCCTCCACACCCTCTTCGGTAGAGGCTGGCGCGGCGGGCGGATCCTCGACGCGCGTGACCGGCGGCTTCGAGACCGCATCGATCAGCACGGACACCGCCGCGCCGGGGTTCGGGGATCCGGCTGACGCCGGGCGCGCCGTTCCACCGTTGGATCCAGCTGGAGTCACAGGCCCGACGCCCGCCGACGCGGAGGACGCTGCTCCGCTGGGCGCGGCGGCAGGCGGCGCTGCGGGGGCGGACGCGGCGGCGCCAACCGCGGCCGTAGCCGCAACCGGCGCAGGGCTGGCTTGCGCCCCCGCTCCTCCAGTCGCCGACGCGGGGGCGCCAGAGGGAGTCGCTGGGTGGGCTGGAGGCGCGGCAGCCGCAGGGGCAGCGGCAGCCGAGGCAGCAGATGCGGCGGCTGGGGCAGCAGGCGGCGCGGTGACAGGCCCAGTGGCAGGCGCGGCAGCAGGCGCGGCTGGCTTGAGGGCCGCTGGTGGTGCGGCCGGAGGACGCGCTGGCGAAGCAGCGCTCGGCGGTGGGGGCGACCCTTTGTCCCACTCGTCGGCGCTGGCCGGGACGCTGGTGTCGCCTAGCCCCGTGGGCGGCGCCTTGGGGATGGCGACGGGCTCGGGGGCGACGGGGTCCGGGTCCGGGTGACGAGACGCGCGGCGCTCGGGGGGGTGGACCTGTGGCGCGCCCGCCAGATAGTAGACGCGGATGGCGTGTCGGATCTCGGACGGAGACGAGACCATCGCCTTGACGGGCAACCCCGTCGTCGCAACGAGCTCCTCGAGCGCGTGCTCGTTAGTGGGATCGTCCATCGCGACGTAGAGCGTCTCGGCCGCGCGCACACGGCGCATGTAGATGGGGATGACGCAGAGCCGGTTGGCCACCTCGGCGGGGACCATGTTCAGCAGCTCCCGCGTGAACTCGATGCGCTGCAGGCTGACCCACGGGATGGACAGCTGGTTGGACAGGATCTGGGTGAGCTGAAACTCCGTGACGAAGCCCTTCGCCACGAGCTCTTCGCCCAGACGTCGACCGGACTCGCGCTGGGCCACGAGCGCCTCTTGCACCTGTTCCTGCGTGACCAGCTTGGCGGCCACGAGGAGATCGCCGATTCGCACCCTGTCGGACATGCCGCAGCGTAACGCGAAGCAAGCCCGCGGCTCAAACTACAGGACGACCCGAGGGGAAATTGCAGCCCCGAGTTGGCGTCGTCCCCCGAGCTACGGCCAGCTGAGGTCCAGCCGCTTCATCTTGCGCCAGAGCGTCGTGGAGCTGAGCCCGAGCGCCTCGGCCGCCTTCTCCTTGTTGCCGTCGACCTCGCGCAGCACGTTCATGATGGCCTCGCTCTCCGCGCGGTCCACCACGTCCTGCAACAGCCGCGGCGCCGCCGTGCCCTCGCCTCCCTGGCGCATCTCGGGCGAGACGATGTCGTCGAGCTGCACCTCGCCGTCGAGCGCCAGCGCGATTCCCTGCTCGATGAGGTTCTCCAGCTCACGGATGTTGCCCGGGAACGGGTACCGTTCGAGCCACTCCATGACGCCGTCACCGAGGCGCGCGGACCGCCGCATCTTCTTCCCGTACTTCTCGAGGAAGTGCTCGGTCAGGGGCGCGATGTCCTCGCGCCTGTCGCGCAGCGCGGGAAGCACGAAGCGCGCGACGTTGAGCCGGTAGTAGAGGTCCTCGCGAAAGGACTTCTCCTCGATCATGGCCTTCAGGTCACGGTTGGTAGCCGCGATGATGCGCACGTCCACCTGCACGGTCTGGTTGTCGCCGAGGCGTCGGATCTCGCCCTGCTGGATGGCGCGCAGGAGCTTGGCCTGGAACGACGGCGCCGTCTCTGCGATCTCGTCGAAGAAGAACGTGCCGCCGTTGGCCTCCTCGAACAGCCCCTTGCGGGACGCGACGGCGCCCGTGAAGGCCCCGCGGTTGTGCCCGAACAGCTCGCTCTCGAGCAGCGTCTCGGAGATGGCCGCGCAGTTGATGGTGATGAACGGCTTCTCGGAGCGCAGCGAGTTGACGTGGATGGCCCTCGCCACCAGCTCCTTGCCGGTGCCGCTCTCGCCGGTGATGAGCACCGTCGCGTCCGTGGGGGCGATGCGCACGATGCGCCCGAGCACGTCGCGGATGGCGCCGCTGCGGCCGATGATGTTCTCGAAGTGGTAGCGCTCGCGGAACTCGGCCGCCATGGCGGACACCTGCCCCGCCAGCTTTCTCGCGCGTACGGCGCGCGCCACCTTCATCAGCAGCTCCTCCTCCTCGAAGGGCTTCTGGATGTAGTCGTGCGCGCCCAGGCGCATGGCCTCGACCGCGCTCTCGATGGTCCCGTAGGCCGTCATCACGATGACCTCGGTCAGGGGCGAGGCCTCGCGCGTCTTGCGCAGCACCGCCAGGCCATCCGTGGTGCCCATCTTCAGGTCGGTCAGCACCAGGTCGAACGCCTCCTCCGCCACGCGCTCGCACGCCACGTCCCCGTTCTCCGCCTCTTCGACGTGGTGGTCTGCCCCGCGCAAGAGCATCGCGAGGGTGGTGCGCATGTTGCGTTGGTCGTCGACGACGAGGATCTTGGCCATTCCGTCGCGAGTATCGGCCCCCGCAACCTCGATGACAACCGAAGATGTGCTCAGCCTACGCCCGCGCGCTCGGCCGCTGTGCCATGCAAGGCGCGCATGAGCTCTTCCAGGTGCACGTCCGGCGACAGGCGGACGCCGGCGCCCTCCAGGTGCTCGAACGCCACGGCGACGGCCTCCGCGGGCGACGCGACCACGAGATACGGCGACGGGTGCGGCGCGATCCAGTGGATGGTCCGCAGGGCGGCGCGGCCGAGCACGGAGTCCAGGATGGCCACCGCGGCCACGTTGTAGGTGGCCGTCTCGGCACGGTAGCGGAGGTTCCAATCCGCGATGGCCCGACGCAGCGGGGCGGCCGGGACCCGGGTCAGCGCGCGCGCGTCGGTGATGGTGACGAATGGACGACGCGCCGCGAACAACGCCTCGAAGCGCCGCTGCATCTCCTCCACGTCCTCCGCCCGCATCCCGCCTCGAACGGTCGTCAGCACGAACGGCAAGCGCGTGGTGTCGACCTCGATGGAGCGCTGCATGGCCGCATCGTCCGCGATCAGGGGTCGTCCACGCAACCCGCCCGTGCCACGCACGTTCAGGTCAGCGGTGGCCCTCTGCGCTCCCGAGCAGCGGACCCAGCTCCGTCTCCACGTCGTCCCGCAGCGCACGGGGGAAGATCAGGCGTGAGCTGGTCAGCCGCTTGTTGCGCAGCTCCTTCAACAAGAACGAGGCCTCCCCGAGGCGCATGATCTCGCGATGCCGCAGCAGCAGCCACAGCCCCCCCGGCGAGTCGTCGTCGGGCTCTGCGTAGGGCACGTCGCTGGTGTGGTCCAGGAACACATGCAGCTCGGGGCGCAGCCCATGGCGCGCGGCGAGCGCGTACGTCCTCGCGAGCAGCTCGCCGAACATCGGCTCACACTCGCTGGGCAGCGGCAGCGTC